>JBCKMZ010000062.1:0-9379 GCA_038902975.1 Polaromonas sp.
AACGACTACAACCACCACCACTATTGCATTTAGCGGAATCTGCAAGGTTCAACTGGCTTCAGCCGTGGGGTACGTCACCGGCGTAGCTAGTGCGTCGATGTGCGTTGCAACAGGTACTGGATCGTTTAACGTCAACGGTGGTGGCGCTTCAGTTACAACCGCCACCAGCGTACCGAGCGGTGCAACAAGTGTGGCAGTCGGATCACTTCTGGCATGTGATCCGTTTGGTGGAGCGCCTGCCCCTGGAGCGACAAGTTTGACGCCTTGCGTTAATTAACACAGGATGCCCGTTTGAACAAAAAACCGCCCTTCTGGGCGGTTTTTTATGGACAAACCGAACTAGAACATCACAACGTTTGGCTTCATGTTGAGCAAAACAATTCTTGTTTTACTGGCTTTTGCTTGGTCAAGCGCACAAGCAGGTTCAATCGGCTTTTCGATCAACTTCACGGCCAATGACATCGCCATTCGAAACACTGGCACCGAAGCTGCCTACCAGCTGTCCGCGTGGACGCTTGACCGATCGGCCCAATGGCAAGCTGTACAAATTCTCTCCGGCAATGCGGCCTATCTTGCCCCCGGGAAATCGCTCAGTAGTCGCCGCCTGTCGCCTGCACCGGACGGTGCCATTGGCCGCGCTGATCCGCTGTTGCTGGTTCTGTATGACCAGGCCGGAGGGCGCTTCGCTCACCTGGCTTGGCGCCAGACACCGGCTCTGGCGCAGCACCCGTTACCGGCACAGCGCGACGCTCGGCAACTGATCATTTCTCAACCGGACGCCCGCGCCGACAAGATCGCCGCGACCTATGGCATTGTGCTGCCTTATGAAGGCGTCAAGGGCCTGGCTCTACCGTTGGCAGCCCCACAGCCACCTCCCAACTCCAAACGTCATGTATGGGCGACGGGCGCACCACTGGTGTTTGATAGCGGAGCAGGTCAGGCCGGGGCGTGGTTGGTGCATGAAACTGCGACTGGCGAATTGCGCATGCAGATCGTTCCCGACGGCATCGTGCGCGGTCAAGAGCAGACGCCCCGCTGGCTTGTCTGGGTGCGCAAGTACATGATGGTTTGGGCCACTCTGTTGGCCGGTTTGGGGGGGCTTGTGACGCTTGGCGGTTTGCTTTGGTCTGCCAAGGTGAATCGCCATGGCCAACCGGCCTCGCACTGATGCTGAAAATATCACCTGCTTTTCATGGCTCAGCGCTTACTGTGCTTGCTAGAGGCGCTATTAATTTAATAGTCGTCTTGGGTGCTGCCTGGATCGTAGCCTCATTGCTGGGGGTCGACTTCTTGCTCTCGGGCAATTTGCCAACCGGTGGTGACGCTGCTTCGCACCTACTCTACGTCTGGACCTATGCGCATGAGTTGCTACCACAAGGGCATATCACCGCTTGGATGCCCGAGGTCTTTGCCGGCACACCATTTTTGTCGTACTACTTCCCGATGCCATTCATTACCATTGCCGGGCTTGCGGCGGTTCTGCCCTTTGCACCGGCTATGAAAATTGGCATGTTTGCTGCGGCCATGGCGCTTCCGGGGGCTGTTTGGTTGGGTAGTGTGTACCTGTTGCAACTGCGCCGTGTGGTTGCGATTTGGGGTGTTCTGGCCAGCTTGACTTTTTTGTTGCATGAACAGAACTCGATCTGGGGCGGTAATTTGCTCTCCACCCTGGCCGGTGAATTTGCCTACAGCTACGGCATGTTGTTTTCGGTCTTGGCATTGTTTGCTTGGCAGCGCGCTATTGCCACCGGCCGTCACTGGTGGCTGGCCGCGCTGCTGGAGGCGGCTACCGGTTTTTCACACGGCTTTGCTTTGCTGATTACCGGGTTTGCCACCACAGCATTTTTGTTTGACCGCAAGTATTTTTTGCGCAACCTTCGTTTGCTGATCTTGGGCCACAGTTTGGCTTTTTTTCTGCTGGCGGGCTGGCTTTGGCCGATGTTGCAAATGCATGGCATCACGATCCCCAATGATGCCTTGTTTGAAGTCAGCAATTGGCAAGACCTTCTGCCAAGGCCAGTGCAGCCTGTACTACTGGCTGGGCTGGTGGCGGCTTTGCTGTTGGGTCTGATGCAGTTGACTCCTTTTCTTCGGCGCAAACTGCCCAGCACCCCGGACGTTGATCGCAGTCTGCACCACGCTGGCTGGATGGCCAGTGCAGCCATCCTCGGAGCTACGGGGTTTTTAGCCGGAAGCAGCATCGGCCTAGCCAATATCCGATTTTTCCCATTTGTCTGGCTGTTTGGCGGTTTGGCTTGCGCTTGGGTTTGGGGCGCTTTGCTGTTGCGCTTGGCCAACGTCTTGCCCGTTGTGTCGCGTTGGGGTTTGTCCATGTTGGCCGCAGCAGGGGCATTGGCCTTGGCTGCGTGGATAAGTTTGAGCGTTGTAGCCGCGCCCGACTGGGGGCTGTGGAACCACAGCGGATTGGAAGCTAAGCCGCAATGGCAGCGGCTGTCGCAACTATTTCCGGCGCTGTCGGGCAAGCTTGACAGTCCTCGCCTGCTGTTTGAACACGATCCAGCCAACAGCGATATAGGGTCAACGCGCGCATTGGAGGCCTTGCCAATGTTTTTGGGCAGTCGGCCGGTGCTCGAAGGGCTTTACATGGAGTCCAGCGTCGTCAGCCCGGCCATTTATCAACTGCAAAGCGAGGTGTCCAGACATCCGTCGTCGCCCTTGGCAAGGTTTCCCAGTGCCAGCCTGGACTTCGAAATGGCTGGTAAACACATGAATTTTTTGCACGCTAACGAGGTGCTGATTCGCAATGACGAAACCCATCAGGCCTTTGCAGCGTCGAGTACGTTTACGCAGGTTGCCAGCGCACCGCCTTTTTACGTGTACAGGCTGAACAATTTCACCTCCCAACTGGTTGATCTGACAAACCAGCCACTGCATTGGTTACCCCAAAAGGGTTGGATGGAAGCGAGCTTTCAGTGGTTTCGCTCACGCGAGCAGTTTGCCCGCGAATTGCCAGTGTTTCATGATGGTGCTGTGCCATCTGTTGCGACAGCCACCAGCACAGCACGCATTCACGATTTGAAGATGGAGCGCCATAGCCTGCGTTGGCGAACTGAAGCTGTTGGTGCCGCGCATCTGGTGCGCATGGCTTGGCATCCACGCTGGCATTTGGTCAGCAAGGGGGAGATTTACCTCGCGGGACCGGGCTTCATGCTCGTCGTCCCGGAAGATGCAGATGTTGTTCTTGAATACGGTCACACACCCATTGGCATGGTCGGTATGTTTGCCACGCTGATAAGTTTGTTGCTACTTGGCGCGCTGATTTGGGGCGATTTACGGGCAAAAAATATTGCTCGGTCAAATTGTTTGACAGCAACGGATTTGCAAGCTGCAGCAACTAATAAACCTTGGCCGACAAACTGGCTGGCAGCGCTTTGGCCCCTGATATTGATTGGCTTGGGGCTTTGGTTTCATCTTAATAATCCAGAGCGTATTTACTCAGGTGCTTGGGTGCAGATGCGAGCCAATCAATTCCTTCAAGCCGCCAGCCAGTTTGATCGCGCATACACCAGCCGCAAGAGCGATGCAAAAAAAGAGGAAGCGCTGTTCTGGACTGCCAAAGCCTATGAGCAAGCGGACCAGATGGATCCCGCCTTGCAGCGCTACCGTGAGCTAACCGCCAACTACCACGGTTATTGGTTGGCTGAGTCGCTTTACACTCAGGCACAACTGGCGCAGCAGTCTGGCAAGATGGCTGAGGCCGAAAGCGCCCGCAAGCGACTGTTACACGAATTTCCTAATGACCGATGGGCGCAACGTCTGACAAAAGAGACAAAGCAATGAACCGTTCTGTGCTTAAACAATTTCTGCAATACGGAACGGTCGGAGTTTTTGCGCTGGGTGTTGACGTTGGCATCTTCACACTGTTGCGTGCCATGGATGTCGGCTTGGTGCCAGCCAACGTACTGGCCCGATTTTTCGGGGCTGTAGCAGCCTATACCGGGAACTATTTGTGGACTTTTGCCAGACCCCAGAACTTGGCAGACTGGCTGCGCTCAAGCTGGCGCTACGCTGCGCTGTGGGTTGCTGCCACCTTAATCTCGACCGTGCTGCTAAGCGCCTTGACGAAAATCGGCGTTAATGAAACGGTCAGCAAAATCGGCGTAGAAATGCTGATGCCGGTGCTCAACTTTTTCATCTCCCGGCACTGGGTGTTTCGGTAGGGTTTTTTGGGCGCCATTCCTTCAAACCCCAGTAAACCACGCTGGCCGCCGCTACTGCCGACCATTGCGAATACCCATGGGTCAGACTCGACCTCAACAATCCGGTATTTCAGGGAAATCTGCTGACGCTGCAATAGCCGTTCGGGAATGGTACGGTTAACTTGTCCAACGGTTCCTGAATTACAATGCAATTCACGCAACGCAAGGAGAAACGATCATGGCTGCAAACCATCTGGTACAGACCCGCATCGACGGGGCAATCAAAGAAGAGGCGGCCGCCGTGCTGGCCGCTATGGGTCTTACCGTGTCCGATGCGGTGCGTCTGCTGCTGACGAAGATTGCGCATGAGCACGCCCTGCCTTTCGATCCGCTGATACCCAATGCCACGACCATTGCGGCAATGAAGGAAGCGCGCGCTGGCAATCTGCCGCGCGTCAATAGTATTCAAGAACTGAAAGCCGCCCTGGATGCGGGCGATTGAATGGACAAGCCAGTTCAAGCGCGATTACAAGCGTGAAGGCAAGGGCCGACATCGCGCAACGCTCGATGTTGACTTGTTTCCCATCGTGAATGCACTGGCGAACGATCAGGTACTTGAACCGCGTTACTGCGATCATGCGCTGACGGGTGAATGGAAAGACCAGCGGGACTGTCACATCAAGCCTGACGTAGTGCTGATCTACGAGAAACCAGACGATGACACCCTGCGGCTGGTGCGCATCGGTTCGCATAGCGAACTTGGTTGGTAGAGCCAGAAAAACCGAAAGACTATCGGTAAATTACGTTCAAAATACCCACTTTAGGACTTGACTGCAACGGTCTACGGCGAGCCTGCGGCTATCGAAAATACCAGCCGGTTCGGCGAGCCGCGTCCGATGGAAGTGAGCTTGTTGAGCGTGGCGTTGTTGATCAGGAAAGTTGTGACGGCAGCAGGTGTGGCAGCTGAATTCGCTTGCAGTGCCAGTGCAGCGACCCCGGCGACGTGGGGTGCCGCCATGGAGGTGCCGCTGTAGGTAGCTTCAGCCGTGTCACCGGCAATCCCAGCTGACGTGATGCTACTGCCGGGGGCAAAAATGTCGACGCACTTGCCGTAATTGGACCAAGAGGGCTTGGCATCGCTGCTGGTCGTGGCAGCCACAGTGATGGCACTGGGCTCGGAGGCCGGCGAGTAGCGGCAGGCGTCGGCGTTGCTGTTACCGGCCGCCACCACCATGGTGACGCCTTTGCTCACGGCGCCCGCCACGGCAGCGTTCAGGGCCAAGGACTTCCCGCCGCCGAGCGACATGTTGGCGACGGACGGTCGCAGCGTGCTGCCAGCCACCCAGTCGATGCCGGCCATCACGCCACTGTAAGAACCAGAGCCAGCGCAATCAAGCACGCGCACAGGAATCAGCGAAACGCCCTTGGCCACGCCCCAGGTTGTGCCGCCCACCGTACCGGCGACGTGCGTGCCGTGCCCATTGCAGTCGTTGGTGCCGTTGCCGTCGGCAATCACGTTGTAGCCAGGCTTCAAACGGCCAGTGAACTCGTTATGAGCGGCGAGGATGCCCGTGTCAATGATGAAGGCGTTCACGCCCGCGCCGGTGTAGTAGTAATAGTATGTGTTGTTCGGCGCTTTGGCAGTCTGGTCAATGCGGTCCAGTCCCCAAGTGGCCGGTGACTGCAGCGTCGCCTGATTGAGCGAGACCGTCTGGTCGGCCTCGATGTAATCGACATTGGGGTTGTTGCGCATGCCTTGCAGCGCAGCATCCGACAAAGTGGCGGCAAAACCCTTGATTGAGTTGGAATAAGTGTGATGCAACTGGCCACCAGCGCCGCGCATCACGTTGGCGGTCTCGGTTGCGGCATCGCGCACGCTGCTCTTGAAGACCACGATGTAACGTCCCGCAATCGGCTTGGATGCTGCAAAGGCGTGGGTCGCCGGGGTGGAGGCTGGCTGTGCCAGCACAGCAGAGGCGGACATTGCAATGGCTGCTGCAAAAAGAATGCGTGCGACATGATGAGATTGTGTGAGCATGATCAACTCCTGTGAGGTGGGATTATCCTCTGTATATCGGCCAGATACGGAAAAACTTTAGTCACTTTGCAGACTTGATTTGTCTGCCAGCGTATTGATAAACAGCCCTATTTTCCAGGTTTTGGCAGATCCAAGATGATTTCAGTAGGCTTATCAACGCCGCCAGCAAGCAGTGCGCGGCGGCCTTCGATCGATTGCAGGATTAGCCTGTCGTCAACAAAAGCCCCCACGCGCACCGGCTTGGCAGCTTTACCATCGACCGAGATTAAGGCAACGCCGCCGCCGGATCGCCCCGCAACAATGCCGACCAAGGCGTAGCGGGTGCTGGGTGCGGCTGCCGTATTGCTTACAGTTGAGGGCATTCGGCCGCCCAATGCGCGGGCGACCATGCCGGTTGTGACCGGGGCGGGTTTTGAAAGTGCTGTCGAAACGTCTAACGGCGCTACTATGCGCCATTCCTTCAAACCCCAGTAAACCACGCTGGCCGCCGCTACCGCCGACAACGCAAAGGTAACAACTTTGGGCAACCACGAACTATGAGTATTTGTCATCAGCATCCTTGAATTATCATGGAACCCATGCGGAACAAATCAAAAGTCTATTTTGCCGGTTTTCGAGCACGCGGCCTGAGCGCGGTGGCGCGAGGCTTTACCTTGATTGAGCTGATGGTGGTGCTGGTCATCATTGGTGTGCTGGCGGCGCTCATCGTGCCCAATGTGCTTGATCGTGCCGACGATGCACGCTCTGCGGCTGCTAAGACGGATGTCAATAACTTGATGCAAGCGCTCAAACTCTACAAGCTTGACAACCAGCGTTACCCGACGGCGGCGCAGGGCCTGCAAGCGCTGCTCGCCAAACCTAGCGCTGGACCTACACCTATTAATTGGCGGCCTTACCTAGACAAGCTGCCGGGAGACCCTTGGGGCCAGCCCTATCACTATCTGAACCCTGGCATTAAGGGCGAGATAGATGTTTTGTCCTTTGGTGCCGATGGGCAAGCGGGGGGCGAGGGCAAAAATGCGGATATTGGTAGCTGGCAGTAGTGCGCCGAGTCATGGATTGCCGCGCTTCGCTCGCAATGACGAGTGGGTGGTACTTTCGCAATTGCCAATTCCCTTAGCGGGTAAGCGTGGCGCTAGCGGATTTACGCTGCTCGAGTTGCTGGTGGTCATCGTCATCATGGCTGTGGCTACCGCTGGTGTGGGTTTAGCAATGCGCAGCTCTTCTGCGACTCAATTGGAGCGCGAAGCCCAGCGGCTGGCGGCACTGTTTGAGTCGGCACGTGCGCAGTCGCGTATGAGTGCCACAGCGGTAAGCTGGCGCGCCACGCCCAGCGGGTTTACTTTCGAGGGGCTAACTGGTACCAGCATGCCGTCAACTTGGCTGGGTAATGATGTGCGAGCGGCGGATTCAGGCGTGGTCGTGCTGGGGCCAGAGCCCATTATCCGGCCGCAACAAATTCGTCTGCTGTCGATTTCAGAGCCCGAGCGCAGCGTGCGGGTTGTGACTGATGGCGTCAAGCCGTTTTCGGTGCAGCCTGGTATGGCGCTTATTACGCAATGAATGCGCCATGAATACGCGCGCTAGGCGAGTTTTAAGAGCCGCCGGGTTCACTCTGATTGAGGTGCTTGTGGCGCTGGGTATCGTTGCTGTGGCACTGGCTGCGGGTGTACGCGCAACAGCCGCGTTAACCAACAATGCAGAGCGTCAGGCTAGCCAGTTGCTGGCCCAGCTATGTGCCGAAAACGCCTTGATGGCTGTTCGTTTGGCCAAGCAAATGCCTGCCGTAGGTGACAACGTCGTAAGCTGTGAGCAGGCGGGTCGCAGCTTTGTTGTCAAGCTGTCAGCTATGGCGACACCTAATCCGAATTTTTTACGCGTTGAGGCGCGGGTGCGTGATGGCGATATTGCGCTATTGACGCTGTCCACTATTGTCGGGCGCTACTGACATGCTAGCCGCCGATACCGACCCTGGTGGCCGAAAAAACCGCATCGGCCCGTTGTGTCGATCTAGCTGTGCATCTGGCGGGTTCACCTTGATCGAGCTTTTGGTGGCGATCGGGATTATGGCCCTGATGGCCGGGTTGAGCTGGCGCAGCCTGGATGGCATGACTCGGGCGCAGGCCCAGGTTCAGCAGCGCACAGACAGCGTTCTAGCGTTGCATGCCGGCTTGGCGCAGTGGTCGGCAGACCTCGATGCCATAGCGCAGCTACCGCAAACGCCGGCGCTGGATTGGGACGGGCGCGGCCTTCGAATTCTTAGGCGCAGCCAAGACACCGGCACCAGTGAGCTGGTGGTCGTGGCGTGGAGCAGCCGAAATATAAACGCTATGGGGCAATGGCTGCGCTGGCAATCACCACCGCTGCGTAGCCGTGGCGAGCTGCAGGCGGCTTGGGCCCAAGCGGCGCAGTGGGCCCAAAATCCGGGTGACGCGGATAAAAAATACGAAGTCCGCGTCAGCGAATTGGAGCGATGGCAAATTTTTTATTACCGGCGCGATGCTTGGACCAACCCATTGTCTAGTGGCGATGTAGCAGCGCAGGCAGACAACATAAACCCAGCTGTGGCGGATACCAATTTGCCCGATGGTGTGCGCTTGGTACTCTCGCTGCCTGTTGGCGAAGGCATTAGCGGCAGATTGACGCGTGACTGGATTCGGCCCACTTTAGGAGGGGACAAATCATGAGCGCTGGCTTGGCCCGGCGCGCTCGAAGCAAAGGCGCTGCACTGTTACTCGCCATGTTGACCGTTACGCTGGTCGCGACTTTGGCCGCCAGCGCGTTGTGGCAGCAGTGGCGCGGTATCGAGGTGGAGTCTGCCGAGCGGTCTCGGCTACAGGCGTCTTGGGTGCTGGTGGGGGCACTCGATTGGGCGCGTTTGATTTTGCGTGAAGATGCCCGCTCCGGCTCGGTTGACCACTTGGGTGAACCTTGGGCTATACCGCTGCAGGAAGCGCGTTTGTCGACCTTTCTAGCGGCTGATAAAACGACTACGTTGGACAAAGAAGATACCCTGCCGCAAGCCTTTTTGTCAGGGATCATGACTGACCAGCAAGCTAGGTTGAACGTTTTTAATTTGGTTGATAGTGGTAAATTGTCAGAGTCGTCTATGCGTGCTTTTAGCAAGCTGTTTGAACTGTTGGGTTTAGCACCCACAGAGCTCAACGTACTGGCTAACAAT
>JBCKMZ010000063.1:0-9255 GCA_038902975.1 Polaromonas sp.
CGTTTCGGCCAGCAGGTCGTTGCCTATGGTGGTCATGTTGATGGTGCGCGGCTGGTGGCCGTTCAGTAGTTCAGGTTTATGCAGCGCCACCTTGTCCACCGGGAACAGCCCTGAACTGCTGAGCAACACGCCGCCAGCACGATGCCGCCATGCGCCAATCAGCGCCGGCAGGCAGGCGATGGCGCGGGTCGCATTGCCACCACCGCGCACCCGCTGCATACCGTAGTTCAGGCGTATCGCGGCAGGCTGCCGGTTGACCATGCACTGACCATAGTCACGAGCCAGTGATTTGATTTGCTCAGCGGGGATGTTACAAATGGCGGCAGCACGCTCTGCAGGCCATTGCAGTGCGCGCTCACGCAAGGCTGGCCAGCCCACGGTGTAGCGTGCGATGTAGTCATGGTCCAGCCAGTCGTTGATGATGAGTTCATGCATCAGCGCCAGCGCGAGGGCTGCGTCAGTGCCGGGCAGCAGTGCAATGTGCTCGTGGCATTTTTCGGCGGTCTCGCTTTTGCGCGGGTCTATGCAGACCAGTCTGGCACCGTCACGCTTGGCCTGTTGCGCGTAGCGCCAGAAGTGCAGGTTACTGCCAATCGAGTTGCTGCCCCAGATGATGATGAGTTTTGATTCCGCAAAAAACTCCACCCGCATTCCGACCTTGCCGCCCAGCGTGTATTTGAGGCCTTCGCCGCCCGCGCTTGAACAGATGGTGCGATCCAGAAATGATGCCCCGAGGCGGTTGAAAAACCGCGCCGCCATGCCCTCACTCTGCACCTGGCCCATGGTGCCGGCATAGCTGTAGGGGACGATGGCCACTGGGTCGCGTGCAGCAATCAGCTTGAGCCTGGCGGCAATGTCGCCAAGGGCCGCGTCCCAACTAACGGGCTCGAACTGGCCGGAGCCTTTGGGGCCAACACGTTTGAGCGGGTGCAGCAAACGCTCGGGGTGATAGGTGCGCTCGGTGTAACGCGATACCTTGTTGCACAGCACACCGCCAGTCTGCGGGTGATCGGGGTTGCCGCTGACGCGCGTGGCCACGCCATTTTCGACCGTTGTAAGCAGCGAGCAGGTGTCAGGGCAATCGTGCGGACACGCGCCACGCACCAAGGCCAGCGGATTGCTACCTTGCATCAAACTGACGTTGAGGGCCGAAGCAGGGGATGTGCTGATTGATTTGTGCATGAAGTTACCTATAGTTTTTTGATAATAGGCATCTGCCTTGCCAAACACTTTGTAAAGGTCATTATGAATAACTGTCATCGTAGCGGCTATTGGCTTTGCAGGCAGCGTAGCGCAAAGCCAGGATAATTTAACTATGAAATCACGGATTCAGGTAGATGCCATAATTAGCCTGTAGGTTATTGAGTCGTTGTATTTAAATTAATAAGGAGTAAATTATGGGTAACTTAATTGATATTCAAAGGCAGATTGAAAAACTTCAAAAACAGGCCTCTGAAATAAAGGCTAAAGAGTTTCACTCAACCGTGCAGGACATTCGCGCCAAGATGCAGGCGTTTGGTATTACCGTGAAAGACTTGCAGCCCGGCAAAGGGCGTGGAGTCAAGGCTAAGGCTGGCAAGGCCGGGGTTTCAGCAAAGCGGGTGGGCACTGGTGCCAAAAAGAAAAGTGCTTCAACCTTGGCAGCCAAATACCGGGGGCCGAATAATGAAACTTGGAGTGGGCGCGGTTTGATGCCTCGTTGGCTTGCGGCGCTGGTGGCACAAGGGCGCACGAAGGAAGACTTTGCCATCAAGAGTTGACTGGAGCACAGGGAGATAAATGCAAAACAGAGCTCTGGGTTGGCCGCGTGCCGTCAAACGCTTGGTGGTGATCGGATTGGATGTGGCTATGGCGCTGGCTGCCACATGGCTGGCCTTTACTTTGCGCCTGGATGAGTTGCACAGGCCCAGCGGTGCGCAGTGGTGGGTGTATGCGCTGACGCCCGCACTGGCTGTACCTGTCTTCATTAGGTTTGGTCTGTACCGGGCCATTTTCAGGTATACGGGGCAGGCGGCATTGCTGGCTACTGCGCAGGCCGTGGCCGTATATGGGGGTTTGTTTCTGGGCGTTCTGCTGTGGCAGCAGTGGCCAACTGTACCTCCCAGCTTGGGCCTGCTACAGCCCTTGATATTTCTGCTGATGGTGGGCTCCAGCCGGGCGATGGCGCGCTTCTGGTTGGCAGATTTTGGGCACAAGCAGAAAAAAGCTGACGCTCGCTTGCTGATTTTTGGGGCCGGTACGGCGGGTGTGCAAACGGCAGCCGCACTGGGGGTTTCGGGCCAGTTTGAATTGTTGGGTTTCGTCGACGATGACGCTGACAAGGTTGGCCGCAGCATCAATGGCGTCCCGGTGTTTTCCCAAGAGGATGTTGCGGGGTTGGTGATCCGCCAGGGTGTAACAGACATTTTGCTGGCCTTGCCAAGCGCATCCCGGGAGCGGCGCAACAGCATTCTCCAAAGCCTGCGCCCACTGCCGGTTCATGTCCGTACCCTGCCGGGTTTGGCTGATCTGGCCAGTGGCCGCGTAACGGTTCAGGATTTCAAGGAACTGGAGATTGAAGATTTGTTGGGGCGCGACCCTGTGCCGCCGAATACCACCTTATTGGCGCGCAAACTGGCTGGCAAAGTGGTGTTGGTCACGGGGGCCGGGGGGAGTATTGGCAGTGAGCTGTGCCGGCAGATTCTGTTGCAAGTGCCGCGACAGCTTTTGCTGCTGGACCATAACGAATATGGTCTGTACAGTATTCATCAGGAGCTGCAGGGTTTGTGCGCGACCCATGAGCTTGGCGTGCTGCTGGTACCGCTGTTGGGGAGTGTCGCCAATGCTTCGCGGCTGCATGAAATATGTCGTGCGTATCGCCCTGAAATTGTGTACCACGCTGCAGCCTACAAGCATGTGCCGATGGTGGAGTCGAACCCGGCGGAGGGGATTATCAACAATGTGTTTGGCACGCTCAACATGGCCCTGGCTGCCTTGGACAGTGGGGCCGTAAATTTCGTGCTGATTTCGACCGACAAGGCGGTTCGCCCGACCAACATCATGGGGGCCAGCAAGCGCATGGCCGAGCTGGTGTTGCAGGCGCTGGCTGCAGCACCGGTACAACAGCGGGGGCAGCTTTCGAGCCAGCACCCAGGGGTATGTTTCAGCATGGTCAGGTTTGGCAATGTTCTGGGCTCCAGTGGCAGTGTGGTGCCCTTGTTCCGGCAGCAGCTTGCCGCGGGCGGGCCCTTGACGGTGACGCATTCTGAGGTCACCCGCTATTTCATGACCATTCCTGAGGCAGCGCAACTGGTGTTGCAGGCTGGAGCCATGGCCTCGGGAGGGGAGGTGTTTGTGCTCGATATGGGCGAGCCGGTCAGGATACTGGATCTGGCCCATCGCATGGTGGAGTTGTCGGGCATGAAGGTGCGAAACGAGGCACACCCAGACGGCGACATTGAAATTGTCATCACGGGCTTGCGCCCCGGTGAAAAGCTGTACGAAGAATTGCTGATTGGCGAGGACCCCACGCCGACCGCCCATCCTCGCATCATGAAGGCACACGAAGATCACCTGTCCTGGCCGGTCTTGGAATTGCAGCTGCAGGCCCTGCGCCGCGCCGCTGACAACAACAGTGATGTGGCCGCCATCAAGGCGGTGCTGCAAACCTGTGTGCATGGGTATGGCGACGGGATGCGGCACAATTTGCCGATTGTTTGTTTGAAGCCATAACTCCCATGACCGACACCCGCAACATTGCCCCGCGCGACAAAGCTGAAATCCTGGCTCAAGCGCTGCCCTACATCCGCAAGTTCCACGGCAAAACCATCGTCATCAAGTACGGTGGCAACGCCATGACCGACCCGGCGCTGCAGGCAGATTTTGCCGAAGATGTGGTGCTGCTCAAGCTGGTTGGCATGAATCCTGTTGTCGTCCATGGTGGTGGCCCGCAGATTGAGGCCGCGTTGAACCGGCTGGGCAAGAAGGGCGAATTCATCCAAGGCATGCGCGTGACGGATGAAGAAACCATGGAAGTGGTCGAGTGGGTACTGGCTGGGCAGGTGCAGCAGGACATTGTTGGCCTCATCAACCAGGCGGGCGGCAAGGCGGTTGGCCTGACCGGGCGTGACGGCGGCTTGATTCGGGCACAAAAGCTCAAGATGGCGGACAGCAAAGACTCGGCCAAAGAGCACGATGTGGGCTTTGTAGGCGAGATCGTGAGCATTGACCCGAGCGTGGTCAAGGCGCTGCAGGACGATGCCTTTATTCCGGTCATCAGCCCGATTGGTTTTGGCGAAGACAACGAAAGCTACAACATCAACGCCGACGTGGTGGCGAGCAAGCTGGCCATCGTGCTCAAGGCCGAAAAGCTGGTGCTGTTGACCAACACCCCCGGCGTGCTCGACAAAGCCGGTAATTTGCTCACCGACCTGACGGCGCGCCGCATCGAGGAGCTGTTTGCCGACGGCACCATCAGCGGCGGCATGCTACCCAAGATTGCAGGCGCACTGGATGCCGCCAAGAGCGGCGTGAATTCAGTTCACATCATTGACGGCCGCGTGCCGCATGCCTTGCTGCTGGAGATTTTGACCGAGCAGGCTTTCGGCACCATGATCCGCTCGCATTGAGGGTTACACTCCACACCCATATGCCCGAACTAGCGCCTGATGCCGTACACAGCCCGGATGCCACAACTGTTGCGGTCGAGCCGTCAGCGCGCAAGCGGCCCAAGCCGGGCGAGCGCCGGGTGCAAATACTGCAAGCGCTGGCAACCATGCTGGAGCAGCCAGGTGCCGAGCGCATCACCACATCGGCGCTGGCAGCCAAGCTCGATGTAAGTGAGGCCGCACTCTACCGTCATTTCGCCAGCAAGGCGCAAATGTTTGAAGGGCTGATCGAGTTCATCGAGCAAAGCGTCTTCACCCTCGTCAACCAGATTGGCGAGCGCGAGCCAGACCCTTCAGTGCGCACCCGCAAGCTGGTCGTCATGGTGCTGCAGTTCGCTGAAAAAAACCCCGGCATGACGCGCGTCATGGTGGGCGATGCCCTGGTGTTTGAGAACGCCCGCCTGCAAGAGCGCATGAACCAGTTTTTTGACAAGCTGGAGTCCAGCCTCAAGCAAATCCTGCGTGATCCAGCAACCGCCAGCGGTGCAACTACGCCGACGGTCGATGCACAGGTCAGGGCCTCCGTGATCGTGGCCTTTATGGTGGGTCGCCTGCAACGCTTTGCCCGTTCGGGCTTCAGGCGCCCGCCTTCCGAGCACCTCGATGCCAGCCTGGCCATGATCCTTGGGTAGTAACTGAGAATAAATTGCGGGGAAAGTCCGACAGGACTGCTAGCAGGCATGGAATTGTTGCAAAATAAATAGGATCCATCCATGCCCCAATACACCCCGCCCCTACGCGACATGCAGTTCGTCATGAATGAAGTCCTGCATGTGACCGACGAGCTCAAAGCCATGCCCAAATACGCCGACATCGATGCCGACACCATAGTCGCGGTGCTGGAAGAGGCGGGCAAGTTCGCGTCTGAGGTGGTCTTTCCGCTGAACATCAGCGGTGACACCGAGGGCTGCAAGCTCGATCAAGCCACCCATGCAGTGACCACGCCCAAGGGCTTCAAGGAAGCGTATGCCAAGTACGTGGAAGGTGGCTGGCCCGGCCTGAGCTGCGACCCGGAGTTTGGCGGTCAGGGCCTGCCGCTGGTGGTGAATCAGTGCTTTTACGAAATGCTCAACAGCGCCAACCAGGCCTGGGCCATGTACCCGGGCCTGACGCATGGCGCCTATGCCGCGCTGCACACCCATGGCACCGACGAGCAGAAAGCCACCTACCTGCGCAAGATGACCAGGGGCGAATGGACCGGCACCATGTGCCTGACCGAAGCGCACTGCGGAACCGACCTCGGCCTGATGCGCACCAGGGCAGAGCCCATCATTGACGGTTCAGCCGACGGCAGCTACAAGATCACCGGCAACAAGATCTTCATCAGCGCCGGTGAGCACGACATGGCCGCCAACATCATTCACCTGGTGCTGGCCCGCCTGCCCGATGCGCCCCCCGGCATCAAAGGCGTGAGCCTGTTCATCGTGCCCAAATTCCGCGTCAACAAAGACGGCACGCTCGGTGAGCGCAACGGGATTTATTGTGGCGGCCTGGAACACAAGATGGGCATCCATGGCAACGCCACGGCCCAGATCGTGCTTGACGGCGCGGTCGGCACCCTGGTGGGTCAGCCCAACAAGGGCATGAACGCCATGTTCGTGATGATGAATGCGGCGCGCCTGGGTGTCGGTAACCAGTCGCTGGGCTTGACTGAAGTGGCCTTTCAGAACGCATTGGCCTACGCTAAAGACCGCATCCAGATGCGTTCCCTTTCCGGTGTCAAAGCCAAAGACAAAGCGGCTGATCCCATCATCGTTCATCCCGATGTACGCAAGATGCTGCTGACCGCCAAGGCTTATGCGGAGGGTGGGCGCGCGCTGCAGATCTTCTGTGCGGTGCTGCTGGACAAGGAGCACCACCACCTTGATGCCAAGGTGCGCAAGGACAGCGGCGAAATGCTTTCGCTGCTCACCCCCATCGTCAAGGCCTTCATCACCGACAACGGCCACATCGCCACCAATGCCTGCATGCAGGTCTTCGGTGGCCATGGCTTCATCAAGGAATCGGGCATGGAGCAGTACGTGCGCGACAACCGCATCAACATGATTTACGAAGGCACCAACACCATCCAGTCGCTGGACTTGCTGGGCCGCAAGGTGCTGGGCAACAACGGCGCCACTCTCAAAAAATTCGGCAAGATCATTGCTGCGCTGATTGAAGAAGAAGGCGTGAACGAGAAAATGGCCGAGTTCATCAACCCGCTGGCAGTCCTGGGCGAGCAGATGACCAAGTTCACGACTGAACTGGGCTTCAAGGGTTTGCAGAACCCTGACGAAGTGGGCGCTGCGGCGGTTGACTATTTGCGCGTTGCCGGCCATCTGGTGTTTGGCTTTTTCTGGGCCCGCATGGCGCAGGTCGCATGGCGCGAGATCGCGGCTGGCAACAGCGACAAGTTCTACGTTGCCAAGCTGCAGACGGCACGCTTTTATTTCGCAAAACTGTTACCTGAAACGGCTACGCTGATGCGTTGCGCACGCGCAGGAGCCAAGTCGCTGATGGAAACCGACGAAGCGCTGGCATAGAGTTTCAGCTCTGCAAAAACAACCGGTACACCGGGTTTGCGGTTTCTTCAACATGAGGATAGCCCAGGGTGTCCAGAAAGGTCTTGAAAGCCTTGTTGTCAGCCTTGGGAACTTGCAGCCCGACCAGAATGCGGCCGAAATCGGCACCCTGGTTGCGGTAGTGGAACAGCGAGATGTTCCAGCCCGGCTGCATGCTAGACAAAAATTTCATCAGTGCGCCTGGCCGCTCGGGAAACACAAAGCGCAGCAGACGCTCATTTTTTGAGAGAGCGCTGTGTCCGCCCACCATGTGCCGTATGTGTTCCTTGGCCAATTCGTCATGCGTGAGGTCAAGCGCCTTGAAGCCGTGGCGGGAGAAATTTGCCGCGATTTTTGTGCTCTCGCCTTTGGCCGAAGTGGTCAGGCCTACAAATACATGGGCTTTGGAGCCGTCGCTGATGCGGTAGTTGAACTCGGTGACGTTGCGCGGCCCGCCGGGCAGCTCGCCAATGATTTCACAAAAGCGCCTGAAGCTGCCGCGCTCTTCGGGAATCGTCACCGCAAACAGCGCTTCGCGCTCTTCGCCCACCTCGGCCCGCTCGGCGACAAAGCGCAGGCGGTCAAAGTTCATGTTGGCGCCACACAAAATGGCGGCGTAGGTTTCGCCCTGTTTTTTGTGGCTGGCAACGTATTTTTTCATCCCCGCCACCGCCAGCGCCCCTGCGGGCTCGACGATGCTGCGGGTGTCTATAAACACGTCTTTAATGGCGGCGCAGACGGCATCGGTATCGACGCTGATGAATTCATCGACCAGCTCGCGGCTGATGCGGAAGGTTTCCTCGCCAACCAGCTTGACGGCTGTGCCGTCCGAGAACAGTCCAACATCATTCAGGGTGATACGCTTTTTGGCCTTGACCGACTGCATCATGGCATCCGAATCATCCATCTGCACGCCAATCACCTTGATCTCAGGCCGCACCGCCTTGATGTAGTTGGCCACGCCTGAGATCAAACCGCCGCCGCCAATGGCAACAAACACGGCATCTAACCGGCTGGAGCCCAGGCTTTGCAATTGGCGCAGGATTTCCATCGCAATCGTGCCCTGGCCGGCAATCACGTCCGGGTCGTCAAACGGGTGGACGAAGGTGAGGCCCTGCTTTTTCTCCAGCGTCACGGCATGAACGTGGGCATCGGAGTAACTGTCACCATGCAGCAGCACCTCAGCACCCCAGCTTTTGACCGCATCAACCTTGAGCGGCGGCGTGCTGGTAGGCATGACGATCACGGCACGACAGCCGAGCTTTTGCGCGCTCATGGCCACGCCCTGCGCGTGGTTGCCGGCAGAGGCGCAGATCACGCCTTTTTTGAGCTGTGCCGCGCTTAACTGCACCATCTTGTTGTAGGCGCCGCGCAGCTTGAAGCTGAACACCGGCTGCTGGTCTTCGCGCTTTAACAGCACGCTGTTTTTCAGGCGCAGGCTCAAGGCTTTGGCCGGCTCCAGTGCCGATTCAACGGCCACGTCGTAGACCCGTGCGGTGAGAATTTTCTTTAAATAATCAGCGGGTTGGAGCGGTTTTTTTTTGGCGTTTTGGTCTAATGACATGGTGTTTCTCACAGCCTGCCATCATAGTTGGGGTTATTGGGTTAGAGTGGTCAGTTAGTTTTTTGAAAACAGAAAGACATTCATGGAATGCACAGTTAGCTGGACCGGCCCGAGCGCGGCCACGGGGTCACCCTCGGGCATGACTTTTCTGGCCCAGACCGGCAGCGGCCATAGCCTGGTGATGGACGGCGCGCCGGATGCCGCCAAACCTGAAAACGGCGGCGCAAACCTGGCGCCTCGTCCCATGGAAACCGTGCTGGCCGGCACCGGTGGCTGCACCGCTTATGACGTGGTGCTGATTTTGAAGCGCGGCCGTCACGATGTGCGGGGCTGCTCTGTCAAACTGAGTTCTGAGCGGGCCGAAGTGGACCCCAAGGTGTTCACCAAAATTCACATGCATTTTGTGCTGACGGGCAAGGCGCTGGTAGCCAGCGCGGTAGAGCGCGCCATCGCCATGAGCCACGACAAATATTGCTCGGCCACCATCATGCTGGGCAAAACCGCT
>JBCKMZ010000064.1:0-9009 GCA_038902975.1 Polaromonas sp.
TGTACAAGTCGCAGTTGGATTTACAGCGGCTGCGTTTGCCAGCTTTGACGCACACGGTGTTGTGAGTGCCCCAAACGCTTCCAACAACAAGACCATGACACAGCTTAAAAAAATCGTACGAACCAGTGTAGTCATCGTTGTCACCTGCATGTTGTGGTCGTGTGCGGTTCGTACCAGCACGCC
Source organism: Polaromonas sp. (assembly GCA_038902975.1). Lineage (GTDB taxonomy): Bacteria > Pseudomonadota > Gammaproteobacteria > Burkholderiales > Burkholderiaceae_C > Polaromonas. Next base: position 184 of record JBCKMZ010000064.1, read on the forward strand.
GCCCATGCAGCGCCAAGCAGACGCACAGCCCGGCACCAGCACGCCGCACCGCATGGACGCGGGTGCAGCCTTGCCGCCAACACTTGGACTGGGCAAAAGCCGTTGGGTGGCGGTACGCTGGACCGATTTGCCCGGCTTTGATGACGACAAATTATTCGAAGCCTGGAACGCATGGCTGAAAAGCTGCGAGCGGCCCGGCAGCACCTTTGCCCCGTTGTGTACTGATGTGCGGCGCCTGAGCATTGCCTCCGGTGACGAGCAGCGCGTGTGGATGATGTCGCGCCTGCAACCGTATCGGGTTGAATCATCGCAGGGCGTGGCAGAGGGTCAGCTAACGAGTTACTTCGAGCCGCTGCTCAAGGCCAGCCGCCAGCCAGGTAATGGCTATGAAGTGCCGCTGTACAAAGCCCCCGCAGCTTCAAGCGGCTTTGGCACACGCAAGCCCTGGTTTTCGCGCCAGGAGATTGATACCCTGCCCGAAGCCAGGGCCGCGTTAAGAGGCCGCGAGATTGCGTACCTGGCTGACCCGATTGATGCCATGCTGCTGCATATTCAGGGCTCAGGCCGTATCAGCATCGTCGAGGCTGATGGCTCCCAGCGCACCACCCGCGTCGCGTTTGCGGGTTCCAACGACCAGCCCTATCGCAGCATCAACCAGTGGCTCACAGCCCAAGGCGTGACCAAAATCAACCCGTGGCCAGATGCCACCAAGGCCTGGGCCGCGCAAAACCCGCAACGCGTGCCGCAATTGCTGTGGAGCAATCCACGCTACATCTTTTTTAAAGAAGAAGCACTCAATGATCTGGATGCCGCCTTCGGGCCCAAAGGTGCGCAAGGTGTGGCGCTAACGCCAGGCCGCTCGATTGCTGTAGACCCGGCCAGCATTCCCTACGGCACGCCGGTCTGGCTGGCTTCGCGCGGGGCTGCGGCTAATCTCCAAAAGCTGGTGTTTGCACAGGACACGGGGATTGCCATCGTCGGTGCTGTGAGGGCTGATTATTTTGCCGGCACGGGTTTTGAAGCAGGCGAGTTTGCCGCCAAAATCAATCAGCCGCTACGCCTGTGGGTGCTGTGGCCTAAGTGAGGATGGCGAGGGCCGTATGGTGCTTTCTATTTTTAATACTATAGCACCTTGTGCTACAATTTTTCATGCCCGGTAAAAGAGTTTTCAAGACAAAGACGTTCGACCGCTGGGCGAAGAAATTATTGAGCGACGATCTTCTTTGCGCAGCCGCCCTGGAAATCGCACAGGGGCGCTATGAAGCGGACTTGGGTGGCGGGGTCTGCAAGAAACGGATCGCGGTTGCCGGACAAGGCAAGAGTGGTTCGACCCGAACGCTCGTAGCCAAGCAACACCTGAACGCGATCATCTTCTTGGTCGGGCGTGAGAAAAGTGCGCCGGGCGCAGACTTCCCCGATGCTGTGGTGGATGCGGTGAAGGTGATTGCCAGCAGCCTGCATGCGCAAAGTGTGGAAAAACTCGATCAGATGAAAGCATCTGGTGAACTCAAGGAGATTTGTAATGTCAAAAAAGAACAGTGAAGAGGCCCGTATGCTCAGGGAGATGCTTGAGACAGCGCAAGGGCTCCATGCACACGGCATCATGTCAAAGCTGGACATGGCTCACGTTCAGGCACTCTGCGAGGAGCCTCCCGCTTACCCACCCGAGCGTGTGGTGAGCATCCGCACAAGCATTGCAAAGGTCAGCCAATCCGTGTTTGCCTCATTCTTGAATGTGAGCGTTTCAACCGTGCAAAAGTGGGAGTCAGCGACGGCGGATAAACACCCCAGCGGTGCCGCCGCGAAATTGCTTCAGATTGTCGAGAAAAAAAGGGCTGGAAGCGCTGCTTGTCTAGGATTGAACGCGCTGGAGTGTTGGCGCTGATTGAATATTGCCCTAGCTCTGCGACAGATGATGACCCCGCCCAGCGCCATCGCCTCCGGCGCAAACCACAGCCCGCGCGGCGTTTGCCCTCTTTGCTGCGCCAAACCAGACCGGCACCACGGTGACACGGTGGCGAGCTCCGTTGCCATTGCGCACAAGACGCAGCACGGTCCCCGCACATGGCACGGTGCGCATGTCTTGACCCGTTTGTAAATGGGGCAAAGAAAGCAAAGACTTATCAGCGTCACGGGCATACACTTTGACTTATCGTAGAGGCGCACCCCTATCCGGAGTGCGTGCTTTTTTATGCCACCCACAAGGCGGCAACAGCCCCACCTGGAAACAAAACCATGAACGCCCCCCTACCCGAGCACATTCGCAAAGCGCTGGAAACCGTCACGCTTGACGACAAATACAGCCTTGACTACGGCTATGCCTTTATGAGCGGCGTGCAAGCCCTCGTCAAGCTGCCGATGTTGCAGCAGTTGCGCGACAAGCAGCAAGGCAAAAACACGGCGGGTTTTATTTCGGGCTATCGCGGCTCACCACTCGGTGGCTATGACCAAGCCTTGTGGAAGGCGGCCAAGTATTTAAAACAGCGCAACATTGTTTTTCAACCGGGGGGTCAATGAAGAGCTGGCCGCCACGGCGGTATGGGGTACGCAGCAACTTGGCTTTGCGCCACCGGGCACCAATAAGTTCGATGGCGTGTTCGGTATCTGGTACGGCAAGGGGCCGGGCGTGGACCGCACCTCTGATGTGTTCAAGCATGCCAACATGGCCGGCACCACGCCCTGGGGTGGCGCAATTGCGATTGCCGGTGACGACCACACCGCCAAAAGCTCAACCGCCGCACACCAAAGCGACCATATTTTCAAGGCCTGTGGCCTGCCGGTTTTCTTCCCGGCCAGCGTGCAGGAAATTCTTGACTTGGGTTTGCACGCCTTTGCCATGAGCCGCTACGCCGGCGTGTGGGCGGGCATGAAGACGATTCAAGAAATCGTCGAGTCATCCGCCAGCGCCATGATTGACCCTGAGCGCGTGCAGATCAAAATCCCGACCGACTTTGCAATGCCGCCGGGTGGCCTGCACATTCGCTGGCCCGATGCACCGCTGGAGCAAGAGCAGCGTTTGTTTGACTACAAATGGTATGCCGCACTGGCCTACATCCGTGCCAACCGGCTGAACTACAACGCGATTGAAGGCAAGCAAGACCGCTTCGGTCTGATCGCCAGTGGCAAGGCCTATAACGACACGCGCCAGGCCTTGATAGATTTGAGCCTGGATGATGCTACTTGCCAGCAGCTCGGCATCCGCCTGCACAAGGTCGGTGTGGTCTGGCCGCTGGAGGCGCAGCTGACGCGCGAATTTGCGACTGGCCTGCAAGAGATTTTGGTGGTTGAAGAAAAGCGTCAAGTCATTGAGTACCAGATCAAGGAAGAACTCTACAACTGGCGCGCTGATGTGCGGCCCAACATCGTTGGCAAGTTTGATGATTCCGGCAACCACCAGGGTGGCGAGTGGAGCATGCCCAACCCAACGGCCAACACCTTGTTGCGCGCCAACGCCGATTTGTCGCCCGCATTGATCGCCAAAGCGATTGCAGCACGGGTTAAAAAGCTGGGTGTGGATAGCGACATGCTGGCCCGCATCGACGCGCGTCTGGCGGTGTTGCAAGCCAAAGAACAATCACTCGCCACGCTGGTGGTGAACAGCGACCGCACGGCATGGTATTGCTCGGGCTGCCCGCACAATACATCGACCAAGGTGCCTGAAGGTTCACGCGCTATGGCCGGTATTGGTTGCCACTACATGGCGCTGTGGATGGATAGAAGCACCATGGGCTTCACGCAAATGGGCGGCGAGGGCGTGCCCTGGGTGGGCCAGCAACCCTTCACCACTGACACCCACATGTTTGCCAACCTCGGTGATGGCACCTACTTCCACAGCGGGCTGCTGGCGATTCGCCAATCCATTGCAGCGGGTGTCAACATCACCTACAAAATTCTGTACAACGATGCCGTCGCCATGACAGGTGGCCAGCCAATTGGCGAGCGGCCAGAGGGGCATTCAGTCGTGCAGATTTCACAATCCATGCGTGCCGAAGGTGCTGCAAAAATTGTGGTCGTGACAGACGAGCCGGAAAAATATGAGGATGTGAAACTGGCCGAAGGTGTGACCATGCACCACCGTGATGAGCTCGATGCCATACAGCGCCAGTTTCGCGAGATCAAAGGTACCACCGTCATCATTTACGACCAGACCTGCGCGAATGAAAAGCGCCGCCGCCGCAAGCGCGGCACGCTGGTAGATCCGGCGCTGCGTGTCGTCATTAACGAGCTGGTGTGCGAAGGTTGCGGTGACTGCAGCGTGCAGTCCAACTGCATGAGCATTGAGCCGCTGGAAACTGAATTTGGCCGCAAGCGCCAGATCAACCAGAGCAGCTGCAATAAGGACGTTTCATGCGTCAAAGGTTTTTGCCCCAGCTTTGTGACGGTGGAGGGCGGGCAGCTCAAGAAGAAGTCAAAGACCGACAAAAGGTTCAATCCGTTTGAGCTGGGCGAGATACCCGATCCTGCTATTCCGATGCTCGACAAAGACCAACCTGTGTGGGGCATCGTCGTCGCAGGCGTAGGCGGCACGGGTGTCATCACCATAGGCCAGCTGCTGGGCATGGCGGCACATATTGAAGGCAAGGGCATCGTCACGCAGGACGCGGCAGGCCTGGCGCAAAAAGGTGGCAGTACCTGGAGCCATGTGCTCATCAGCGCGCAGCCCGGCCAGATCTGCACGACCCGCGTTGGCACGGCGAGTGCCGACCTCATCATTGGTTGCGACCCCATAGTCACCGCCAATAAAGAAACCCTGGCGCGTATGCAGCTTGGGCGCACACATGTGGCGCTGAACGCCCACAGCGCGCCCACGGCATCGTTCGTTCTTGACGGCGCATGGCAAAACCCCGGTAGCGCCTGTCAGACTGAAATTGCCAAGACTGTGGGTGATGGCGGTGTCGGTGCTTTTGATGCCGACACAGCCGCCACCAAACTCATGGGCGACAGCATTTATACCAATCCCATGCTGCTCGGCTATGCATGGCAAAAGGGCTGGATACCACTGGGGCTGGAGGCCCTGATGCGCGCGATTGAACTGAACGCCGTGGCCATCGAGCAGAACAAAACCGCCTTCGCCTGGGGGCGGCGTGCTGCGCATGATTTGCCAGCGATGCAAAAACTGTTTACATCAAGCCAGATCATTGCCATGCCTGCTGCCCGTCAGGGCGTTGACGAGCTGGTGGCTAAACGGGTTGAGTTTCTAGTCGCCTATCAAAACGCTGCGTATGCCAGCGAGTACGAAGCCTTTGTGCGCAAGGTCGAGCAGCTTGAAAGTGTTTTGGGCAAAACGCTGCTCACACAAAACGTTGCGCGCTACCTGTTCAAACTCATGGCCTACAAAGACGAATACGAAGTCGCGCGGCTGCACACCGACACTGCGTTTTTAAACAAGGTCAACGCCATGTTTGTAGGCGACTTCAAGCTCAACTACCACCTCGCACCGCCGTTGATTGCCAAGAAAAACGACAAAGGTGAGCTGCAAAAACAAAAGTTTGGCCCGTGGATGTTGACCGCCTTTAAAGTGCTGGCCAAACTAAAAGGCCTGCGCGGCACAGCGTTCGATGTATTTGGCCGTAGCGATGAGCGCCAGATGGAGCGCGCGCTGATAGGCGAGTACAAGGCCAGCATCGACAAACTGCTGACAAACCTGACTGCCCACAATCACGCCGCTGCGGTAGAGGTGGCGCGCATTCCTGAAATGATCAAAGGCTACGGCCACATCAAGGAGCGCAATCTGCGGGCTGCGCGCTTGGAGTGGGCTGAAGCGCTGGCGCGCTATGAAAAACTCTAGGTACGCGAAACCCGCTGAAACAGCCCACCCGGCAAGCGCATCACATGGCCATCAAGCTCCAGCTCCAGCAGTTGGGCTTGCAGTGCGGGTGTTGCCATGCCGGTTCGGGCTTGCAGTGCGTCCAGGCTGACCACGTCAAAACCCAGCGCTGACAAAAATGCTTTGTCGGCGCTGGGGCTGTCACCTTCTTCACTGTCGTCACCTTCCGCATCGTGCGCAGCGTCACTCCATGACGGCGCTGGAACTGAAATTCTCAACTCTTCAAGTACGTCCTGCGCGGTTTCCACCAGCTTGGCCCCCTGCTTGATAAGTGCATGGCAGCCGCGTGATTGCGGCGAGTGGATCGAGCCGGGTATGGCGAACACGTCTTTGCCTTGCTCGTTGGCCAGCCGCGCTGTGATGAGTGAGCCGGACTTTAACCCGGCCTCAACCACCAGCACGCCTTGCGTCAGACCCGAAATAATGCGGTTGCGCTTGGGAAAGTTGGCAGTCAGTGGCGCTGTGCCCAATGGGAATTCGCTGATGATGAGGCCCTGCTGCGCGATGCGGTGCGCCAGGGCTAGGTGTTTTTTGGGGTACACGCGATTTAGGCCTGTGCCCACCACGGCAATGGTTGTGCCGCCGCCTTGTAATGCGCCCTCGTGCGCTGCGCCGTCTACGCCCAGCGCCATGCCCGACACCACGCAAACGCCTGCTTCGGCAAACGCTTTGGCAAATTGCCGGGCACTGACCTCGCCCTGGGGTGTCGGGTTGCGGCTACCGACGATGGCCAGCAGCAGTTGCCCTTGGGTAAATGATGTGACTGATTTTGCTATTGAATCAGTAGCTGATTGCGCCAGATTTGCAAGGGCTCCCAGCATATACAGCATCAAAGGAGGGTCTTCGATATTGAGCAGCTCCAGCGGATACCTGGCATCGCCCAGTACAGCGATGTGGCGGTCGTCGCCTGCGGCCAGCCAGTTCTGGGTGGTTTTTAGCAGCTCATCAAGACTGGCTGGTTGCAGCGCAATGGCGTTGCTGAGTTTGGCGCTGCCGAGCTCTTTCAAGGTGGCCGCGCGCTGCTCAAAAATCGCTTGTACAGAGCCAAACGTGGCCAGCAGTTTGCGGGCTGTAGCGTTGCCAACACCGGGGGACAGCGTCAACCGCAGCCACGCCTTTAGTTCAGCAGACTCCAAGGTGCTTGCTACCGTGTTATTCCATTTTCAGATCGATAGGAGATTAGGCGCGAAGCCGCAGACAGTGCTCTAGCACGGCAAGGCGAAGCAACAACATATCGTATTGATCTGGAAATGGAATCAGTTGGGGTTGGTGAAGCGGTCGCCTACCTTCACACCATCGGTGATTTGTAAAATCAGTGCGTAAGACAGACTCTCAAAGGTGCGAAACACCATCAGCAAGCCATTGCGTTCGTTCGGCAGCTTGATTTGCGTGCGGGCTGAATCGGTACGGTCATTCAGCATCTGGCTGTCTTTCAGGATGGCCATGACGTGGCCGCGTTCCAGGCCGTTCTTGCTGCCCCGGTTAATCACTACCACCTGGTTTTCTGCGGCGTAAGTGACGGCGCTGCCGTACACCGACACAATCTGGCCTGAAATGGGCAGCGTGGGTGCGTGAGGAACGTAACTTTCCCAGATGGCAGCGGGTTCGGCCACCAGGCGGTCACCAACACGCATTTCTTCCTTGGCCGACACAATGTCAATCGTGGCGGGGACGATCTTGGTCGTTGTTTTTCCGTCTTTGGTGGTGACTTGCTGGACTGACTCGCCGCGTACCAATTCGGCCCTGCCGACATACTGGGCTTCATAACCCAGTATGGCGCGTGTGGTGGGGTCTTTCAGGGGGGTGGCGTTGCGAAATATACGGTAGTTGAACGGCTCGCCTTTTGCATCACTTAAGGCCTTGCCACTGCCTGCGCTGCCGGATTGCCCGCGCGCGTAAGCCCTGTCGCCGCGGCTTAACAGGACGCGCCCTTCCTGCGCCGCCACGATGCGTGGTGCGCCCGAAAATTCGGCTTCGTCGACGATGATGGCTTCGTTCAGGAATGGCTCTATCACATGGGATGCCAGCGTCGGTATGGACGCGTCTGCGAGTGTTCCAGAGCGGATGCGGGGCGATACGATGACCGTGTCGGTGGGCGGGCCGTCGCCAGCGACGGCCTGGCTGGTACGCAGCGTGGCTCGACCATTGGATTTGTCGAGGTAAAGCTGCTGGCCGGGGTAGATGCGGTGCGGGTTTTTAATGTCTTGCAGGTTCATGCCCCACAGCTCGGGCCAGTGCCAGGCGCTTTTGAGGAACATGCTAGATATCGCCCACAGGGTGTCGCCACGCTTGACGACGTAGCTGTCGGGTGCGTTGGGCAGCAGGTCTTCTATCGGAATGCCGGTTTGTGCGACCTGGGTTGCGCTGGCTCTTTGGTTGGCAGTGACGGGGAAGTTTTGCGCATGTGCGTCAAATGCCGTGCCGAGTGTTGCCGCCAGCGTTGCGGCAAAAAACACCGCAGCTATTGATAGCGCACTCAACTGACCAGACGTTCGAGCAGAAATAATTTGCATTTTGAAGGCCTTTTAGGCTTGTTGTCACTTGATAATTTACTGGCGATTTTCTACCTAGTAGTCCGTTTCGTCAAAAGGATTTCATGTAAGCATTTTGGCGCAACGGACTACTAAGCCTTTGATTAGGCAACGAAAATGCACCTCGATAAGCCCTTGCATCCGGAAAAGTCCTGAAAATTTGCGAAAATAGCGACACTTGCTGGCCTAACTTATGAACTTACTGCCCATTCTTCGCTACCCCGACCCGCGTCTCCACACCGTGGCCAAGCCCGTTTCGGCGGTTAATGCGCGCCTGCAAACCCTAGTCGATGACATGTTGTACACCATGTACGAAGCCGAGGGCATAGGCTTGGCGGCAACGCAGGTGGATGTGCATGAGCGCCTGATCGTGATTGACGTGAGCCAGGAGCGCGACAAGCCGCTGGTGCTGATTAATCCCGAAATCACCTGGGCCAGCCTTGATACGCAGGTTAACGACGAGGGCTG
>JBCKMZ010000065.1:0-8908 GCA_038902975.1 Polaromonas sp.
GCCCGAGGATGACGGGAAGGGGCGGGTGTATTACGGATTTAACCCAAATAATCCATGAGGCTCGTCATTCCCGCGCAGGCGGGAATCCAGGGGCCCCGAACCTACTGGATCCCCGCATGCGCGAGGATGACGACTGGCGGGGCACTGGATCCCCGGGACAAGCCCGAGGATGACGACTGACGGGCCCAGGCTGGACGCCGCCGATTTCGCTGGATTTTCTGATTTGTGCTGCGGTACTTCCCACATTCAGTATCTCATTATTGATATTCTTGGTAATATGTGTAAAATGAGAAACACTATGCCAGCACGCAATCCTACTATCGCAACCATGGCCGCCGACAAGCTTATTGTACTGGGCGAGCAAATTCGTGCGCATCGCAAAGCGCTTCGCATCAGCGCGACTGCAGCAGCAGAAGCTGCAGGTATGTCTCGCGTGACTTTACACCGGATCGAGAACGGCGAGCCTGCGGTGACTATCGGCGCGTACTGCAACGCCATGGCCGCCCTGAAGCTGGACTTCGGTATCATCAAGCCCGCTGACTTGGCCACCGAAGTACCTGACGCTGACCGGGAGGGCTGGATTCCTGCGCGCATCAAGCTGGCTGATTATCCGCAACTCAAGCAGCTCGCCTGGCAAGTACACGGCACCGATGCGTTGACTCCGGCGGAAGCGCTCAGCATCTACGAGCGCAATTGGCGGCATGTAGATGGTCAAGCACTGGAGCCGCGAGAGCGACAACTGGTCGATGCACTGCGATTAGGCTTTGCGGGTCGTGGTGGCGATGTTTGAGAGGCCGCACCACCAACGGATTTCACAGGTCCTCGATGTTCTCAACGGGCAGTTGTTGCGGGAGAACCATTGCCTGTTTGGGGGCGGTACCGCCATTGCACTTCGGTATGGAGAATTCCGTGAGTCGGTCGATGTTGATTTTCTGGTGTCGGATGTGGCCAGTTACCGAAACCTGCGTCAGTTGCTCACTGGTGCAGATGGCATCGCAGCTATCGTCCGCGAAGGCGCTGATCCATTGACGCAAGCCCGTGAGGTGCGGGCTGATCAATACGGCATCCGGACGATGCTGCGGGTGGCCGATCAGATGATCAAATTCGAAATCGTTCTTGAAGGCCGCATTGAACTTGCAGACCCGGGAGCCAGCGATGAGGTGTGTGGTGTTGCGACCCTGACACCGCTGGACATGGCTACGAGCAAGCTGCTGGCGAATTCGGATCGTTGGGGAGACGACGGCGTTTTCAACCGCGACATCATTGACCTGGCCATGATGAATCCTTCGTTGGTGTTGCTACGGAAAGCCGTGGTAAAGGCTGAAACCGCTTATGGACAGGCCATCCGGCAGGATATTGAAAAAGCACTTCAACGGCTGCAAAACCGTCACGGTTGGCTGGAGCGATGCATGCAAACCATGGCGATGAGCTTGCCTAAAGCTGTTGTGTGGCAACGACTTCGCGCGTTGCGAAGAGTGCTTCGCTAGATCGAACTTTGACAACCGGCCAGTTGGCTGAAATTGGCGGCGGCGATGGTGCCAAGCCTGAGGGCGAGGTGTTAACGCGCTGGACTGATAGTGATGGCCTACCCTGTTGATTTTCAGGGTGAGGCTTCGCGGACTTTGAGTGTGATGAATTTTGTGCCGAGTGCGGGAGCATTCCAAGCCACCGAAATGGCTTGGCGAGAAACCATCGGGCGGGTGTATTACGGAATCTAGGGGCCCCGAACCCACTGGATCCCCGGGACAAGCCCGAGGATGACGGGAAGGGGCGGGTGTATTACGAATTCAAAGGCTTTTGAAGAGTTGAAATAACGCTTGACGTGTAACGTATTGCGTTATACAATCAAGCCCATGATCCGCACATTCAAAGACAAGCCTACCGCCGCGCTGTTTGCGGGCAACGTGGTGCGCAGCTTGCCTGTTGAAATACAACAGGTGGCCCTGCGCAAGCTCAAGATGATTGATGTAGCCACCAGCGTGATGGACTTGCGCGTTCCGCGAGGCAACCAGCTCGAAGCTCTCAAGGGCAACCGCAAGGGGCAGTACAGCATTCGCATCAATGACCAGTGGCGTGTGTGCTTCCGATTTGCGGACGGTCACGCCGCCGACGTGCAGATTGCCGATTACCACTGAAGGAGAGACACCATGACCATTGACCGAAACACCATCGACACGCTGGATTTCAGCGACGTAGCCACAGGTCAGCGCCTGCGCCCGGTTCACCCTGGCGAAGTGCTGCGTGAAGAGTTTTTGATACCCTTTGGGCTTACCGCCAACGCGCTGGCGATTCGCCTGCAGGTGCCCGCGCCGCGCATTCACGACATCGTGCGCGCGCGCCGCGCTGTCACGGTTGACACCGCTTTGCGCCTGAGCAAGTTCTTTGGCACCAGTGCAGAGTTCTGGATGGGCCTGCAAACCGACTTCGATATGACTGTGGCGCGCAACTCCATGCGCGAGGCTCTGGAACGCATTGGCCGCTTTGAGGCTGCGGTGGTTTAGATTAATTGGGGTCAGCAAGATCCGGGGTCAGGTCTAACATTCCAACAATTTCAGATAAACCCAAATAATCCATGAGGCTCGTCATTCTCGCGAAGGCGGGAATCCAGGGGTCCCGGAAGCCATGGATCCCCGAGGATCCGAGATCCGGGGTCAGGTCTAACATTCCAACAATTTCTGATAAACTGCGCCAATGGCTAGACCTCTCAGACTGGAGTTTTCGGGTGCTCTTTATCACCTCACCTCGCGCGGTGATCGTCGGGAAGACATTTTCTTGAGCGACGATGACCGCAGAGATTGGCTAGAGGTATTGGGCATCGTTTGTGCGCGGTTTAACTGGGTGGTTCATGCTTTCTGCCAGATGACCAACCACTATCACCTGCTGCTGGAGACGGTGGACGGTAATCTGTCCCGAGGCATGCGGCAATTGAACGGGGTCTATACCCAGCATTTCAACCGGCGTCATGGCTTGGTAGGGCATCTTTTTCAGGGGCGTTACAAGGCGATCCTGGTCCAAAAGGAAACCTATTTGCTGGAGTTGGCGCGCTATGTGGTGTTGAACCCGCTGCGCGCCAACATGGTGAAATCGCTGGATGAGTGGCGCTGGAGTAGTTACCCCTACACCACAGGGCAGCAGGCATCCCCTGCGTGGCTGGATACGGACTGGCTACTCGGTCAGTTCGGGCCGGACCGGAGCAAGGCGCTCCAGGGATATCGCCGATTCGTGATGGCGGGCCGTGGCTTGCCCAGCACCATGCAGGAGACACGTCATCAGTTGTTGCTGGGTGACGATGCCTTCGTCGAACGTCACTGGCAGACAAAAAATCCTGAGGCGTTGCGGGAGATGTCAAAGGCGCATCGAAGATCGGTCGCCTTGTCGCTGGATGAGTACCGGATGCGCCACCCGGATCGGGATGAGGCAATGGCTAGTGCTTACCTGTCTGGCGCTTACACAATGGCGCAGATCGGGCAGCACTTTGGGGTGCACTATATGACGGTAAGCCGAGCGGTGCGGAGGTTTGAGGGAAATGGGGATGAAATGTTGTAATGTTAGACCTGACCCCTTAAAGGGATCTAAGTAATCTGACATCTCCGAATCAAAATTCCCATGTCGAGGTGATGCTTCGATTCGGGCCAATCGCAATCTTCGGTCCCCTGCGATCCTTGTGCTGCTGATCGAGCAGCAACGTGCCGGTGACATAACCTAGCAGGCTACCCGCGACGACATCGGAGACGAAGTGCCGACCTTGCTGGATGCGGCCAAATCCGGTGGCACCAGCGATTGCGTAGAGCCACGGGGCATTGTAATCCTGCGCAAAGGGTGTGACGAGCGCAAATGCTAGGGCCGTATGGCTCGAGGGAAAGCTGCTATTTTTGAAGCCCTTGCCTGGCGGGCCGAAATCGGCAGCCCCGAGATTGGCGTCGGGGCGAGACCGGTTGATGCCGGCCGAGATGGCTGTTTCCGCGACCAGGGTCAGCGCTGCGCTCTTGATAGCGGTCCAGGCGGTTTCGCTGGCACCCTCTCCCCCCATGCCCCACCAGAGCATGCCGGTGCCTGCGGCCAGCAACAGCGGGACGTTGCTGGCGGCCTTGCCGAGTTTGTTCCACTTCGAGCTTTGATGGTCCTTGGCCCAATTGGCGAAAGGACGGTCAAGCAGTGAAGAAGCGAGCACGATTCCGCTGCCTATCCACAATGCGTTGCCGGCCTCGCCCCGGGTCACCTGACCGCCCAGATTCAAGCCTGTCCTTGCGAAGTCGGCAATCAGCGAACGCTCGCTGGCCCATGCCGGGACATCGTCATCGGGGCCGCCACCCGCCGCGGAACCCGCCGGGGCATAACCGGTCTCGCGTCTGCTGCGGGCGTTAGTCGTGTGGTACAAGCTGATACTGCGGTTGAGTCGTGCGCCGCCATCGCGTGTCAAGGGGTTGTAGACGAGATTGGCCACCCCGCCGCCGCGGGCGGTCGTCATCACGTCGAAGGGAATCCGGAGGTAGATTCCCTTGTCGAAACTGCCTTCGCCGAACTGTATGCTTGATACATTGGTTTTCGTCGCCCAGGCGCCCATCGAGACGCCATTGTTGAAGGTCCGGCCGATGTCAAGCGTGGCCCCGAAATCTCCCGCCAGATAGCGCCCGACGTTCAGTTTGACCTGGGTGGATTTCCAGCCGGTATCCCAGTAGGCCGTGGCGTGGCCAGTGGCCACGCGGTAACCGGTCTGCGAACCGGCATTGCCAAAACCGAAGTTCTGCTGAACACTGCGCTGTTGAACCCAATTGGCATCGACGCCAAAAGCCAAGGGGCTGTGCCAGGGACGGTAGAGCCATTCGCCGCCCACGCCGGCGAACATGCTCTCGAGATAGCCGCCGTAGACGCTGTAGAACTGGTTCCCGCCCAGTTTGCCGATGTGCGTGACCTGCAGATTGGGCACCGTGACGGGGGACGCGGTCATGTACTCGCGCAGCAGGGTGCGCACGCGCGGCAGGTTGCTGGGCGCGGTGTATTTGAACTTGGCAAAATTATCCAGCAGGGCGAGGCTGACGGCGCCGGTGATCGAGGTGTCCTCCGACAGCTTCAATCTCGCGGCTGCGGAAACACCGGCCTTGAACAAGAGAAACCCGTCGGGTCCGCCCAGGTTTTGCTGCCAGCTCGGCACGATAGCATAGCCAAACCGGGGCTGGTTGCTGTCCCAGAGCGATGCTTCGGGCAAAGCGGCACGCGGCGCGGCCGCGACGATGGTCTGAAAACGATCAGACATCGCCTGCCGCTGCACATTCTGCGTCACCCAGGGTTCGCGCAGGATCACGCGCTCTGTCATGGCGATGCCATTTTCGGAAAAAATCACGTTAAATTCGTCAATTGCGGCCGGGGCATCCCTATGCAGCACCGCCGTCAAGCGCTCGATACGCTCATTCCAGTGGGCGCCACTGGCACTTTCGATGACGACCTGCAGCACCTTACCCGCGCGGCCGATCTGGCGCACCGACCAGCCGGTCATGGCGACGATGTCGCCAGCGGTTGCCGCCCAAACCGGGTCCGTCGTCGGGTGGGCTGCAACAACCTTGGGTGTAGGCGCATCCGAGACCTTGGGCGCGTCGAGCTTGTCGAGCGGGAAATGCAGGGTCATGCCCAGCATCAACGCATTGCCGCGCTGGACCCCGAAAGCAAAATCGACGCTGGCGTTATAGCGGTAAACGATGCCAAAGTTGAAGGGCGTTCTTTGCGTCCGGTTGTTGGACAAAGGTTCGCGCTGGTAGTTGTTGCCGTCGTATTCGGCCTTGAACAGCCATTTTTCCGATGCGGTGTGATACTGGACGCCGCCGAAAAGGGCTGTGGCGCCGCGGAAAAAGGAGCCGGTATTGACTTCGCCGCCTGACGGCCCAGACGACCCGGCGCGAGTGTCAAAACTCTTTCCCAGCAGCAACAACGGATTGCGGATGTTGCCACTGGCGGCCATATAACCCCAGCCTATGCCGAGGCTCCAGTCGAAATTGCCGCTACGCTTGTTGGCGACCAGGTATTCGCTGGAAAAAAGGCCGGTGCCGCCGATGTCGGTAATGCCGATGGCGAGCTGGGGCAAACTCGCGGTTTCCTTCATCAATCTGATCTTGAAGTCGACGCTCTTGTCAGTTAATGACTGAGTGCCAGTGATATCGGCGGGGCCATACAGCCGGTTGCCGATATCGGTGTAACGAAACCCCGCCTCCAACCAGTCCAGCGGTTGCAGCAGCACATTGTTGCGTTGATAGGGGTAGACGCGGCTGTAATGGAAACGCGCTTCGCCCGATTTCGCCATACGCGCCGTCGGCGTCTGCAGCAGGCCGATGAGGCCCCAGTCGTTGGCGCTGATCGGCGCGTCCCGCGCCGGGCTGCCCGGTAGCACGGCTGCCACAGGATCAACGCCCGGCGGCGCATCGGCGGCGAGCATGGTGTCGTAACCCTGGGTCGCAAGAAATTCCGCCAGCATCACCGAAAACTGCGGCGACCAGCCGGCGTCGCGCGCCGGCGCCCAGATCAGCGCGCCGGGTGCCGCCTCATCCTGCGCCTGCGCGTTCCAGCGGGCAATGCCAACGTTGCGAACGGTGCCGTCGGCTTGCACCACCCAGGCGCGATCGATCCGCTCGACGCGCCCGGGCTCGCAGGCCTTCAGGTAGTCGCGCGCTTGGCTGCCGCTCCGATGGGCAAGCGTGCAGCGTTTGCCGTCGTTGGTAAGGACGCTGACCGTAGCCGGGCGCTGCGGTAATGCGAGCGCATGATCGTAGTCGAGAACCGGATCTTCCTTCGGGTGCGCCTGTAGCCAGCGCGCGTCGGCGCGCGGCACCGGCAGGCGACCCGTCACGGGCAGGGCATTGATCATCCGGGCAAGGTTCTCGCGCGACGCTGCGGGTGCGGTTTCAGTGACCGCCAGCCAGCGCAGGAGATCGCGTTTGAGTTCGGCCTGGGCGTAACGCTCGGCGGGCACTTGCCAGAGGAGGCCAGGCGGGTAGGCGCGTGGGTCGTCGGGCTGGCGCAGCAGCCAATCGCTCAGGCGCTCACCCGGGACGGGCGCTGACACCTTGGCCGAAATTTGCGGCGTGGGCATCTGCGGCGAGGGCACCTGCGCCTCTGCCTGCAACAGCACGCTCGAGCAAGCCAGAACGCCGAGCAGCGCCCTCGCGCTTGCGCGGCTTACTGCGCCGCCGGCCATGTTTGCCATGCAAGGCAGAAATTTTGCGACAGGCACTGTTCCCCGTAGACGACGCGGGGTTCGCCATTCTTGACGTCGAGAGCAAAACGCGCCGATGGCAGGCCATCCGGCTGGCCTTGCACCGCCTCCTCGTACCAGCGCAAGTCCTGGGCCGGCAGGCCCACCAGCCTGGCGTTGGAGGGCGCGCGCACCGGATACAGTGAAACGCTCTCGGCGATGCCAAAGCGGTAACCGGGCATTTCGTCGCGCTCGCGCTGATAGACAACCGGGCGCCCGGACACGTTTTGCCCGGTCACCTCTTTCCAGGCGGGAAGGGAAGAGTTCCGTACCGCGCGCCAGTCTGTTTCAAGCCCGGCTGTGGCGACGACGCGACCATTTTGCAGGCGCATGAGCTCGCCCTCGCTGCTATACCAGGTCTGGATTTCACCTTCGGGATGCGGCTCGACATAACCCAGCACCATGAGCACTACGCGGCCACGAACCGTGACGCGCAGATAGCGCAGGCTCGGGTTAAGTTTCAGCGCATCGACATCCGGACCCGACCCGCGAATAGCAACCCGAACTGTTTGCGTTATGGGCGTCGTGTAAGCACAGGCGCCGAGAAATAGCACGGCCAGCGCCAAGCATAGTGATAGCAAGTGGAACCGGTGGCGTGGCATGGTTGCGAAGCACCCAAAAAAAAAGGCTCCAAGGATACACCCTTGGGGCCTTTTTAGGCGGTGAGCGTCAGGAACTGATTATTACGTTCCGGTCGTTCCGGTCGTTCCGCTCACGACGGGTGCGACCGTGCCAGTCGTCCCAAGCGCGGTGAGGGCAATAGTGTAACTGCTGGAGGCCAAGGTGGCCGCAGCTTTTGCGGCGTTAGCGGCGGTACTAGCGGTGGTCAAATTAGTTAAGGCTGTAGCTAGCGAAGCTGGGACAGTGCCCGAGCCTATCGCGGCCAAAACGGCGTTTCGATAGGCAATAGCGGCATTGACAGCCATGATGGCTGCCTCAGCCGCGCTATCGGCCGCAAAGGCTGCGGCAAAGTTGAGGCCGGCGACTTCCTTTACCGTACAGGTGGTGGCGGCAGCGCAGATCGTTACGCCGAGGTTTACGACACCAACGATGGGGATATTGGCGGCTGCGGCAGCGTGCGCAGCGGCGGTTGTGGCTGCCGTGGCTGCTGTCGTTGCGGTGGTGGCAGCCGTGGTTGATGCCAATGCCGTCGCGGTGACAGTGGCGTTGCCGGTGACACCTGCGGTTGTGGCACCAGCGGCGATATTCGTATTTGCCGTGCTAGCCGCCGTGACGGTGGCAGTGGTCTGGGTTGCGGCCGCGGCGGTGGCGGTGGCGGTGGCCGAGGTCGCGATAGACGGTGAGTTGGCTGCTACAGCGACCGCGCCACCGCTACCGCTAGAAACGGCGGCAACGACAGCCACGGCGGCTACAGCGGCGAAAACCATGCCTGCGGAAACGCCGCCAACAGCTCCGGCTTTGGCCGCGCCCGCACCTGCGGCTCCCTGGGCATAGATCTGGCTCGTGGCAAACAATGACGCCACAAGGACGGCGATTACTTTTTTCGTAGGCATTTTAATAAACTCCTTAGGAATAGTCTAAAAATCAATTGGAACGATAGCACAAACGCCCGGTCAATGAAATACTTACCGCCGGGCACCTTGTTGTTTTTACGCTGATAAAGCAGCCGATTCGCACATATTCAGGTGTCACTTTAATGACCTGATC
>JBCKMZ010000066.1:0-8674 GCA_038902975.1 Polaromonas sp.
GTTACACGGCCCGCCGCCAGACCCAGGGTGGCATCAAGCGCTTCATGGGCGTGCGCTATCGGCCATACACGCTGGGTCAAGTCGATGAATTTGCTGCGCAGTTCTTCCCGGCTGTAGGGCGATGCATCGTCGCCCCGGTTGACGCCAGCTTCGCCTGTGACGGTCTGCCCATTGTTCAGCGTGATCACGACTTTGGCGGGGCGCTCCAGCGGCAGTCGCCGGGTCATCGCCGTATCCTCCCGGACATCGACCTTTTGCGCCAGTGCCAGCACCACCGGATCGCGCACCGCTTGCCAAGTGAAGCTTGCCAGCGCACTGCTCTTGTTGATCAGGCGCGTGGCAACAGCGAAGGGCACTGAAAATTTGGCAGCCAACGTGTTTTTGGGGCTCTTGTCATGCAGTTCAGCGGCATAACTGTAAGTGTCAACCTGAATATGACGAATGTCTGCCGGGTCTGGAAGGGCGTCTCTGGCCGCTAGTGCGTCCAAGGCATCCAGCGTGCCATGGTTGTAGCGACAGCAGGAGTGCAGCTTGAAATAGTTGCGCATCAAGTGCCACTCGCTGCCCAGGCCTTGGAGCAATACGGCCGTATCGAAGCGTTCGGAAATGATTTTTCCGAACAGCGATGTCAGTCCATCGTTCTCGCCGGTAAAGCCACTGTCGACCAGCTGCAGCGCCAGCAAACCATGGCGGTTACTCAGACCTGCGTAGACGTTGCGCACCAGACCCCCTTCAAGCATGGTTTGCTTGGAGGTGGCGGTGGTCAGGGATGAGCCAATGTTGATGGCTTCGCGCATGGCAACACTGTCCATGCCTGCCGCGCGCGCGCATGCGGCTGCCGCGGCAACTGTTCCCCAGGTGCCGTGCGGGTGCATGGACCCACGCAGCATGGAGGCCGCACCCAATCGTGAGCCAACTTCGTAGCCGGTGACGACGGCCGACAAAAAGGCATCGGCTGGCAGGCCTCGTTCTTCACACAAGGCCAGCGCCGCTGGGATCACATGAATGGCAGGATGCCCGCGTGAAAAACGATTGCCTTCATCCATCTCTAAAAAAGTGCCTGCCGTGCCGTTGATCAGCGCCGCCACATCAGCGGTCGCCGTACGTCCCAAACCGATCAAACTGGCGCTGTTACCCTCGGGCTGCCGCGCGACCAATGCTCGGAGCTCAGGCTCTGCCGAACCGGCCACCATAGCCGCCAGGGTATCCGCCAAAATCCAACCGACCTGGTCCTTGATTTCCGGTGCCAGGGTGTCGTATTCAAGTTCTGCCGCAAACCGGCTGAAGATGTCGAGATAGTTCAATGCATTAGCTCCGGCTCAGGGCATCAAAAATGGCGCTGGGACTGGTCCACTGAACATCCGGGCGCAAACGAATGTCGGTAAGCAATTGCCGCAGTGCCGAAATACGGCTGGGCATGCCGCTGGGGCGCTGGCCTGATCGACCGGAAAGGACGGAGTAGGCGTAAAGGGCGTGATCCATCAGATTTTCACAAACCGGTCGGTATAGGGTCAACACGACTTGACTTCATCAAACGATTTAGTCACAGTCTATGGGTAATTGTTCTAAGAATGGAACAATTAAATCAAATTACCTTTATTGAGTACACACCATGACTAATTCCAGACTTACGCGTCGTTTGATTCTCCAAGCTGGTGCCGCCAGCGCCGTGCTTGGCGCTCCGGGCTTGCTGCTGGCCCAGCCCAAACCGGTCAAGGTCGGGCTGGTGCATCCTGTCAGTGGGGGCCTGGCCTACAGCGGTGGCCAGTCGCGCATGGGCGCGCTGATGGCGATCGACGAGATCAACGCCGCCGGCGGTATCAAGTCAATGGGCGGCGCCAAGCTCGAGGCCCTGCTGGGCGACTCGCAATCCCGGCCCGAGGTGGGCGTCAGTGAGGTCGAGCGCATGCAGCAAGACGGCGTGTCGGCGTACCTGGGTTGTTTCGCCAGCGGCATTGCCCTTCCCGCGACACAGGCCGCCGCCAAGTACAACACGCCGTTCCTGATCGACGTCGGTGCGTCCGACCTGATCGTGAACCGGGGACTGAAGAATGTGTTCCGTCTCAAGCCCGGATTCGGAAAATGCGTCGACGACGCCATTCTGGCCCTGGGTGAGATCAACAAGTCGGCGAACGGCGTCGCCAAGACGGCGGTGCTGGTTCATGAAGAGTCGGAGTTCGGCACTGGAACGGCCAAGTTGCTGGGGGACAGGTTGCCAAGCATCAACATCCAGCCGCTGGAGACCATCAAGCATGCCAACCCGACCCGCGATTTCTCCAATATCGCGTTGCGCATCAAGGGTCTGAAGCCCGATATTGTGATCATGAGCAACTACCAGAATGAATATGTGTTGCTGGCGCGCACCCTGGCCCAGCAAAAGGTCGATGTAGCCGCCATGTTCAGCGTGCTCGGTGGCGGCTTCAACTTCAGGCTGGTGAAGGAACAGGCCGACGTGGCGCAGTACATGATGGACTTCAACCATTGGTACAACCCCAAGAATGCCAAGGCTGCCGAGATGCGCAAGCAGGTCGAAGCCAAGGGCGGCCTGTTCACGTTCGAGGTGTACCTGTCGTACAACTGCATCATGTTGTATGCGGACGCACTGCAGCGTGCCGGCAGCGCCGACAAGGAAAAAGCGATTGCGGCACTCGAGACCAGCACCTGGTTCCCGTCCATCATGCCGTACGGCCCGACGAAGTTCGTCAACGGGCAAAACACCGGTGGTCGCGGTGCGCTGCAGCAGGCATCCAAGTCCGACATCGATGTGATCTGGCCGAACGAGTTCGCCTCGACCAAGCCGATTTTCCCGCGTCCGAAGATGGGCTGAGCGGCCGACTCGATCGGTAATCAAGACGCTGGCTGCGGGCGCAAGGCCGCAGCCAGCCTGTCATACGGGAGAGTCTCTTGGACGCAACCATCATCGCCTCGGCGGCCATCAATGGCTTGCTGCTGGGCGGCATCTACACGCTTGTCGCGTCGGGCCTGACGCTGATCTACGGCGTGCTGCACATCATCAATTTTGCCCACGGCAGCATGCTGATGCTGGCCATGTTCGGCGTCTATTACCTGTTGACCCTGCTGGGCATCGACCCCTACCTGTCGATATTCATCATGGTTCCGGCGATGTACGTATTCGGCTATCTTCTCTACAAGGGTCTGATTGGCCGCCTGTCCAGCGGCAAGGACGAAAACATCCTGCTGGTCACGCTGGGTCTGTCGATCCTGATCGAGAACCTGGCGCTGATGTTCTTCAAGGGCGACTCGCGCACGATCCTGGTGTCCTACTCGGATCGCATGGTGGAACTGGGTCCGACCCTGGTCCCGCTGCCCAAGCTGATTTCGTTTGTGGTGGCGCTGCTGCTGTGTATCGCGCTGGGCCTGTTCATACAGCGTACCGACATCGGGCGTTCGATCCGCGCCGTTGCCAAGGAGCGTGTGGGCGCGCGTCTGGTGGGCATCGATGTCGACCGCATCTTCGCGATCTCGTACGGCATCGGATTGGCAACGCTGGGCGCCGCGGCCTGCCTGATGATGCCGATTTTCTACGTCTCCCCCTCGGTCGGCCATGTCTTTGTACTGGTGGCGTTCACGGTGGTCGTGCTGGGCGGCATGGGAAGTTTTCTCGGCGCGGTGGTCGGCGGGCTGATCATCGGACTGACCGAGTCGTTTGGCGGCCTGTTCCTGGGCGAGAGCATGGGTCAGATCGGCATATCGCTGATCTTCATCCTGATCCTGTTGCTGCGGCCCTCGGGTCTGTTCGGCTCGCGTCAATGACGTCCACCCTCAAGCCGGTTCCCTGGGCGCTGCACGCCGGCGTGCTGGCGGTTGCGATCGCCTTTCCGTTCGTCTTCCCGTCAAGTTTCATGGTGAACTTTGGTGTGCTGGCATTGTTCTACGCCTTCATCGGCCAGTCCTGGAACATCTCGGGCGGATATGCCGGCCAGCTGTCCTTTGGACATGTCGCGTTTTTTGGAGTCGGCGCCTATGCGGCCACCATCGTGCAGTTACGGTTCGGCCTATCGCCCTGGCTTGGTCTGCCGATGGCCGCGCTGGCTGGCGCACTGGTCGGCGGCGTGATCGCGGTGCTGTCGTTCCGGGCCGGGCTCAAGGGTTCCTATTTCGCGCTGATCACACTGGCTTTCGCCGAGGTGCTGCGCATTGTCAGTAATTCGATCGGCATCACCGGGGGCGGGTTGGGCATGCTGATCCCGTTGAAAGTCGGCTCGGAGAATTTCCAGTTTGCCGAGCGCAGCGGCTTCTATTTTCTGATCCTCGTGATGGCCGCAGGGTCGGTTGCACTGGCCGAGTGGTTGGGGCGTTCGCGGTTCGGAGCGCAGCTGGCGGCGATCCGCGAGAACGAGGACTCGGCCCGCGCACTGGGCATCAACGTGTTCGCCGAGAAGGTCAAGGTCATGCTGCTGTCGGGCGCCATCGGTGGCATGGGCGGCTGCTTCTTCGCACAGTATTTCCTGTACATCGATCCGTTGATCGCGTTCGGCGCCGACAAGTCGATCGAAATGTTGCTGGTGAGCATGATCGGTGGTGCCGGCACGGTCTATGGCCCCCTGGTGGGGGCCGTGTTGCTGGCGCTCGTCAGTGACGTAACACGCACCTTGACGCAGATCCAGGGTCTGTCCCTGGTGCTGTACGGAGCCTTGCTGGTGGTCATCATTGCCTATCTGCCGAATGGGCTGATCGATCTGTTCGCACGCAAACGCCGGCGGCGCGACGGGGCGAAGAAATGATGTTGCAGGTTGCGCATCTGAGCAAGGTATTCGGAGGTTTGCGGGCGGTCGACGATGTTAGTCTGGATGTGGAGCAGGGCCGCATCGTGGCGCTTATCGGTCCCAACGGTGCCGGCAAGACCACGCTGTTTGCCTGTATTGCGGGTTTCCTGCCGCTCAACGCCGGGCGCGTGCACTTCATGGGCCAGGACATCACCGGCTTGCCGGTGCACCGGATCGCGCGCGCCGGCATGGTGCGCACGTTCCAGCTCACGCAGCCGTTTGCCAGGCTCACGGTGCACGAGAACATCGCGGTCGGTGCCTACCAGAAATACCCGGACCGCGCGCAGTCATGGGAGCACGCGCGCACGGTCGCGCGCCAGGTCGGCATGGAGGCCCTGCTGGAGCAGCCCGCCGCCGACCTTACGGTTGCCGGGCGCAAGCGGCTCGAGCTGGCACGCGCGCTGGCCACGGCGCCCAGGTTGCTGCTGCTCGACGAGGTCATGGCCGGCCTCAATCCGTCCGAGATTCTGGAGATTATTGCCATCATCCGCAAGATCCGCGACGGCGGTGTCACTGTGCTGCTGATCGAGCACGTCATGCATGCGGTGATGAGTCTTTCCGACTACATCCATGTGCTGTCGTATGGCAAGATCATTGCGCAGGGCAGCCCACAGGAAGTGGTGTCCAACCCGGCCGTGATCGAGGCGTATCTGGGCCGCGGCAGCGCCGCCCCGGCGGCGAATGTTCAGGCGCAGGTGCAACATGCTTGAGATACGCCAGCTGCATGCCGGCTACGGCAGCGTGGAGATACTACGCGGTATCGACCTGGACGTTGGCAAGGGCGAGATCGTCGCGGTATTGGGCAGCAACGGGGTCGGCAAGTCCACGCTCAACAACAACATATCTGCGCTGTACCGGCCGTTTTCCGGTTCGATCCGCTTCCAAGGTCAGGAACTGGTTGGCCTGAGTTCATCCGAGATCGTCAAGCGTGGCGTGATCCATGTGCCCGAAGGCCGGCGTGTCTTCCCGAATCTCAATGTGCGCGAAAACCTAGAGATCGGCAGTCTGGTGCGCGGACGCGCGCGGCGCGCGCAGAACCTGGAAAAAGTGGTTGCCATCTTCCCGCGCCTGAAGGAGCGTTTCAGCCAATCCGCCGGCACCTTGTCCGGTGGTGAGCAGCAGATGCTGGCGATCGGCCGTGGCCTGATGTCGGAGCCCGAACTTCTGATCATGGACGAGCCATCGCTGGGCTTGTCGCCTTTGCTGGTGGAAGAGATGTTTGCGCTGATCGTCAAGATGAACCGGGAGGGCCAGGCTATCCTGCTGATGGAGCAGAACGCGGTGCAGACCCTGGCCATTGCGCACCGGGGCTACATCATCGAGAACGGCGTGGTGGCCATGCAGGGGCCGGCCCAGGAACTTGCTCGCAACCCTGATTTGCGCAAAAACTATCTGGGACTTTGAGCTTTAATGATGATACTGGAGTCTGATTATGAAACGTCGTGAAATTTTATTGTCGTCGGCTGCCCTACTGGCTACAGGCGCGTATGCACAAGTCGCGCCGACACGCATCCTGGTCGGCGCACCGGCGGGGGGTTCTACCGACACGCTGGCCCGGACGCTGGCCCCGGAACTTGGGCGCTTGCTGGGCAAAGTGGTGATTGTTGAAAATCGGCCTGGTGCCGGCGGCAACATTGCGGCGGATGCCGTGGCCAAGGCGGCACCCGATGGCAACACCTTGTTGATGAGCTTTACCAGCCACGCCATCAATGCATCGCTCTATCCGTCGCTGCCTTTTGACCCGGTCAGGGACTTCACGCCGCTGACCTGTGTGGCAACCTCGCCCTCGGTGCTGGTGGCCCATCCGTCGGTGCCCGCGAAAGACGTGCGTGAGCTGATTGCACTGGCCAGGCGCAAACCGGGGCAACTCAACTTTGCCATCGGGGGGATCGGCTCTTCGCTGCACTTGGCGGGAGATCTTTTCAAGATGCAGTCGGGTGTTTTTATTGTGAATATTCCTTACCGGGGCACTGCGCCTGCCCTTCAGGATGTGATTGCCGGACAAGTCGAGCTGATGTTCGCCGCGGTCGGCAATGCGCAGGCGCAGGTCAAGGCCGGCAAACTCAAGGCACTCGGCGTTACCAGCGCCCGGCGTCTGGCCGCGTTTCCGGAGGTGCCCGCCATTGCGGAAGTGTTGCCGGGCTATGAATCGAGCGCCTGGTTCGGCTTGTTTGGCCCCGCGCGCATGACCCCCGACCTGACCAGGCGCATCAGCGATGCCGCGCGG
The DNA here is from genome assembly GCA_038902975.1 of Polaromonas sp. Lineage (GTDB taxonomy): Bacteria > Pseudomonadota > Gammaproteobacteria > Burkholderiales > Burkholderiaceae_C > Polaromonas. The sequence goes on from JBCKMZ010000066.1 coordinate 7,015, forward strand.
CAAGCTATTGCGGCACCTGATGTGCGTCGGCGGCTCGAGGCAGAAGGCGCTGTACCTGTCGGAAATTCACCCGAAGAATTCTCGCAGTTCGTACAGGACGAAATCCAGCGCTGGGCGAAGGTGGTGAAGTTCTCGGGAGCCAGACCGGAATGAGCACGTCCCTGCCTGTTGCGCAGACCTTGGCACAAAAGCTGATCGCACGTGCCGCTGGCCGGGAGGCTGTCATGCCCGGTGACATCGTGACGTGCCGGGTTGATCTGGCCATGTTTCACGACTCGTCCGGCCCGCGCCGGCTCAAACCCATGCTTGAAGAGCTGGGCGCGCAGATCTGGGACAAATCGCGCGTTGTGCTGGTGATGGATCACTACGTGCCGGAGTGGGATGACGAGTCACGTAAGATTGTTCGTATTGCCCGCGACTGGGCGCGCGAGCAGGACTTGCCCCATGTGTACGACAGCCAGGGCATCTGCCATGTGGTGGTGGCGCAGCATGGCCACATCCGCCCTGGCATGTTCTGTGTCGGGGGCGACTCGCATTCGCCCACGGGCGGAGCTTTCGGTGCCTACATGTTTGGTATCGGTAGCACCGAGATGCTAAGCGTGGTGGTGACCGGGGAAATCTGGCTGCGTGTGCCGCAGACGATCCAGATGGCCTGGGAGGGGCTCCTTCCCGCTGGTGTCAGCGCCAAGGACATGATGCTGCACATGATTGGCCGTTTTGGAATGAACGGCGGCCAGTACCAGGCGGTCGAGTTCGCTGGCTCTGCAGTTCAGGCTTTGCCCATGCAGGAACGCATGACGCTGTCCAACATGAGCGCCGAGCTGGGCGCGCAGGTCGGCCTGATAGCGCCTGACCAGACCACCTTGGCCTGGCTGCGCGCTACCGGTGCCTCTTTCGGCGACTGCACGCACTGGTGCGGCGACGAAGGCGCTGCGATGACCCGTCACCTCTTCGACGCCAGCACTTTGGCACCGCAGGTGGCTGCGCCGCACAGCCCGGCCAACACGCGTGACGTGGGCCACTTTGCAAGCACACGCATCGACGTGGCCTACATTGGCGCCTGTACGGGTGCCAAACTCGACGACCTGCGCGCTGCAGCACGTGTGCTGAAGGGGCGCAAAGCCGCTGCAGGTGTACGGCTCATTGTTGCCCCGGCCAGCCAGCATGACCAGGCGGTGGCCGAAGCTGAGGGCGTGATGCAGGTGTTCCGCGACGCAGGCGCAGAGATTGGGGCCACGGCCTGTGGCGCTTGCGCAGGTTTTGGCGATGCGCTGGCCGGCGCCGAAACCGTGATTTCCACCACCGCGCGCAATTTCAAGGGCCGCATGGGCTCGGCCACCACCGAGGTCTATCTGGCCTCGCCCTACACCGTGGCGGCGTCTGCGGTGGCCGGGCGGGTGTGTGACCCGCGTGAGATGCTTGCAGCCGGAGTCAACGCGTGAACACGCCGACGCACAGGGTCTGGAAGTTCGGTGCAGATATAGACACCGATGTCCTCGCGCCTGGCACCTACATGAAACTAGGCATTGAAGGCATTGCGCCGCATTGCCTTGAATTGGTCCGGCCCGAGTTTGCTGCCCAGGTGCGGCGTGGTGATGTGATTGCGGCGGGCCCCAATTTCGGTATTGGTTCCTCACGCGAGCAAGCCGCCGCAGCCCTT
>JBCKMZ010000067.1:0-8629 GCA_038902975.1 Polaromonas sp.
GTGGTCAGACCGCTATTGCTGAAGCTCAAAACGTTGCCCAGCGTCGCGATCAGCGTTCCACCGCGATAGACCTGGTAGCCCGTCACCCCGATGCTGTGGGTCGAAGCCGTCCAGGACAAGTCCACCTGCGTCGCGCTGATTGCACTCGCGGTCAAACCGGTTGGCACGGTGGGCGGGGTTGTGTCAGAAGTAGTCACAACAACGAGCGCCACGGTGTGAGATTGTCCCGCCGCAATCGCGGTCACCCCGCTCAAGCCTGCGGGTATCGTCGTTTGGCCGTAGAGGTTCCATCCCCACGCCACCACCGTGCCGTCGTTCTTCAAGGCCACGGTGTGAGGACCCCCCGCCGCAATCCTGGTCACCCCGCTCAAGCCTGCGGGTATCGTCGTTTGGCCTTGCCCGTTTTCTCCCCACGCCACCACTGTGCCGTCGTTCTTCAATGCCACGGTGTGAACCTCTCCCGCCGCAATCGCGGTCACCCCGCTCAAGCCTGCGGGTATCGTCGTTTGGCCGTAGTGGTTCCATCCCCACGCCACCACCGTGCCGTTGTTTTTTAAGGCCACGGTGTGATAACGTCCCGCCGCAATCGCGGTCACGCCGCTCAAGCCTGCGGCCATCGCTTGGCCGTAGTTGTTCAATCCCCACGCCACCACCGTGCCGTCGCTCTTCAAGGCCACGGTGTGAACCTCTCCCGCCGCAATCGCGGTCACCCCGCTCAAGCCTGCGGGTATTGTCGTTTGGCCTTCGACGTTTCTTCCCCACGCCACCAGCGTGCCGGGAGTGGCTGCGACCAGCGTGGTTGCCGAGGCTGCCGTGGACTGAGCCGAGCAGTTAGCTGCCGCATCGCACGCCGCTATCGTGTAGCTATAAGCGGTCGTTCCCGCCAAACCGCTATCAATAAAGTTTGTTCCAGCCGGGGTTCCGACCTGCACACCGCCGCGATAAACCTTGTACCCGGTTACACCGACGTTGTCGGTCGCCGCGTTCCAAGCCACATTGATCTGCGTGGCACTTACAGCCATGGCCGTCAGCCCCGTCGGAACGGAAGGTGTCTGCGCCGCCGCAGGCGCACTCGCCAGCAAAGCCGCACCGAGGAAAATACTGGCGATCTTTGAAAGGAGAGATTTGAACGAGGGCAATGTTTTTCTCATTTTCGTTTTACGATTTATGTCACGTTAGAGCCTCAATAGTGTGGTTTATTACCGAACGAGCTACTTCTCGTTGAGTATGCTCCTTCTTTCTGCGATGCTGCCATTTTCACCTTACGGCTTATTCACCCAGAACCCGATGCCGACGCCGAGCGACTTGCCGGTGTTGGCGAAATCCAGATACCCCTTGGTCGTGATGTAGTCCATAAGCTTGGTGCCGCCCTGAGCATCGAGACTGGCGGCGTAGAAGTACCAGTTCATGCTCGTCGCATCCCAGGCCCATAATGTGGTGACATTGCCGCTGGCCACCAACTCCCCCGTGGCTGGCGGATTCCCCCATCCCACGCTGTTGGTGAACTCGCGTGGCGTCTTCGTCTCGCCGATCGCCAGCAGGTTCCAGCCAATCGTTGTTGTGCCTGCCGTGAATGAGGCGGCAGTGATATTTGCCCCCGCCGTCGGCAAGGCCAAGCTCATGCCGTTGGGATCCTTGACATTGACCCAGAAGCCTTCGCCTGCGTTGATCACGCTCAGCGCATCGTAGCCCTTGGACTGGGCGTAAGCCGCGCCGCCATCACTTTGGGATGGCGTGTAGAACGCCCAGCGCGCAATGATGCCGGGGGTCCACTTCCAGACGGTAGTTATCTTCGTCGCATCGCCGAACAGGCTGCTTACGCTGATCGTCGCATCGTTGCTGTTGCCGATCAGGTTCCAGCCTGCGATGAGGGTGAAAGCATTCGGTACTGTGTTCTGTCCTTGCCCGGTCAACGGGATAGTCGTGCTGCTGCCCGTAGCGTTGTGGGCGATGGTCAGTGTGCCGCTACGCGTGTTGATCTGGCTCGGTGTGAAGCCGACATCCATCGTGCAGGTGGCACTCGGTGCAATAGTGGTGTTCTGGCAGGTGTTGGTCTGGCTGTAGTCGCTGCCTGCAAGGCTGACCGTGCCGATGTTCAGGCTGCCGCTGCCGACGTTGGTCAGGGTGATGCGCTTGGTTGTTCCCGCTGTGCTCACGGGCACGACACCAAAATCGAGACTGACCGCAGACAACTGGATGCTTGGGGTATTGGCCTGGCTGCCGAAGCCGTTGAGCGAAATCGCCTTGATGGTTTCCAGTCCGTTGCCGCGATTTCCAGAAATCGTGATGGCACCGATGAATTCGGTGGGGCTTGGCGGCGTGAAGAAGGCATTCAGCGTGCAGCGGCTGTCAGCAGTGAGGGTGGACGGACAATCATTTGTCTGGCTGAAACCTGGCCCGCTTGCCTGGATGCTGAGACTTGTCCAGGAAGTCAGATAGTTGTTGGCCAGTTGGAAACTGCGCTGCCCTGCAACACCGACCCCCTGTACGCCGAAGGAGATGTAGTCGGCGGCATCATTGGCGGTTAGGCTGTTGCTGCCGCTGCTTGTGCTTGTCGTGCCGATGGAGCTGGTATTGGAGGCAACGATGATGACGACCTTGCCGTCGCCGCGCAACTGATCCTGTGCCAGTAATTCGGGAGAGTAATTGCCGGAACGGTTGCCCAGTTGCCCGTAGGTGTTGTCGCCCCAGAGCTTGATACTGTTGTCGCTGAAAAGTGCGAGTGTGTGACGAGAGCCTGCAGCGATGGTGGTCACGCCAGTGGAGTTAGGTACGAGTATCGGAGAGAGTCGGTCGGTGGTCGTACTATCCCCCAGTTGACCATTCTGATTCCAGCCCCAGGCGTATATCCTGCCGTTGGCGATGGCAAGGCTATGTTTGTCGCCGGCGGCAATACTGGTGACACCGATGAGTAGTCCGGGTACGGTCGCCGGAATGCTTCTGCTATTGCGGGTGCCATCGCCCAACTGGCCGTTGTTGTTCTCGCCCCAGGACCAGAGGCTGCCGTCAGTACGGACGGCCAGAGCATGTCTGGCACCAGCGGCGATGCGGGTGATGCCGGAGAGCATGACGGTGGTGGGGGACAGCGCTCGCTTGGCGGAACTGCCGATGCCGAGTTGGCCATAGGTGTTATCGCCCCAGGCGGTAACGTTGCCATTGAAATCGATGGCGTAAGAACTGCGATCGCCTGCGGCGATGGCGACGATGCCGGATAGACCTGGAACCTGTATGGGAGTGTTGCTGAAGCGCACCGATCCACCGGGACCGCCCTGACCATCGCCGAGTTGGCCATTCACATTCAGACCCCACGCCCATACGGTTCCGTCGGTCTTGAGCGCGATGGTGTGCGCGTAACCGGCGGCTACGTCTTTGACGTTGCTGAGGTTGACGGTGATGGCGTCACGGCGGGAGTTCTCCAGAGTGCCATCGCCTAGCTGTCCAGCGGCATTCCAGCCCCAAGCGAGCAGGCTGCCGTCTTTCTTGATGGCCAGAGTGTGGTATTTGCCAGCGGCAATCTTCTTTGCCGAGGAGACACCAGCGGCGAGGCCGGGGGTGCTGTGGCTGAGATAGCCACCATCGCCCAAGGAACCATTGCCGTTGTAGCCGAAGGTGAGCACGCCGCCGTCAGGGCGAAGCACGGCGCTGTGGGAGTCGCCGACCGCAAGGCCAGCCGTAACTGGTGTGGCTACTGGATCATCCTGGGCAACGACTTTGAAGGTGGTGGTGTAGGTGCCGACGGTGACGGTGGCGCTGCTGAGACCGTCGTAGTTGCTGGAGGACTGAACCTGGACGACAAGCAGGTCGCCGCTCTGGATAATGCCGGGGGCGGAGGTGAAGGCGGCGCCGTTGATGCTGTATTGGCCGCCTGTGATGCTGATGGGCGTCACCGCAGTCATGCCGCGGACAGTAATAGGAACGGAATTGATCCAGGCGCTTCTCGGTTGACCTAGCAACGGCGGCAGGGTGAAGGATTCGGGGGTGATGTCGGGGCGCAGGGCATTCAAACCAGCAATTGGTTGCGGCAGGTTAGTGCCGCCACCCCACTGGAACACGCTGCCATCGGTGCGGATGGCAGCAACGCTGTGCGCCTGATTCCCTGCACCAACCGTAATGATCGAAGCCAGCCCCAGCGCCTGTACCGGAACCGCGCTATAGCCGCCCGTCGCGCCGTTGCCCAACTGTCCGTCGGCGTTCTGCCCCCATACCCAGACACTGCCATCGGCTTTCAGCGCCACCGAAAACTGGTAGCCCCCGGCGATCTGCTCTACTCCGCTCAGATTCATCACTGCCACCGGCCCGGTTCCCGACGTCGTGCCATCCCCCATTTGTCCGAAGGCGTTGCTTCCCCACGACCATACCTTGCCATCGGAGCGCAATGCCAGCACATGATCCGCTCCGGCCGATACAGAAACGATCTGGTTTATGTTCGGGTCAGGATTGTTCCATGCGGTTGTCGCGGCCAAGCCGTTCATCATCCCCCATTGCCATACGCTGCCATCACGCATCGCTGCCACGGAAAAGGTGGATCCCGCCGTTATCGAAACAGCGTTTGTTAGCCCGTCCACTTTCACCGGCACCCAGTAATTCTGCGTCGTGCCGTCTCCCAACTGGCTATATCCCAATTGGCCATACTGGTTGTCACCCCACGCCCATATCGTGCCATCCGATTTCAGCGCCAGCGAATGGCTCAACCCCGCAGCAACCGCCATCACACCACTTATTCCCTGCACCTGTACCGGCGTTGTCTTGTCCGTCGTGCTGGCGTCTCCCAACTGACCATACTGGTTGTTGCCCCACGCCCATACTGTCCCATCGGAGCGTAACGCCAATACCTGCTTGCCGGCCGATAGCGCCGTCACGCCGCTCAACCCCAGCACTTGCGCGCCACCCTGCCATACCGTCCCGTCATCTTTCAGCAGAAACTGCCCTGACCAACCTGTACTCGACATCGGCTTGGTCGAAAATCCAGCCGGCGGTGCGCTGATGACGTCGAACACTGCCTGGACATTGCCTATCGTCAGTGTCGCCCGCACTATCTGGTTCGCAACACCAGACATCTCGCGCACGGTGACAGTATCGCCAGGGTTTATGGCGCCCGTTGCGCTGGTGAAAGCGCCTGCGTTGATCCGGTATTCGCCGCCCGTAATCGAGATCGGCGCCGGGCCGGTTATTCCCTGCACAGTGACGGTATCGGAGCTGATCCAACTATTCGTCGCCGCATTCGCCTGTGTCTGGAAATTAAATGGGTTCGGCGTGGTGTCGAGTATCTGGGTAGTTGCAGTAAAACTCCTTTGTGTTCCTCCCACCGTCAGCGTCGCCGTCGTCGGTTGCCCATAGCTGGCGCTGGTGGTGAGCCGCACCGTCACCGCCTGCCCTGCGTTGATAGTGCCGGGGTTGCCGGTGTAGCTGCCGCCGTCAACCCGGTACTCGCCTCCGACAATCAAGATCGCGCTGCCGTTGGCGGTTCCAATAGCCTGCCACGGCGCTGATTCAACCAGCGCGCCCAGCGCCTGTTCCACCTTCGGCTGAAAATTCGCCTGATCGAACGAACCGGCACTGAAACCGGAAACAGCTTGCGGCAAGTTTGTGCTGTAGCGCCCCCACTGGAACACGCTGCCATCGGTGCGGATGGCAGCAACGCTGTGCGCCTGATTCCCTGCACCAACCGTAATGATCGAAGCCAGCCCCAGCGCCTGTACCGGAACCGCGCTATAGCCGCCCGTCGCGCCGTTGCCCAACTGTCCGTCGGCGTTCTGCCCCCATACCCAGACACTGCCATCGGCTTTCAGCGCCACCGAAAACTGGTAGCCCCCGGCGATCTGCTCTACTCCGCTCAGATTCATCACTGCCACCGGCCCGGTTCCCGACGTCGTGCCATCCCCCATTTGTCCGAAGGCGTTGCTTCCCCACGACCATACCTTGCCATCGGAGCGCAATGCCAGCACATGATCCGCTCCGGCCGATACAGAAACGATCTGGTTTATGTTCGGGTCAGGATTGTTCCATGCGGTTGTCGCGGCCAAGCCGTTCATCATCCCCCATTGCCATACGCTGCCATCACGCATCGCTGCCACGGAAAAGGTGGATCCCGCCGTTATCGAAACAGCGTTTGTTAGCCCGTCCACTTTCACCGGCACCCAGTAATTCTGCGTCGTGCCGTCTCCCAACTGGCTATATCCCAATTGGCCATACTGGTTGTCACCCCACGCCCATATCGTGCCATCCGATTTCAGCGCCAGCGAATGGCTCAACCCCGCAGCAACCGCCATCACACCACTTATTCCCTGCACCTGTACCGGCGTTGTCTTGTCCGTCGTGCTGGCGTCTCCCAACTGACCATACTGGTTGTTGCCCCACGCCCATACTGTCCCATCGGAGCGTAACGCCAATACCTGCTTGCCGGCCGATAGCGCCGTCACGCCGCTCAACCCCAGCACTTGCGCGCCACCCTGCCATACCGTCCCGTCATCTTTCAGCAGAAACTGCCCTGACCAACCTGTACTCGACATCGGCTTGGTACTCAGGAATGGTAGCGCCACCTTAACCGCCATCTCTCCATCCAGCATGCCTGCTCCGCAGGCATTAGTCGCACATGGCGCTCCCGTTGCAGGTGCAGTTTGGAAATTTCGTGTCGCTGCTTTCAACAGACTCTTCACATCCGTAGGCTTGAGCTTGGGATTCGCCGAAAGCATCAAAGAGACAATGCCCGTCACATTGGCCGTGGCGATACTGGTGCCCTGTACTTGCTTGATGATGCTGTCATTGAGCGGCGTTGTGAGGCCACTATCGGACAGCGCCAGCACACCGCTTACGGCATTTCCGCCGGGTGCGCTGACGGTTATTTCTGTTCCCGTGTTGGCATAGCTCGGCAACCCGCCGTTGCTATCTACCGCACCGACTACGATAACGTTGTTGCAACTCGCCGGGCTATAGAGGCCCGTGTTCTGGCTGGAGTTACCGGCAGCCACCACCAAAGTAGCGCCGAGATTAATAACCTCATTGATTGCGCTCTGGTAGGCAATGTCACATTGTCCTTGAGTGGCCAGACTCAGGTTGATGACCTTGGCCGGGTTTGGGTTGGTGTTGCCATTCACCGGGATGCCGACCGCCCAGCGCAGGCCATCAATGATGTCCGAGGCATAGGCACCGCATTTGCCGGCAACCCTGACCGGCAGGAGCTTGGATTGCCAGTTGATGCCGGTAATGCCGTTTGCGTTGTTCGGAGTGGCCATGATGGCACCAGCCATAGCTGTGCCATGCCAGCTCGAATTCTTGACCGGGCAGCCTTCGAGCGCGCCGCCCAGTGCAGCTTCCAGAGTGCTAGTCCAGTCGCCCGGATCGGTGGCGTTGCTGTCACGTCCATTGCTATCGTTAGAACGTGTGAGATCACCCACAAAATCATAGCCAGGAAGAATGCGGCTTTGGTCCAGATCTGCATGAGGCAGCAGGCCGGTATCGAGCAAGCCGATGACGAGTTTGGGGTCACCGGTGGTGATGTCCCACGCAGGGGCAAGATTCAATCCGGCAATGCCGTTGCCCAGCGCCCATTGGTTGATGTATTGCGGATCGGACGGGATGAGTTGGGTGAACGAAATGCGGTCGGGATGGGCGTATTCAATGTCGGGGTGCGCTTTGAGTGTTTGCGCCAGCGCTTCGACTTCGGCAATGGGGCGTTTGGCAGAGAGCCGATAGACGTCGGTGCGGTCGCCGCTCATCGAGCGGAGATAGAAAATAGATGTGCCGAGCAGGGCGCTAAGTTTGTCGGTCTTGGTGCTATTGGAAAGTCCGGCGTAAATCTCGACGGCATTTTCACGGTAACGTACGATCAGGCGATCAGTGCTTTGAGTTAAAGATGTGGATGCCGATTGCGCAATAGTCATGTTGTTCTGCGCCATGCTGTGTACCGGCGCAAGGGCAACGATGGCGAGCAAAAGCAGGCGCGGCAATCTCGCCAAACTTTGCTCAATTAATCCCGTAAAGTTCAGCAACTTGATCATGAGGGCATCTCTAAAAATCCAGATTTCGCCTCAACTGATGAAACTACTAGCCGCCTGTGATTGCGAGGGGGGATTGAGGGGGGTTGGTTTTGATGTTCCAAGGTACTACGGCATATTCACCCAGAATCCCGTGGTCGGTGAAAGCGTTCCCACCGGTGTCGTCGGCATTGTCGCGAAGTCTAGATAACCTTTGCCGTCGATGTAGCTCTTTAGCGTCCCGGCATTGACCAGGCTCGGCGCCCAGAAATACCATCCCTTACCAGGCTCCCAAGCCCACATCGTCGTGACGTTCAAGGGCTGCGACCCCGCAGGAGGAGGAACAATAGACAGGCTCGAATTGAAGCTGGTAGGTGTCGGGCTGTCTCCGGTGGCAATCAGGCTCCAGCCCTTTGGTAGGGCATGCGCGGCGCTGAGCTGGAAGTCCTTGGTTTTCACCAGCGTCCCAGCAGGCAACACTGAAGTAAATGCTGCGTTGGCGTTGATCCAGAAACCCTCTCCAGCACCGATGGTGGTGAGGAAGTCATAGCCCTTGGTGGCCGCATAGGCTTGACCACCATCACTTAACGAGGGCGAATAGAACGCCCAAGCAGGATATGTCACCCCCAGCGTATTGCCAGTCGGAACCCATTTCC
>JBCKMZ010000068.1:0-8252 GCA_038902975.1 Polaromonas sp.
TGCCCATGGGTTTGTCTCCAGATTTTTATTGATGATTGAGCTTAGGGCTCGTTCAGCCATGTTTTACCGCCATCGTCTTCAAAGTCGTAAACCCATACAGCGCCTCAAGTCCCTTCTCGCGCCCGTAGCCTGATGACTTCACGCCGCCAAACGGCAACTCAACCCCGCCGCCTGCGCCGTAGTTGTTGATAAACACCTGGCCACTTTTGACGCGTTTTGCCATGCGGAACTGGCGCGCGCCGTTTGCTGTCCAGATGCCTGCCACCAGCCCGAATTGGGTGGCGTTGGCCAGTTCAATGGCATGCTCTTCGTTTTTAAACGGCATGGCGCACAGCACCGGGCCAAAGATTTCTTCCTGTGCCAAGCGGTGCATCACCGGTACGTCACGCAGCAGGGTGGGCGCTTGGTAAAAGCCGGTGTCAGGGGCCTCGTCAACGATTTGGCCCTGCGCCACCATAGGTATACCTGCAACTTGCGCATCACTTAAAAAATCCCACACACGCTGCTGCTGGCTTTGGCGAATCAGCGGGCCTACGTCCAGGTCCATGGCAGCCGGGCCAACGCGCAGCTTCTCAAAGGCCTGGCCCAAGCGCTCCAACAATGGCTCGTAAATGCTTTGCTCGATAAGAAGGCGTGAGCCGGCCGAACAGGTTTGTCCAGCGTTTTGCACGATGGCGTTGATGATGCTGGGAATAGCTTCATCAATGTTTGCATCGGCAAACACAATCTGCGGGCTTTTGCCGCCCAGCTCCAGCGTGACGGGGCAGTGCCGCTCGGCCGCAGCCTGCTGTATCAGCGTGCCTACGTTGGGGCTGCCGGTAAAGCTGATGTGATCTATGCCTGTGTGCCGGGCCAGCGCGTCGCCAACCTCATGGCCATAGCCGGTCACGATGTTGATCGCGCCCGCCGGAAAGCCGACCTCAGCCGCAAGCTCTGCAACGCGAAGCAGGCTCAAGCAGGCATCTTCACTCGGCTTGACGACGCATACATTGCCCGCCGCCAGTGCGCCGCCCACGCTGCGGCCAAATATCTGCATCGGATAGTTCCACGGCACGATGTGGCCTGTCACGCCATGCGGCTCGCGCCAGGTCATCACGCTATAGCCGTCCAGGTAGGGAATGGTTTCGCCATGCAGCTTGTCACAGGCCCCGGCGTAAAACTCGAAGTAACGCGCCAGCGCCGCCGCATCAGCTTTGGCCTGCTTCACGGGCTTGCCGCAATCGCGCTGCTCCAGCAGTGCCAGCTCTTCGGCGTTAGTGGAGACAGCGACGGACAGGCGCATCAACAACCTGCCGCGCTCGGCGGCGCTGATGCGATGCCAGACCAGGTCAAAACAGTCCCTGGCAGCGCTGACAGCCGAGTCAATGTCTTTGGCATTGCTGCGCTGAATTTCGTCAAACACCTGCCCGTCGGAGGGATCTATGACAGGGATGGTTTTGCCGGAAGATGAAGCGACGGATGCGTTGGCAATGTAATTGAGTTGCATGCCTGACATTTTGCGTTAAATGCGGAATGCTAGGGTGCAGGTGCGAGGCGTGGGTGGGTTTCCTCGCCCAGCAGCCACAGCAGGCCCCCGGAGAAGAACATCGACAGGGCCACAAACCAGAAGGCCGCGTTCATCTGGCCGGTGCTGTGCGCCACCAACCCCAGCCCTAGGCCGCCGATGCCGTAGCCGAGATCGCGCCAGAAGCGGTAAATGCCAATCGCCGATCCGCGCCAGTTCGGGTGCGAGATATCGGCCACGGCCGCCGACAGGTTGGGGTAAAGCAGCGCCATGCCAAAGCCCGAGACGGCAGCCGACAATGACCACCATGCCACTCCTTGCCCCAGCATCATCATGGCTACGCCGGCACCGCAAATCCACATGCCCCAGACATTGGGCCGATGCCGGCCGATGCGATCCGACAGCTTGCCCGTGAACAGTTGCGCGCCGCCCCAGACAAATCCATAGACGCCGATGATCCAGCCCACGTTCGGCAGGCTGATGCCCTGCTGGTAGAGAAATACCGGATAAAACACCCAGACCAGGGCATCGACAAACTTCTCCACCAGCCCGGCCTGGCAGAGCGCGGCCATCCTGCGATCACGCCAAGTCATCAGGGTAAACATCTCCCATGTGCTGGGGTTGGCGGAAACATGGGCCGGATAGCGGGGCGTCGGTCCGACGGATTTTCCTGCCGCGTGGCGCGCGCCTTCGGCTTTGGCCCAGGGCAGTGTTTCCTTGACGAAAAACTGCGTCAGCACAAGCGCGGCAACCAGCACGATCAGGCCAAAGACCAGCAAGCCCTGCCGAGCACCAAGTGCCGTGGCCATGTAGCCGGTGACGATGCCGGCAATGGCCACGCCCACATAGCCGGAAAACTCGTTCAGGCCGATGGTCAGGCCGCGCTGGTCGGGGCGTGTGATGTCAAGCTTGGAAGTCTGCGTCATGGACCAGGTCAATCCCTGGTTCACGCCGAGCAGCACGGTCGCGGCCACAATCCAGCCCCAGCTGGTTGCATATAGGATCATGAAGGGGATCGGTACGGCGCACAGCCAGCCGAACAGCAGTACCTTCTTGCGCCCGATCTGTTCGGACAGGCGCCCGGCCACGAAATTGAGCGTTCCCTTGACGAAGCCGAAGGCCACAACAAAGGAGATGAGCAGCATGAAAGAGCCCTTAGGCACACCGAACTCGTCGTTGGCCAGAGCCGGCACGACAGTGCGCATCATGCCCAGCGTCAAGCCGACCAGCAGCACCTGCAGCAACTGGTAAACAAACTGGGCCAAGTTGTGGCGTATGCCGTGCATGAGATCCATGCTTCAGGCCGCGATGTTCGTCGCGACAATCCTCTCCATGTCGGCCGGACGGGGCGGGATCTCGCTGGTCAGGGATGCGATGAACTCGTCGCGTGACATGGACAGCGCCGGGTTCCAGCGCTTCTCGAAGCCGATGGTCGAGGACGGCTTGCCCGACAGGCCGACGCCACAGGCGCTGCCGGCCTGATGTCCTGGGAAAATCTCGATCTCGTTGGGCAGGCTCAACAACTTGTCGTGCAGCGAATCGTGGAGTTGTCCCGCCATCTCGCGCTCCTTGCCGGCCAGGTCAGGGCGTCCAACCGCCCCGACAAGCAGCGTGTCTCCGGTCACGACAAACCAGGGCGTTTCGCCCCGGCGCAGGTCGGAGACCAGCAGGCAAACACTGTCGGCCGTGTGTCCCGGCGTATGTATCACCTCGACCTGGACGTTGCCCAAATCGAGGCGCTGGCCGTGGCGCAGTGGCTCGAAGCTGAAGGCTGTCACACCCCGGTCGGACTCATGCAGGCAATAAGGTGCACCGGTCATTTCGGCGAGCTTGCGACCGCCCGAATAATGGTCTGCATGAATGTGAGTGTCGATCACATGCGTGATAGTCACGCTGGCTTTACGTGCTTCTTCGACGAACCACTCCTCGTCACCGGCCACCACATCTACTGCCACGGCCTTGGCATGTCCGGAACAACCGAAGAAATACGACAGCGAGGCTTCGCGGCTTGCGAGTTGTTTGAAAAACATGGTCTTCTCCTTGATTTTTAAAGGGTTATTGGCGTCTGACCCCAAAAACCCTCTGGCCAGCCGCAAGCAGCTTGCGCACTCGGTACATTTGATTGTATGAAAAAATGGACGTGCCCTAGCGCGCTGACTCACCCGAATCAGGCTGGGTCTTGAAGGGGCTGCGCTGTTCGAGTTCACCCATGTAGTTGGTGATGCCGGCACCTTCGCGGGCCAAGAAGCGTTCAACCGCATCGGCAAATGAAGGGTGTGCCAGCCAGTGGGCACTGGTGGTTTTGACGGGTAGCAGTGCGCGTGCCATTTTGTGTTCGCCCTGCGCGCCGCCCTCAAAGCTTTGGTAGCCGTGCTCAATACACCAGGCCAGTGGCTGGTAGTAGCAGGCTTCAAAGTGCAGGCAGTCAACCCTAGCCAGCGTGCCCCAGTAGCGGCCATAGGCTGTGAGGTTTTGTGCGGCGGCTTTCTCATCCTGCTTTGCCCCTGGCGTTGTATGCGCAGGCTGTGCAGGCGTGATGGCAATCAGGCTGGTCGCGACAGCCTGTTTTTGACCATCTGCATCTAGGTACTCGGCCACAAACAGTAGCCAGTTCTCGGGCATGGTGTCTTGCATACGCTGAAAAAAATCCCGGCTCAAGTAGGGCGCATTGCCGTGCTCGTAGTAGGTACGCTCGTAGCAGCGGTAAAAAAAGTCCCAGTCGCCACTGCTGATGTCCTTGCCCAGCGACCAGCGGAAGGTGATGCCAGCATCCAAAACCTTGCGCCGCTCCTGGCGGATTTTTTTGCGCTTTTTCTGGCTTAAGGACATCAGAAAGTCGTCTAAATCGCGATAACTCGACCGTGTGCTGGCCAGTCCCGCCGACAGGCCGCCCTTAGGCGGGACAGCCCCCTCGGGGGGCAGCGTCTCGCACGTAGTGGAGAGCGTGGGGGCCATATTTGTCCAGTGAAATTGAACGCTGTGCCTGAGCATGAGTCCAGCCTCTTCGCAGGCGGTAATATCTTCATCGTTGGCAAAAAGCAAATGCAGTGATGACAGCTTTTCTTCTTCGCACCACGCTATCAGCGCCTTGACCAGCAGGGTACGTTCTTTTGCGTTGCGTGCCAGTAACCGGGTGCCGGGCACTGGCGTAAATGGCACTGCGACCAATGCCTTGGGGTAGTACTGCATGCCATGCTGCTGGTAGGCGTTGGCCCAGGCGTGGTCAAACACGTATTCACCGTAGGAATGGTCCTTGAGGTAGAGCGCACAAGCACCGACCAGCGTATCGTGATGCCACAGCGTGACGAAGCGCGGCGTCCAACCGGTTTTGGGCGTAGCACTGCCACTTTGGTGCATGGCGGCCAGGTATTCGTGGCGCATGAAGGGGTTTAATGTTCCGTCCGGGCTTTGTAAGGCGAGCAGCGCATTCCAGTCAGCAGCGTTGACCTCTAGCGGTGATCTCAGTACGCGGATGACATAATCCTTTGACTCGTTTTTCAGGTTTTTCATTCAGTATGCTGGTCTATACATGCCACTCAAAATTAGCGTTGCCCAATTGAATTATTGCGTCGGCGACATGCCGGGCAATGCGCAAAAAATTATTCTTGCAGCGCGCGCTGCCTATGCCGATGGTGTGCGGCTTGTGGTCACTCCAGAACTTGCCATCTGCGGCTATGCGGCTGAAGATCTGTTGCTGCGTCCGTCCTTCATACAAGCCTGTGATGATGCCGTGAATCTGGTGGCCCGTGAGCTGGCTGGGTTAAAAGGCCTGACGGTGGTGGTGGGCACACCTACACATGGCGACAGCGGTCTTGGTATGCGCACCAAAAGTGTGGCGGTACAACAGCGCCACAACGCGGCCAAGGTGCTACAGAACGGACGCATCATTGAGGCCTATGCCAAGCGAGAGCTGCCCAATTATCAAGTGTTTGATGAACACCGCTATTTCACGCCAGGGCAGGGGACTTGCGTGTTTCAGACGGGGGATGGCGACGCTGCCATCAGCGTCGGACTGCTGATTTGCGAAGACGCATGGTTTGAAGAACCGGGGCGGCTGGCCAAAGAGGCGGGGGCCGAGTTGCTGGTGGTCATCAATGCCTCGCCCTTTCATGTGGGTAAAGGCGCTGAGCGCGAGGCCATGATGAGTGCTAGGGCCCGGGCGACCGGTCTGCCGCTGATTTACGCACACCTGGTGGGCGGGCAGGACGAATTTGTTTTTGAGGGCCGCTCGTTTGCGGTTCAGGTCGACGGCGTACTTGCAGGACGGGCCGAGAGTTTTAGAGAGAAATCTTTTGTAGTGCAGGCAGAACGGGCACAAGCAGCTATTAAGTTGATAGCAGACGTGGCCCCTGAACGTACCCATGAGGCTGACATCTGGGACGCCCTGGTGCTGGGTGTGCGCGACTATCTGGGTAAAAACGGATTCCCGGGTGCGATTTTGGGTCTCTCGGGCGGTATTGATTCAGCCCTGGTGCTGGCCATCGCAGTGGATGCCCTGGGTGCTGACAAGGTGCGCGCGGTGATGATGCCCTCTCCCTACACCGCCGACATTTCGTGGATTGATGCGCGTGACATGGCCGCCCGCATGAAGGTGCGTTACGACGAAATATCGATTGTTCCGGAGTTTGAGGCTTTCAAGGCATCGCTCTCAAATGAGTTCAAGGGCCTGAAGGAAGACACCACCGAAGAAAACATCCAGGCGCGAATTCGTGGCGTGTTTTTAATGGCACTCAGCAATAAATTTGGCTCAATTGTGCTGACGACCGGCAACAAGAGCGAAATGGCCACCGGCTACTGCACCTTATACGGTGATATGGCGGGCGGCTTTGCAGTTATCAAAGATTTGCTGAAAACCACGGTGTTCAGCCTGGCGCGCTGGCGCAACCAGAACGATCCCTATGGTACGGGCGTGCAGCCGATTCCCGAGCGAATCATCACCCGCCCGCCAAGTGCCGAGTTGCGCGCCAACCAGCTAGATGCGGACAGCTTGCCAGCGTATGAGGTGCTCGATGCTATCCTGACTCGCTACATGGAAAACGATCAGAGCGTTGACAGCATTGTTGCCGCAGGCTTTGATGCCGCTGTGGTCGAGCGCGTCACGCGGCTTATTAAGATCAATGAATACAAGCGTCGCCAGGCCCCGATCGGCATTCGGGTAACCCACAGGAGTTTTGGCAAGGATTGGCGCTACCCTATCACCAGCAAATTTCGTGCTTAAGCCATTAATTAACGGAGACATTTCAGTGAAACAAATTACCGCCATCCTCAAGCCTTTCAAATTAGAAGAAGTCCGCGAGGCGCTGGCTGAGTGCGGTGTGACCGGCTTGACGGTTACAGAGGTCAAAGGCTTTGGTCGGCAAAAAGGCCATACCGAGCTGTATCGTGGAGCCGAATACGTGGTCGACTTTTTACCCAAGGTAAAAGTTGAAGTCGTCGTCAAAACCAGCGAAGTGGAGCGTTGTGTCGATGCCATCGTTCGCGCCGCGCGTACCGGCAAGATCGGTGATGGCAAGATATTCATCACCAGCGTTGAGCGCACCGTGCGCATTCGCACGGGCGAGCAGGACGAAGCTGCCGTTTAACTGCGTGATGTTTGCTAGGCAAGCCTAGATCTGATCGAGCCGGGTTGCCACAGGCTTCATGCCGGAAGCCTGAACCAGCGCTTCAAGTAGAGGCCTGGCTTCGCTACCAGTGCTGATCAAATCCATCAACCAGTCATTCATAAAGCCGTTTTCAACAGACGATTTCAAGAACGCCAGCAAGTTGTCGAAGTAGCCGTTGGTATTGAGCAGGCCAACCGGTTTGTCGTGGTAGCCAAGCTGGCGCCAGGTCCAGACTTCAAAAAATTCTTCGAGTGTGCCTATGCCCCCGGGTAGCACTAAAAATGCATCAGCGTGCTCTGCCATGATGCGCTTGCGTTCATGCATGGTTTCGACGACGTGCAGCTCTGTGCAGCCGTTATGCGCCCATTCCTTCTCGACCAGCGCTTTGGGTATGACTCCAATCACGCGGCCTCCGGCAGCCAGCGTGGCATCCGCGACGATGCCCATGAGCCCGTTGCTGCCACCGCCGTAAACCAGTTGCCCTCCGTGCGAACCTATCCAGGTGCCTACTTCGAGCGCGACATCTGCAAACGCACTCTGGTTACCGCTGCGCGACCCACAGTAAACGCAGACTGAAAATGCAGGTGGCTTTGGCATATAAAACATTGTGGCGTTGCTTTGTGGCAATTTGAAGTTAATTTTTGCTCGTTGCGGCTGCGTTTTTGCGAGCGGCCAGCCTTGCTGCACGTTTGGGTGCATCAGGCGCGACCCAGCTTACCAGCCGTGTGCCCGCCCATGCATCGTGCCAGAACTGTTTTTGCGGATGAAATCTTGCCATCACGGCCCACACAGCTATCCAGACTATGGTCAAAACTGCGCCTTCCTTGCCTGGTAATGCTAGCAGCCAACTCAGTAACAACGGCGGTAAAAACCACACCCAACTCAGGACGTAGCGCAGCAGTGCGCGTTTTTGGGTAATCAGCGCACCATGAGTGTCGACTATACGGATATCCCATGTCTTCATGGCCAGGGTTTGACCTTTGGCCCAGAACCAGACAAAGTAAATGCCGAAAACGACAAATATAAACGCTTGCAGGGCATGGCGGTTGTCCAGCGCATTGCGCGTCTGGTTCAAGGTGCCGAAAAGGTAGCCGGTGATGAAAACCACACCAAACATCAGCAAGCCCTCATAAACCCAACATGCC
>JBCKMZ010000069.1:0-7910 GCA_038902975.1 Polaromonas sp.
CTCCTAGAAACCTTCATGCGGCATCAAATACCGCCATTGGCCGACTGGCAGGTGACCCAGGTTGACGCTGCCAATACGTACCCGCTTGAGACCGGTCACAAACAGGCCGACCTGCTCGCACATGCGGCGGATCTGGCGCTTTTTGCCCTCTAGCAGTACAAAGCGCAGTTGCTCGGGGTTTTGCCAGCTGACTTGTGCGGGGCGCAGTGCCTGACTGTCCAGGCTCAGGCCATGGCACAGCAGAGCCAGCTTTTCGGGCGGGAAGGCGGCTTGCACATTGAGGTTTTCATTCCCCAGGTTGACCCGCACCAGGTACTCTTTTTCCATCACCGAGTCTTCGCCAATCAGTTGCCGGGCAACGCGCCCGTCCTGAGTAAGCACTAACAGCCCGATGGAATCAATATCCAGCCGCCCGGCTGGGGCCAGCCCGCGCAACTGTTCATGGCCCCAGCGCATACGGCTGTTGCATTCACGCCAGCGGTTGTGCGGCTGCACCAGCACCACGGCGGGTTGGTGGCCGTCTTCGGCCTGGCCGCTGACGTAGCCGACCGGCTTGTTGATCAGGATGGTGACCTGCTGGCGCTGCTGCTGCTCGGCTTCACGCGCTACTTCGATGCGCGCATCCAAAGCGACCGGCTGGCCCATCACCGCAGGCTGGCCGTTCACACGGACCCAGCCTCGGGCAATCCAGTCATCGGCTTCGCGGCGCGAACACAGGCCGAGTTCAGCCATGCGTTTGTTCAGGCGGATGGTGGCGCCTGTCGATGCACCGGCAGAACCTGCAGGTGCGGCAGGTGCTGGCGGCTTGGAGTTGGGAGGTACTGACATCGCGTGCTAGTTTAAAGCCCCGACTGAGTCCAGCTGATTCAGCACTGTTATTTACCCCGGTAATAAATTACAATCACAGCATGATTCAAATACAAACCAAACTCACCTCGCAAGGCCAGGTTTCCGTTCCTGTAGCAGTTCGGCGTTTGCTGGGCCTGATGCCTGGCTCTTCGTTGGAATGGCAAGAGCGCAATGGACAAGTGGTGGTTCAAAGGGCGACGCAGCATGACACCTTGGCAGCACACGCGGCATTATTTGGAGACGAAAAAACAAACGCTACAAAGGCGAAGACGCTGCTAGAGCTCAAACAAGGCATCACCAAACAGATGCAACAGCGCCATGCGCGCGCTTGATACCAATGTATTGGTGCGCCTACTCGTACGCGACGAGACGGCACAGGCGAAAGCCGCAGATACCTTCATAGCCAAAGGGGCCTGGGTATCGCATCTTGTATTGGCTGAAACCCTGTGGGTTCTAAGTGCTGTGTATGAACGCAGCGCCCAGCAATTGATTGCACTGCTGGATATTTTGCTGGTGCATGAAAGCCTGGTGCTGCAAGACGCAGACACAGTGGCCGCAGCACTGGCGCACTTCAGGCGCAAACCAGCATTGGGTTTTTCTGACTGTCTGGTGCTGGAGATTGCACGCAAGGCGGGGCACACACCACTGGCAACCTTTGACAAGGCTTTGGCAAAGTTGTCTGATGCAGAAAAACTTTAATCAGGCTATCACTAGCCCGGCCGCGAGCGTGTATGCCAAGGTGACGCTGTCGCTGGCCCTGACTGCGATGACCGCCCTGTCGGCCCATGCCCAGACCCTGGAGAGCGTCGTCGTCACGGCGACCCGCTCTGAGCAGCGCAGCTTTGATGCGCCGGGCGCCATTGCGTCGGTGGATCGCGAGACGATAGCGGGTGCCGGGCCGCAAGTCAATCTCTCCGAGTCACTGAACCGCATTCCCGGCCTCACCATCCTGAACCGCCAGAACTACGCACAAGACCTACAGATTTCGATCCGCGGCTTCGGCTCGCGCGCAGCGTTCGGCATTCGCGGCATCCGGCTGCTCATCGACGGCATTCCGGCCACCACGCCCGACGGCCAGGGGCAGGCATCGTCGATCAGCCTGACATCGACCGACCGCATCGAGGTGCTGCGCGGCCCGCTGGCCCAGATGTATGGCAACTCGGCAGGTGGCGTGATCCAGGCCTTTACCCGCGATGCACCCGAGACACCCGAATTTCTCAGCCAGCTCTACACCGGCTCTTACGGCCTGCGCCGGACCGACTGGCAGGTTGCGGGCCGGGTGGGCGGCTACAGCCTGGTGGCGGACTACAGCACCTTCGACATTAACGGCTACCGTGCCAACAGCAAGACCGAACGCAAGCAGTTCAATGGCAAGCTGAGCTTTGAGCCGAACCAGCAGACCCGGGTCAATGTAGTTTTCAACCGCTTCGACATGCCGCTGGCGCAGGACCCGCTGGGCCTGACGGCCGCCCAGCTCGCGGCCAATCCGCAGCAGGCGGGCAGCAACGCTGTCAACGCACGGGTGCGCAAGATCACGCTGCAAAACCAGCTCGGAACGTCGGTGAAATACACGCTGGATAGCAACCGCTCCTTGACCGCACGGGCTTATTACGGTAGCCGTGAAAACCTACAGTACCAGGCCAACAATTTCTGGGTGGGACTGGATCGCGACTACTACGGCGCCGGCCTACAGTACAACCAGCAAACCCGGATCGGTGGCCGGCCAGTGGCGCTGCTGGCGGGCTATGAGTTCGACTACTCCAAGGAGCGGCGCCAGGGCGGAGCAGCAACCCTCGGAGAAAAAACGCCGGGCTCGCTCACGCGCAACGAAGACAACACAGCGCAGAACAGCGACTTCTTCGCGCAGGCCACCACGCTGGCGACGGACAAACTGTCGGTCACCACCGGGCTGCGCTCCAGCACGGTGCGCTTCACCAGAGAGGACTTCCATCTCGCCGATGGAAACGGCTCGGGCTCGGTGCGCTACAGCGCCCTCAACCCCGTGCTCGGGCTGACCTGGCACGCCAGCGACAACCTCAACCTGTACGCCAACTACGGCAAAGGCTTCGAGACACCGACGCTGGCCGAAGTGGCTTACACCAGCAGCGGCACGACGACCACGGCGCTGTTTAACCCGGGCCTGAATGCGTCAAAAAGCCAGCACTACGAGCTGGGTGCCAAATGGTTGCCCATGCCGCAAAGTCGGCTGGATTTCAACCTGTTCCGGGTCACATCGACCGACGAGATCGTGGTGTCCAGCAGCAACTTTGGGCGTACCGCGTTCAAGAACGCGCCGAGCACTAGCCGCACAGGTGTGGAAATTTCCGGCAAGGTGCTGCTCCATCCGAAGGCTCAGGCCTCACTGGCGGGCTCGTGGATTGACGCTAGGTTCTCGCAGGCCTATGCGAACAGCGCCTCCGTTGTGGCGGCGGGCAACAAGCTGCCGGGTATCCCGCAGAGCTTTGTGTTTTCGGAGCTGTTGTGGTCCAGCCAGACCTTAGTCGCTGTGAAGACGCGAACGAACCCTGGCATCCGGGCCGGACTTGAACTCACCAGCGCCGGCAAAATTTTTGCCAACGATGTGAACAGCGCCTCGGCCGACGGCTACAGCACGCTCAACGCCAAGCTCAGCCAGGGCTGGGCCGTGGGACCAGCTTTGCTGATGGCTTATGGCCGCATCGACAACCTGACCGACAAGCGTTATGTGGGCTCGGTGATCGTGAACCAGGCGGCCAGCCAGTTTTACGAACCCGCGCCCGGCCGTAACTGGACGCTGGGACTGCGGTTGACGCTGCCGCTGTAATGGCGTCGCGCAATTTTGTCGTCGAAACGACACCAGAACGTCAAACTTCGGCTAGTATCCAGCGCATACCCCGCTTTCCATGCCTTCATGGACACCGGACTTCACCCTAGTACTGTGACCCGAAGGTTTCGAAACATGAAAACGCGTCTTTTCCCGCCTGGCGTTGTTGCTCGTCGTTGTCATGGCTACGGCCATGCCGCCTCCTCTCGCCTAGCCAGGCGGAAAAATCCATCGTTTTCATCTTGTTCCGATACCTTCGGGTCACAGCACTAGAGACAAGGTACCGAATGCAGACCACCTTCCCCCGTTTGTTGCTGAAACACGCTGCCGAGCGCCCCACGGCGCCGGCCATGCGCGAGAAGGAATACGGCATCTGGCAGGCGCACAGTTGGGCCGCCATGGCCGCGCTGGTTGAACACATTGCCTGCGGCCTGCACCAGACCGGGCTACAGCGCGGCGAGCACATGGTCGTTATAGGCGCGAACCGGCCACGCCTGTACGCCACCATGCTGGCGGCGCAGTCGCTGGGCGCGATTGCGGTGCCGCTGTACCAGGACGCGGCGGGTGCCGAATGTGTGTTTCCCATCACCAATGCCGAGGTCCGCTTTGCGATGGTCGAAGACCAGGAGCAGGTTGACAAACTGCTGGAGATCCGCGACCAGTGCCCGCAGCTGGTTCACATTATTTTTGATGCCCCGCGCGGCCTGCGCAACTACCAGGAGCCGGGCCTGGTCGCGCTGGATGCGCTGATCGCCTCGGGCCAGGCCTTCGCTGGCGAGCAGCCCGGGTTTTTCCGGGAACAGGTCGAAAACACGCAGCCCGATGATGTCGCCGCCATGTTCTTCACCTCCGGCACCACCGGCAACCCCAAGGGCGTGGTGCACACGCACAACAGCCTGCTGGACCGCGCCCAGGCCGGTGCCGAATTCGACAATCTCACCAACACCGAGGAAGTCCTGGCTTACCTGCCGCCGGCCTGGATCGGCCAGAACATTTTCAGCTACGCGCAGTGGCTGTGTTGCGGCTACGTGGTGAACTGCCCCGAAAACGCCAGCACCGTCACCATCGACCTGAAAGAAGTTGGCCCGACTTATTACTTCGCGCCGCCGCGCGTGTTTGAAGGGCTGCTGACCAGCGTGATGATCCGCATGGAAGACGCGGGCGTTATCAAACGCAAGATGTTCCACTTTTTCATGGACGTGGCCAAAAGGGTCGGTTCCGACTTGATGAACAGCAAACCCGTTGGCGCCGACGATCGGTTGCTCTACGCGCTGGGCCAGTTAATGGTCTACGGCCCGCTGCGCAACAGCCTGGGTTTGAGCCGGGTGCGTGTGGCCTACACCGCCGGCGAAGCGATCGGCCCGGACCTGTTTACTTTTTACCGCTCGATCGGCGTCAACCTCAAGCAGCTCTACGGCTCGACCGAGACCGCCGTGTTTGTCTGCCTGCAACCGGACAACCAGGCGCGCGCCGACACCGTGGGGGTGCCGATCAGGGGCGTGCAGGTGAAGGTGGCCGAGAACGGCGAAATCCTCGTCAAGTCCGCCGGCCTGCTCAAGGGCTACTATAAAAACCCCGCCGCCACAGCCGAGGTGCTGACCGCCGATGGCTGGTACCACACCAGCGATGCCGGCTTTCTCGACACCAGCGGGCACCTGAAAATCATTGACCGCGTCAAAGATGTCGGCCGCATCAAGGGCGGTGCCAGCGACGGCGCCATGTTCGCGCCCAAGTATGTGGAGAACAAGCTGAAATTTTTCCCGTACATCAAAGAAGTCGTGGCTTATGGCGACGGCCGCGAAAAAGTCTGTGTGATGCTCAACATCGACTTTGACGCGGTCGGCAACTGGGCCGAACGGCGCAACCTGCCTTACGCGGGCTACACCGACCTGGCGCAAAAGCCCGAGGTCTATCAACTCATCAAGGAATGCGTCGAAAAAGTCAACGCCGACCTCAGCGCCGACGCCCTGCTGGCGGGCTCGCAGATCAGCCGCTTCCTGGTGCTGCACAAGGAGCTCGACGCCGATGACGGCGAGTTGACCCGGACCAACAAGGTGCGCCGTGGCTTCATTGCAGAGAAATACCAGCCGCTGATTGATGCGCTGTATGGCGATAAAACCGAACAGTTCATTGAAACCGTGGTCAAGTTTGAAGACGGCCGCAGCGGCAGCGTCAGCGCCACGCTGAAGATCGGCGATACGAAGACATTTGCCCCGGTGAGGGCCGCAGCATGAACAAAAAGATCGGCGACGTCATTCTCGATGTCCACAACATCTCCCTGAGCTTCGGCGGCGTCAAGGCCCTCGCCGACATTTCCTTCAATGTGAAGGAGCACGAGATCCGCGCCATCATTGGCCCCAACGGTGCTGGCAAAAGCTCCATGCTCAACTGCATCAACGGCGTTTACACGCCGCAGCAGGGAACCATCACCTTTCGCGGCCAGACCTTCAAGCACATGAACAGCCACCAGGTGGCCGTCATGGGCGTGGCGCGTACCTTCCAGAACCTGGCGCTGTTCAAGGGCATGAGTGTGCTCGACAACATCATGGCCGGGCGCAACCTGAAGATCAAGAGCAACCTGCTGCTACAGGCGCTGGGCGTGGGCCCGGCCCGCAAGGAAGAATTCATGCACCGCGAAGCGGTTGAAAAAATCATCGACTTCCTGGAAATCCAGGCCTACCGCAAGACGGCGGTCGGGCAGTTGCCCTATGGCCTGCAAAAGCGCGTCGACCTGGGGCGCGCGCTGGCGATGGAGCCGCAGGTGCTGCTGCTCGACGAGCCGATGGCCGGCATGAACGTGGAAGAAAAGCAGGACATGTGCCGCTTTGTGCTCGATGTGAATGACGAGTTCGGCACCACGGTGGTTCTGATAGAGCACGACATGAGCGTGGTGATGGACATTTCCGACCGCGTGGTGGTGCTCGATTACGGCAAGAAGATCGGCGACGGCACGCCCGACGAAGTGCGCAACAACGAAGACGTGCTCCGCGCCTACCTGGGCACTTCGCACAGCGAGTCCGCAACCGGGATGAGGACATAAGCATGGCATTTTTTCTGGAAACACTGATGGGTGGCCTGATGGCCGGCATGCTCTATTCGCTGGTCGCGCTGGGCTTTGTGCTGATCTTCAAGGCCTCGGGCGTTTTTAATTTCGCCCAGGGCGCGATGGTGCTGTTCGCCGCGCTGGCAATGGCCCGCTTCGCCGAATGGATCCCGCAGTGGACCGGCATCGAAAGCCGTTTGCTCGCCAACCTGGCGGCCTTCGTGATTGCCGGCCTCATCATGTGCATCGTGGCCTGGTTCATCGAGCGTCTGGTGCTGCGGCACCTGGTCAACCAGGAAGGCACCACGCTGCTGATGGCCACGCTGGGCATCGCCTACTTTATGGATGGCCTGGGCCAGACGATCTTCGGCAGCGGCATCTACAAGATCGACATCGGCATGCCGAAAGACCCGGTCTTCGTGCTGGGCTCGGTGTTCCCGGGAGGCATTCTGATCAACAAGGAAGATCTGTATGCGGCCTTGATCGCCGCCGTGCTGGTGGCCACTCTGAGCCTGTTCTTCCAGAAAACAAGCACCGGCCGGGCACTGCGCGCCGTGGCCGACGACCACCAGGCCGCGCAATCGATCGGCATTCCGCTGAACCGCATCTGGGTCATCGTCTGGTGCGTGGCCGGCGTGACGGCGCTGGTGGCAGGCATGATCTGGGGCAGCAAGCTGGGCGTGCAGTTCTCACTGGCCACAGTGGCGCTGCGCGCCCTGCCGGTGATCATCCTGGGTGGCCTGACCTCGGTGCCCGGTGCCATCATTGGTGGCCTGATCATCGGCGTGGGCGAAAAACTGTCCGAGGTGTACATTGGGCCATTGGTCGGTGGCGGTATCGAGATCTGGTTTGCCTACATGCTGGCACTGGTCTTCCTGCTGTTCCGTCCGCAAGGACTGTTCGGCGAAAAGATCATCGATCGAGTATGAAATACCCGATCAACCCGAAGGGTTCTTTGCCGGATACGGCAAAGGATGATCTTTCAGTGGAGGCTAACTTGCGCAGCAAGTTAAGCGCAGCGAGCCGCAACTAAAAGATTATTGAGACAACCATGTTTTACAGAGAAAACGGCCAATTCAAAACGTCCTACGCGGCCGACCAGCAGATATTTCCAATTGCGCAAGACCGCTGGTTCATCCTCGCGCTGGTGGCGTTCGCCTTCATCGGCGTGCCCTTCCTGGCCGACGAGTACATGTTCCGCGCCATCCTGATTCC
>JBCKMZ010000070.1:0-7892 GCA_038902975.1 Polaromonas sp.
CAGCTAGCGGCATTGGTGAAGGCATTGCCAAACGGCTGGCGGCTGAAGGTGCGCAGGTCATCGTGAACGACATCAACGTCGCCATGGGTGAGGCCGTTGTGGCCGCCATCGTCAAGGCAGGCGGCACGGCATCGTTTTTCAAGGCTGACGTAACTCAGTCTGCGGATGTAAAAGCGCTGGTAGCAGTTGCAGTTGAACGCTACGGCAGGCTCGATGTGATGGTCAATAACGCGGGCTGGACGCATCGCAACCAACCGGCTCTTGATGTCAGTGAAGACGACTTTGACAAGTGTTATGCCATCAATGTCAAAAGCATTTACCTGTCAACCATCCACGCCACGCCGGTTTTCAGGGCGCAGGGTGGCGGGAGTTTTATCAACATTGCGTCGACTGCTGGCGTGCGCCCTCGCTCCGGCTTGAGCTGGTACAACGGCTCCAAAGGCGCGGTCATCACCACGTCCAAATCACTCGCTGCCGAACTCGGGCCAGACAACATCCGCGTGAACTGCATCAACCCGGTGTTCAACCCCGACACCGGGCTGTCCACCCAGTTTGCCGGCGGCAGCGTCACCGGCCCCGAAGGCGAGGCTCGCCGCGCCAAATTCCTGTCCAGCATTCCGCTGGGACGCTTTTCGACAGCGCTTGACGTGGCCAACGCCGCGCTGTATTTGTCCAGTGATGAGGCGGACTTCATCAGCGGCGTGTGTATCGAAGTAGATGGCGCACGGTGTGTATGAAGCCTAGGATAATTTTATGAATCTTGACATGCACCCTCCCCTGCACACCGAGGCGATTACCGCCGTCATCCTTGCAGGCGGGCGTGGCTCGCGCATGGGTGGCGTGGACAAGGGTTTGCAAAACTTCAACGGCGTGCCGCTGGCCTTGCACACGCTGCTGCGCCTGAGCCCGCAGGTAGGCCAGATCATGATCAATGCGAATCGCAATTTGGCGGCTTACGAATCATTCGGTGTGCCGGTCTGGCCCGACGCTACCTCCCTGGGCGAATACGCCGGGCCGCTGGCCGGTTTTATGACCGGGCTGGAGCGTTGCGAAACCCCTTACCTGCTGACCGTGCCCTGTGATACGCCGCTTTTCCCTGCCGACCTGGTGGCGCGGCTGGCCAAAGCACTCGCGGCTGAAGGAGCCGACTTTGCGGTTGCCTCTGCGCCGGAAGAAGATGACGACAAAAACGTAACACTGAGGCCGCAACCCGTGTTTTGCCTGATGCACATCGGGATGCTTGAAAGCCTGCTGGTTTTCACCAAAAGCGGTGGCCGCAAGATTGACGCATGGACGGCGCAGCACAAGAGCGTTGCCGTGCCTTTCAACCTGCCGGGCGACGACAGCCACAGTTTTTACAACGCCAACACACTGGCTGAATTGCATCAGCTTGAATCACGCCAGCGATGAAAACGATTCACCAGATAGCCGCCGAGTTGCAGGGCTACGACCCGCAAGCGCTGTCTGCTGACGGCGTGCTGGCCTTCCTGTCAAAGCTGGTCATTCCGGTTCAGGATGCGATGGATTTGCCACTATTTGAGGCTTTGGGCCGCGTGTTGGCTGAGGATGTGGTGTCGCCCTTCGACGTGCCGCCACACGACAACTCGGCGATGGATGGCTATGCCTTTGATGCCAGCCAATTGATGCCGGATGCAGCGCTTGCCTTGCAGGTCGTCGGTACAGCGCTGGCAGGCAAGGCTTGGGGCGGCAGCGTGAAGAGGGTTCTAGCCGGGCAGTGCGTGAAAATCATGACGGGGGCCATCATGCCGGGCGCAACTGACACCGTGGTGCCGCAGGAATTTGTGTCAAGCCAAGGTGACGTCATCACCATCCCTGCCAATCTGCTAAAGCTAGGCGCCAACCGTCGCCTGCGCGGTGAAGACCTCATGCAGGGCAAACCAGCGCTGCTAAAAGGCGAGCTGCTGACACCGGCCCGCTTGGGGCTGGCGGCCTCGATAGGTGTTGCAACGCTGCGTTGCTGGCGGCCCATTCGCGTGGCCTACTTTTCAACCGGTGACGAAATACTCTCGCTCGGCGAGCCGCCCCGCGAAGGCGCGGTGTACGACAGCAATCGCTACACCGTGTTCGGTATGTTGCGCCGCATGGGCTGCGAGGTGATCGACATGGGCGTGGTGCGCGACGACCCGGCGCTGCTTGAAGCGGCTTTTCTAAGCGCCGCCGCACGCGCCGATGCGATCATCACGTCGGGTGGCGTGAGCGTCGGTGAGGCAGACCACACCAAAGCGATGATGAAAAAGCTCGGCGATGTAGCCTTCTGGCGCATTGCCATGCGGCCAGGTCGTCCGATGGCTGTTGGACGGCTGATGGCCTCAAAAACCAACGAGCATGGCACCGTACTGTTTGGCCTACCCGGCAACCCGGTCGCAGTGATGGTGACGTTTTTGGCTTTTGTGCGCCCCGCCCTGTTGCAGCTGATGGGGGCCAGTGCTGCGCCTGCACCGCTGCTCAAGGCCCGCAGCCTGGAAGCAATTCGCAAAAAACCGGGCCGCACCGAATACCAGCGCGGCTGGGTATCGACGGCGGCTGACGGTTCACTGCAAGTCAAAACCACCGGCAATCAAGGCTCCGGCGTGCTGCGCTCCATGGCCGAGGCGAATGGCTTACTGGTGCTGCATCACCAGCAGGGCAACGTGGCCCCGGGTGAGGAGATCGATGTCATGATGTTTGACTGGGTGATCTGATTCCAATCCGCATTAAAAACGATAACTGCGTTGCTTCGCTTTGCCGTGCTACAGCACTGTCAGCAGCTTCGCGCCTTGTTCTCCTTTCTAATGCGAATTGGAATGAGGCACCCTGCCACCCCTGCCAAGGTTTATTTGGTGGAGTTATTGGGGGCAGGCTCCGCATCGTGGATATGGTCGACCACCACGGTCTTGATGGCACCGGGCGCGTGTTTGCGCGCCAGCAGCGTGTACATGGCGGGCACCACAAATATCGTCAGCAAGGTGCCCAGGCTCATGCCTCCCACAATCACCCAGCCAATCTGGCGCCGACTCTCGGCCCCCGCACCGCTTGCCAAGGCCAGCGGCACGGCGCCCAGCACCATGGCGCCGGTGGTCATCAAAATCGGCCGCAAGCGCTGCGAGGCCGAGCGGGTAACGGCCTGCAAGGTGCCCTGCCCCTGCTCACGCAACTGGTTGGCAAACTCCACAATCAGAATGCCGTGCTTGGTGATCAGCCCCACCAGCGTGATCAAGCCGATCTGGCTGAACACATTGAGCGTGCCGCCGGACCAGCGCAGGGCCAACAGGGCACCAGCCATCGACAGCGGAACGCTGAGCAAAATGACGAACGGGTCAATAAAGCTCTCGAACTGCGCCGCCAGCACCAGAAAGATGAACACCAGCGCCAGCACAAACACCAGCGTCAGTGAATCCGAGGACTTTCGGAACTCACGGCTGATGCCGTTCAGGTCGGTGGCGTAGCCGGGCTTGAGCACCTTTTTGGCAGTGGCGTCCATGAAGTCCAGCGCCTCACCGAGCGAGTAATTGGCCGCCAGATTGGCGGTGATCGACGCCGAGCGGCGCTGCCCGAAGTGATTGAGCTCGCGCGGCACCACCACCTCACGAATCTTGACCAGGGCCGATAGTGGGATCATGGCCTCACCCTTGCCACGCACAAAGATTTTTTCAATGTCGTCCGGGGTTTCGCGCCCGCTCGGGTTGGTCTGCACGATCACGTCGTATTGCTCGCCTTCGCGTTTGTAACGCGTGACCTTGCGCCCACCCAGCATGGTTTCTACCGCCCGTGCAATCAGCTCGACGCTGACCCCCATGTCGGCCGCGCGTTCCCGGTCTACTTCGAGTTTGATCTCTGGCTTGTTCAGCCGCAAGTCCGAATCAACTTGCACAAAGCCGGGATTTTTGGCCAGCTCGTCCTGAAACGTACGCACCGTTTGAGCCAGATTCTGGTAGCTGTCCGACGTGATGATCACGTAGTTGATCGGGCGCTGGGTAAAGCCTTGCCCCAGCGAGGGCGGCGTAATCGGAAAGGCCGTCACACCCGACAAGCCCGACACCAGCGGTGTCATCTCGCGCGCCATCTCCAGCGTGGTGCGCGTGCGCTCCTCCCATGGTTTGGTGCGCAGAAAGATGTTCCCCTGCGCCACCGTGGGATTGCCAATGTTGGCAAACACGCGGTCAAATTCGGGGAAGCTTTGCCCAATGCGTTCAATCTCCTTGGCATAGCGGTTGGTGTACTCCAGCGTGGCCCCATCGGGCCCGCTGATCTGGGTCAATATCACACCGCGATCTTCAATCGGCGACAGCTCGCGCTTGATGTCGCCCAGCACCGACCAGGACACCGCCCCACTGCCCAGCATCACCACCAGCACCAGCCAGCGGTGCTGCAAAGTCCAGACCAGCGCATGGCCGTAGCCGCGGGTCACCGCCTGCAACACACGCTCCATGCCCCGATCAAAGCGCGATGGTTTGGGATTGTGTTTGAGCAGCAGCGAGGACATCATGGGTGTCAAAGTCAACGCCACCAGCCCCGACACCAGCACCGCGCCAGCCAAGGCCAGCGCAAATTCAGTAAACAGACGCCCGGTGCGCCCCGGTGCAAAGGCCAGCGGCGCATACACTGCCACCAGCGTCATGGTCATAGCCACAATCGCAAAGCCGACCTCACGCGCGCCCTTGATGGCGGCCTGGAATGGCGCCATGCCCGCTTCAATGTGGCGGTAGATGTTTTCCAGCATCACGATCGCGTCATCGACCACCAGGCCGATCGCCAGCACCAGCGCCAGCAGCGTCAGGGTGTTGATGGAAAAGCCCGCCAGCGCCATCATGGCAAAGGTGCCGATCAGGGACACCGGAATGGTGATGAGCGGAATCAGCGAGGCCCGCAGCGTGCGCAAAAACACAAAAATGACCAGCGCCACCAGCACCGACGCTTCCACGATGGTCCGAAACACCGCCTTGATGGAGCGGTCGATGAAGACCGAGTTGTCGTTGGCAACCTCGATCGTCACGCCGGCCGGCAGGTCCCCTTGCACCTTGTTCAGCAACTTGCGCACACCCGCCGACAGTTCCAGCGGGTTGGCGGTTGACTGGCGGATCACGCCCACGCCGATGGCATCACGGCCATTCAAGCGCACGCTGGAACGCTCGTCCACCGGCCCCTCCTGTACCCGCGCCACGTCGGCAATACGCACCGGCAGGCCGTTGACGCTGCGAATGACGACCTGGGCAAACTCCTGCGGACGCTGCAGATCCGTGGCGGCGGTGACGTTGAACTCGCGTTGCCGGCTCTCAATGCGCCCGGCCGGCACCTCCAGGTTGGAGCGCCGCAGGGCCTCTTCAACGTCTTGCACGGTGAGCCGGTAAGCAGCGAGCTTGTCAGGATCGATCCAGACCCGCATGGAAAACTTGCGCTCACCGTAAACCGCCACTTCAGCAGCCCCCGGCGCGGTTTGCAGCACCGGTTTGACCAGTGTGTTGGCTATCTCCGACAACTGCAGGGCATTCTGAGTGTCCGAACTCAGGGCCAGGAAAATCACCGGAAAGGACTCGGCCTCGACCTTGGCGATCACCGGCTCATCAATACCCTGGGGCAGGCGCTGGCGCACCCGCGTGACCTTGTCGCGCACATCGGCTGCGGCCGCATCGGCATCCCGCGTCAGGGCAAAGCGCACCGTAATCTGGCTGCGTTCCTGCCGACTCGCCGAAGTGATGACATCAACCCCCTCGATACCGGCAAGCGAGTCCTCCAGCACCTTGGTCACCTGGGTCTCCATCACCTCGCTGGAGGCACCAGAGAAAGACGTCGAGACGGAGACCACGGGCTCGTCGATCTTGGGGTACTCGCGCACGGTCAGTCGGTTGAAGGACACGGCGCCGATCAGCACGATCAGCAGCGTCAGCACGGTGGCAAAGACCGGACGACGAATGGAGGTTTCAGCCAACTGCATGAGGGGGCTCCGGTGTCGCTCAGCGGCTGGCGGCTGGAGCAGGCGTCGATGCCGATGCCGGGGCGGAGGCGCCAGCAGCGACTCCCGGTGCTGACGCTGAGCCCCGCGGCGGCTGCCCCAGCACCACAATGCGTAGCGGCGTGCCATCGCGCTGCAAGCGCTGCTGTCCGGCCACAACCACGGTTTGCCCCTCCAGCAGACCCTCAAGGATCTCAACCTTGCCCTGCCGACGCACGCCCAGCTTAACCTCTTGCCGCAGCGAGACAAATTTGGTATCTGGGGGCAAGGCCGCCGTCGCCGCGGCGGGCACGGCCGACGGCTCGACCACCTTGATCACGAATTGACGCCCCCCTTGCGGCACGATCGCTTCTTCGGGCACCACCAGGGCGGCGTCATTGACAGAAAACACCGTGGTCACGCGGGCAAACATACCGGGGCGCAGCGGGGCCGGGCGCGGCGCACTGGCAGCCACACCCGATCGCTTGCCGCCCAAAACCGGCTCACCGAGGGTATTGGGCAGCACGGCGCGCACACTCACCGAGCGGCCATTGGCGTCGAGCAGCGGGTCGATCGCCTCGATGCGAGCCTTGAAGACGCGCCCGGGAAAGGCATCAAGGGTCAGCTCCACCACCTGCTGGGCTTTGAGCTTGCCCTGAAAGCGTTCGGGCAGGCGAAAGTCCACATACATGCTGCTGATGTCTTCAAGGTTCACCAGCTCTGCGCCATCCTTGACAAAGTCGCCCAGGTTGACGTTGCGGATGCCCACGATGCCGTCAAACGGCGCCAAAATAGCCATGCGCGACAGGCGGGCGTTTGACAGCGCCAGTTGCGCCTCGGCCACTTGCATGTTGGCCGCACTCTCCTCCAACACCCTCTGCGCCACAAAATTCTGCGCCACCAATTCTTGATTGCGCTTGAAGGCCGCCTGCGCAATCGATACCTGCGCCTGCGACTGCTTGACCTCGGCGCGCTGTAACACGTCGTCGAGCTGCACCAGCACCTGGTCTTTGCGCACCCGTGCGCCATCACTGAAGCCCAGTGCTTTGACCCGACCGGCAATCTCAGGGCGCAGCATCACGCTTTGGCGCGAGCGCAAGCTGCCGACCGACTTGGCATCGTCTTGTAGCGCGATTTTTTCGACCTGGGCCACTTCCACACCCGCAGGCCGGGTCGGCACAGCGCCAACTGCCGGAACTGTCGCAGGCGCAGCAGCCGCCTCCTTGGGACTCTTGGGTATGGCCTGGTACCACCAGGCCGCACCGGATGCCACCGCTATGCCGAACGCCGCAATGATCGGATACATAATTTTTTTGGGCATAAGCGCGATTTTTTTCAATGATGGGCCAGGGAAAACCCAAGCAAGGGAACAGAAACGGACAGTTCAGCCTACTAATGTAGCAGCAGCGGTCTTGCCATTGCGCACGTAATGACCCTGATGCGTGCGGGCCTGAAGGCAACTTTGCCAAGTCTTTACATCGCCGCACGCCTGCCTCAGCGCTGCCGCAGCGCCTGCTCCACGCCCCTGTTAGCCAGCATGTCGGCGTGCTCGTTGCCGGGGTCGCCGTTATGACCCCGAACCCAGCGCCAGTCGATCTTGTGGCCCGATGTGTTGACGAGTTCGTCCAAGCGTTGCCACAAATCGACATTCTTGACGGGTTGCTTGGCCGCCGTCTTCCAACCGCGGGCTTTCCAGCCATCAATCCACTCGGTCATACCCTTGAGCACATACTGGCTGTCCACGTGCAGCGTCACATGACAGGGACGCGTCAAGACCGTCAGCGCCTCGATCACCGCCGTCATCTCCATGCGGTTGTTGGTCGTGCCCATTTCGCCGCCGAACAGCTCCTTGACCGTGTCGCCATTGCTCAGTATGGCGCCCCAGCCGCCCGGGCCGGGGTTGCCCTTGCAGGCACCATCGGTGTAAATCACGACTTGGCGTGGTGTGGTATCGGTGGTTTTT
>JBCKMZ010000071.1:0-7443 GCA_038902975.1 Polaromonas sp.
GTGATGGAGCATGGCGACCTGGTCGGCATGCTGACCTTCCGTGAAATGATTGTCTGTATCGTCAAAAATGGCGGCGAGATCGGCAGCACGCTGGTGCGCACGGCGATGGACGAACACCCGCTGACCTGCACTTCCGAGACCGAGCTCGACGAAGTGCGCCGCATGATGCTGGACCGCCATGCGCGTTACATGCCCGTGATGAACCAGAAAATGCTGATGGGCGTGATCAGTTTTCACGACGTCGCCAGGGCCGTGGTGGACGGCCAGAACTTCGAAAACAAGATGCTCAAGGCCTACATACGCGACTGGCCGGCTGAGGATGAGCCGAATCAGGCACCGTTGCTCTGACGCGGCTTGACTTCGACGTTAAAGGACTGCTTCTCAAAGCTCGTAAGGCCGCTTCAGGTTGATTTGCTGACTTTCCGGGCGTCACATCGTTCCGAGACGGAGTCATCGGGGATAATCCCCCTATGAGCGGCAATACCTTCGGAACCCTATTCGCAGTCACCAACTTTGGTGAATCCCACGGCCCGGCCATTGGCTGTGTGATTGACGGCTGCCCGCCGGGCATGAACTTGTGCGAGGCTGACATCCAGGCCGATCTGGATAGACGCCGCCCCGGCACCAGCCGTCATGTGTCGCAGCGCAGCGAGGCTGACGCGGTGGAAATCCTTTCCGGCGTGTACCAGGGCAAGACCACCGGCACACCGATTTGCCTCTTGATAAAAAACACCGACCAGCGCAGTAAGGACTACAGCAACATCCTGGAGACCTTCCGCCCCGGCCATGCCGACTATAGCTATCTGCACAAGTACGGCTTGCGCGATCCGCGCGGCGGCGGGCGGGCGTCGGCGCGCCTGACAGCGCCCACGGTCGCCGCTGGCGCAGTCGCCAAAAAATGGCTGAAAGAAAAATACGGCACCACCTTCAAAGGCTGTATGACGCAGATGGGTGATGTGGTGATCCCGTTCGAGTCGTGGGATCACGTTGCCAATAATTCGTTCTTTGCGCCAGTAGCCGACGTGTCAAAGCTGGAAGCTTACATGGACGCCTTGCGCAAGGCTGGCGACTCCTGCGGCGCACGCATTCGCGTCACGGCTAGTCAAGTGCCCGTCGGCTTGGGCGAACCGGTGTACGACAAGTTAGACGCCGACATCGCCTTC
The DNA here is from genome assembly GCA_038902975.1 of Polaromonas sp. GTDB lineage: Bacteria > Pseudomonadota > Gammaproteobacteria > Burkholderiales > Burkholderiaceae_C > Polaromonas. The sequence goes on from JBCKMZ010000071.1 coordinate 1,164, forward strand.
GCCATGATGGGCCTCAACGCCGTCAAGGGCGTTGAAATTGGCGCCGGTTTTGCCAGCGTGACGCAGCGCGGAACGACGCACGGCGATTTGCTGTCGCCTGAAGGTTTTCTGTCGAACAATGCGGGCGGCGTGCTGGGCGGCATCAGTACCGGGCAGGATCTGGAAGTGTCGATTGCCATCAAGCCGACCAGTTCCATCATCACGCCGCGCCAGTCGATTGACACGGCTGGTAACCCTGCCGTAGTCGTGACCAAGGGCCGTCACGACCCGTGTGTGGGCATACGCGCCACACCGATTGCCGAGGCACTGCTGGCCCTGGTGGTGATGGAACATGCTTTGAGGCAGCGTGCGCAGAATGCGGATGTGGTGGTGACGACACCCAACATTATGCAAAGCGGGCGTTGAGCCTTTATTTGAAAGCCTTTTATGAAAACCGTACTCGTACTTAATGGCCCCAACCTCAACCTGCTTGGCACGCGTGAGCCATCGGTTTATGGCGCGCAGACGCTGGCCGAGGTTGAAGCGCTGTGCGCAGCAGCCTGTGCTAGCCATGGTTTGAAGCTCGACTTTCGCCAGAGCAACCACGAGGGCGTGATGATTGATGCCATCCATGAAGCCGGCCGCGCGCAGGCTGCCGCAACGCTGGCGGGTGTCATCCTCAATGCCGGTGCCTACACCCACACCAGCGTGGCGCTGCATGATGCCATCAAGGGCGCAGGCGTGACGCTGATCGAGCTGCACATCAGCAACGTATACGCTCGTGAAGCCTTTCGTCAGCACTCCTACATTTCACCCGTGGCCAAGGCCGTGATGGCCGGCTTTGGTGTCAAGGGCTACGCCTATGCGATTGCCGCGCTGGCTGACATGGCTGCAGCTGCCTGATTCGGCAGGCGCTGAGCCATGGCAACGCAGCTTCTTTTTGTGGTTGACGAGCGCGAGGTCGAATGCACCGCCATACGTGCGCAGGGTGCTGGTGGGCAAAACGTCAACAAGGTCTCAAGCGCCATCCATTTACGCTTTGACATCAATGCCTCATCATTGCCCGAAGACGTCAAAGCAAGGCTGCTGGCCCTGAACGACAGTCGCATCACAGACGCTGGCGTGTTCGTCTTAAAAGCCCAGCAGCACCGCACCCAAGAGATGAACCGCAGCGACGCGCTAGCCCGCCTGCAAGAGGTGGTGGACAGCGTAGCCACACCGCCCAAAACCCGCAGGCCGACCAAGCCAACTTACGGCTCCCGGCAGCGGCGGCTGGAAGGCAAAAGCCAGCGCTCTGACATCAAAAACCTGCGCGGCAAGGTGGACGAGTAAGCCCCTATTGATGTGACTAAAGTGGGCCCAGATTTGAGACAGTAATTTAAGCAGGATACTGTTCCAGAAAATGGGGTCCACTTTAGTAGGCCATATTGACTGGGAAAGCGTTAACTCTGAATGGCTCTGCAAAACTACCGTGTGTACATCGCCTTGAGCCTTGTGGCGATTGGCCTGCAAGTCTTCACAACGGCTGCCGAGGCGCGCCTCTACACCGGGGTTGTGACCCGCGTCACTGATGGCGACACGTTCTGGGTACGCACATCAGCCCACGGCGAGCCGCGCAAGGTGCGCTTGCAGGGCATTGATGCGCCGGAGTCCTGCCAGGCCTGGGGCACACAGGCCACTGCCGCATTGACGCAGCGTGTGAAATTTAAAACCGTGCAGCTCAACACCCGCGCCAAGGACGACTATGGCCGCATATTGGCCACTGTGACCCTGGATGGTGACGATGTGGGTCGCTGGATGGTGGTCAACGGCCACGCCTGGAGCCACCACTACCGCAGCAACCTCGGCCCCTATGCAACTGAAGAAACCCAGGCCAGAGCATCAGGCCGCGGCCTGTGGTCACAGGCTGCCATTGAGCCGCGTGAGTTTCGCAAGCGGCATGGCGCTTGCCCGGACCCGCGCGCGGCAAGCCGCCGGCACCTTGTGCGGCATTGAGGCAGCATCAGTCGACGCTGTCGATCTTGCCATTGGCATCGCACCAACTCCCAGGCATCAGGCCGTCGAATTAAAAGAGTAGCAAAAAGCCTGAGCGCGGGCAGCCAGACCGGTCTCAACAGCCCAACTGGTCAGCCAAGGCCAGCAAGTCTTTGGCGTGCCAGGTGTTGGCGGGGTCGGCTGAGATGTCTTTGGGCTGCGCCGCGCCGAACTCGGTCGGCCGCTCGATGTAGGCGGTCTGCAGGCCGCAGGCGCGTGCGGCGGCCAGATCGTCCTGGTGGGCGGCCACCAGCATCACTTCTGCGGGCGGCAGGTCAAATACCCTGGCTACGCCCAGGTAGGTGGCCGGGTCGGGCTTGTAGGCCCGAAAGACCTCGGCCGACAAAATGCAGTCCCACGGCAGGCCCGCACGTTTGGCCATGTTGCTGAGCAGGCCGATGTTGCCGTTCGAAAGCGTGCAGATCGTGTGGCGCGTTTTGAGCCGCGTCAGGCCGGACAGCACATCAGGCCACGGGTCCAGCCGGTGCCAGGCCTTGTTCAAATGCTGCTTTTGCGCTTCGGTCAAACCAGCCAGACCGAATTGCGCTAGGATGCCGTCCAGAATCAGCCGGTGCAAATCGTCAATCAGCGTCCAGCCCAGCTCGCCGGACATCACCCGGCGCATCGCGGGCTGGTAGCCGGCGCGCCAAGCCAACGCGAACTCGCCGCCGTTCACGCCCGGATGCAGGGCCTGCACTTCCCGCGCAATGCCGCTGTACCAGTCCACCACGGTGCCAAAAATATCAAATGCCAGCACTTGGGCGCGAAGGGGTGAAGAGGGTGTTTTCATCTGCGCATTATCAATAGTCCGGGGCAAGCGAGTCGGATGAAAAAAGAGTGGTGGAGAGGAGGAGGATCGAACTCCCGACCTCTGCATTGCGAACGCAGCGCTCTCCCAGCTGAGCTACCCCCCCCCCACTGTATTGGCGATTCTAGCGAAATGAGTAGCCTTCAGTCGTCCAGGGAGCCTGTCGGACTCAAACCGGCAGGGCCTCGCCCCAGTAATGGAAGGTGAAGGGCCGCGGGCCGGGCAGGTAGCGCGTGTGTAAATCGGTCAGGCGAAAGCCGGCCTCTTGCAGCAGTGCCGGAATGTCGCGCCCCAGGTGGCAGCCCCCGGCTACTCTGCCCCACAGCGGCTGCAGCCGGTCCTGCCAGCGCCGCACCGATGCATCGGGCGCGCGGCCATGCTCGCAAAACAGCAGTCGCCCGCCGGGCGCGAGCACGCGGCGCATTTCCCGGAGCGCGGCCAGTGCGTCGGGGATGGTGCACAGCGTGTAGGTGATCAGCACCGTGTCAAAGCTCGCGTCGGGCAGCGGAATCTGCTCGGCCGACAGACCCAGCAGTTCCACGTCCAGTCCCGTCTGCGCGATGCGCTCGCGCGCCAGCGGATGCAGTTGCAACGCCGGGTCCAACCCGGTGATTTTGGTCACGCGGGTCTTGTCGTAGTAGCGCATGTTGAGTCCTGTGCCAATGCCTACCTCCAGCACGCGCCCCTGCGCCAGCGGCACCACAAGCTGGCGCTGCCGGCTGATCATGGGCAGGCCACACGCAAAGTCCAGCGCCGGGGGCAGGATGTAGCGCTCGTACCAGGAGAGTTTCATATCATTCGGCCTTCGCCCGGCGCTTCGGCTTGGCTTTTTCCGTGGGCAGCAGGCTGGTGTAGCGCTTGAAAGTGTTTGTTCATGCTGAATGCATCAGCCAGTTTTATTTGATTTGATACCAGTCTCGTTCACCAGTGTCCCGAAACCGCTGAATGGTTCGCACGATGGCATCGTGGTTCATATTGGTTTCCGCTACTACTGCATGCAGTCCAATGCCATAGGCGTACTGACGGTCAGTCGTGAAGCTTTCACCAATTTCGGGTGGCTCTGTTGCCCGGATATCGGTTTCGAGCCGATCGCACTCTTGATTGAAGGTACGCATGTCGAACTGCGGATAGTGGACATCAGGCTGCCGTACCCATTCACGTAGACGCATATTCCCGGCCCGCTTACGCGGCACAGCTATGGTCTCAAAAGAAGATTGACGCGCTTGCTCATCGGTGCTCAAACGTGCCCAGGTTGCGGTGAAGGCGCGCTCACGAATGGCATCGTCCATCGCCAGCTTGGTGGTGATAATTTCTGCATTCCAAAGCGTGAAGCGGTCGCGCCCCAAAAAATACACATCAGTCCATTGATGCTGGCGTTCCGGCTCGCTCGGGTCTTCAAGCAGCTCATAAGTCCAGAATTCCGTAATGCCAGTTTGTATGGCACCACGTTGAATTTTCCAGCTCAGACGAACCACAGCGTTGCGCCGCTTGTGGCGGGGCAAGGCTGTAAAGGCAATGTGTTTGCGCTGGTTGAAGCGGTTAGGCATGGAGTGTGCGTGGGTTAGTTGGTGCCTCAGTCACCTAGCGCGAAGGGCTTGGTGTTTTGGTCTTGGTAAACGGCACTTTCACGCCGAATGCATCAGCCAGTTTTTGCGCTTGCTGGGCGGATTGCTCTAAGGCTTTTTGAAGCGCTTTTGGGGTTGGCGTTAGCCGACTTGTTTTTGCAATTTTTGCCATATGGTTTCGGTGGCCATCGTATGGGGATGGAAAAGACGATGTCTTTACGCTACCTACCTAGGATGCGCTCCAATGTAGTCCTGTATTTTTCAAGTAACTTGGTAATCGTGCGATGCTGATTTAGAACCCAACTCGGCGCATCAAAGGTCGTTTGTGAAGCAATATTTGCGACCATGTCAGCGTGTGCCAGATTGCATCGTTTTTTCCAAAGCACGCTAAGCTGCTGCTTGAGTCGATCCAAGTCGCCTGGGTTTTCATCATTCATGCTTTTCTCAATTTTTCTGACGCCTACTTCGCCAACCAACTTAACGAGCATGGCTCGAAAGTGATTTTCATATTCAAACCCCGACACTTTGGCTGACATCAACGTTGTCCAGTCGGTATCTTTTAGGGTCAGGTCGTTTGCCCGCAGTGTGATTGAATCGAAGCTTCCTTCAAGCCAACCGGAAAGCTCAAGAAGTGCCAGTTTTGAGATCAGCTTTGGTCGATCACCTCCCTCACTGGGCTCGTTGAACCAGCGGTCGAGACTGCGTAAAGTCTCGTCAATTGTTTGTGGCATGTTTATGCAAAAGCGGTTACCGCAGCATTTATCCGGGACTTCACGTTCTCTGTACTTGTGACGGCAAATCTAAATCCAATCGCAAAGGCTTCTACTTCCTTAAGCGCTTGAAATTTGGTGAGTATCTCTGGATCGCTAAGACTCGCTAAATGAGCTCTGTTCACGTACAGGCCCACAAGGATTGCTTCAATTTTTGCGAGTGGTTGTTTTCCTTTGGGTTCGCTGGCCAGAATCGCCTTGGTCTTGGCGATTGCCGTTTGCAGGTCTCGCTTTATCGTTTCTAAACTCGCGTTGTCAGAATTCATCATGCTATGCATGTAATCGTTGAGAAACTTCGCAAGATTCCCATCGTATTTGCTTAGTTGATGCGATAACGCCAAAACACGTAGCAAGACCTCAACCGATCGGAATCTGTCCATCGAGCCCCAAATCCTTTGTCTAATGAAATGCCAGTCTTTTAACTTTGCGTCGATTGCCTTAAGCGTGTTGTTGAATTCCCCTGAAAAAATGCAATTTCGAATTTCTTGATTGTTGAGTCGAACTCCCCCCGAATTTAGGCGATGAAAAATCGTGAACAAGTAGCGCATGTGATGCGCTCGGCTGTAATCACATCTAATAACCGTAATCGGAATTGAGACGTCTTGCACCATCGAAAAAATTCGCTGCTCATCGGCATTGCCATCCCTGAGACTAGTATTCACAGCATTTCTTAGGCTCGGATGGGTATCAGTCAAATCGCTTAACTTCCAAGGTACGTTGCCCAAGAAGCGGACAATCGCTGTCATGCGTTGTAGCCCGTCAATAACCTTCCATTTTTGTGTTTTGTAGTCCAAGCTAAAGCACATGCTCGGGATAGGTAGTTGTTTGACTAGTGAGTCAATGAATCGTGACTGGTCATCTTGTTTCCAGACCACATCTCGTTGAAAGTCAGGCTTTAACTCCAATTTTCCTGATTCGAACATCCGAAATAGATCTGCGCATGATCGAAGCTCGTTGTATGCAACGATATCCTCTGGCGGTATGGGTTGGTCGGCATCCTCCGCGACGAACGTTTTTTCTTGTTCTTTTATGAGCTCTTTATCTGACATCGGATTTCCTTTGCTGTATCCTATTTTTTACGCTGGAAGTGATGTTACTTCCCCTGAAAAAATCTCAACCTCGCT
>JBCKMZ010000072.1:0-7232 GCA_038902975.1 Polaromonas sp.
AGCACGCTTTGCGCAGCCTGGGTCATAGCGGGTGCTTCGGGAGGCGGATTGACGATGGTGGACAGGTTTTGCGCCTGCGCCGTGGCCGTCAGCAGCAGCACTGCCGAGAGCAGGGCAAGTGGAAATCGGCAGGGCTTCATGTCAGTTTCCTTGGTTGCCTGTTAAGGATAGGGATTCAACGCCAATTTTAGACCGCTCAACACAACGTAAAGCCTTTCGACGTTGACCTTGGCCTTCCTGCCAGTGCTGGCCTACGACGGCGCGAACATGACGCAGATCGACGCGGGGGGTATTCTGGACATTGCAATGGCGGGAACATCGGCAACGCTCTTGGCCCGCAAGTGGGAGAGCGCGATGCTGGTGAACGTGGATAACGACACCCTGCGCCGCATCCTAGACAACCCCGAAGCGATGGCTGCGGTGGAGCGCATCGAAGGCTGGCGCTCGCTGGGCGACAACATCATTGAGACCATCATCAACAAGAGCGAGCAGATGAACCAGGCGGTCTTTGCCTTCCGGCGTTATGAAGACGCATCACTGCGCTACACGGGGATCGACAGCCATGAGGGCCTCTGTAGGGGTTGTCTCAGAAACGGAAAATAAAGGGGTCAGTTTTCGGTCGGCGCCAACATTCAGATCGCCACATTAGGGGAAACGCTTCTCTTGAGGACACTTTGCGGTGCGATACTCGGCCTCATGCGGTTGAGTGTCCTTATCCATTTGACGGGGCATACTGAACGATGCTCCGGGGATCCGTGCCGGGGCTGTTTCCCATGCGCCCTTCAAGAAACAGCGATGATTGGCGCAATGCGAGCATCGCCCGCCTTTTGTCCGTCCGTTGTCGCCACGGATCTTTCGAGACGAAGGGCACGCCATGAGTGACAACCCCATCGGCATCAGACCCTTGTCTCTGGGCTTTGCTGACTCTGTCCTTGAGTCTGCTTTCCGGGTCGAACAGGCGCGCAAGATGATCAAGCCGACTCGTACGGCATGTGTGGCTGGCTCCGCATTGGTGCTTTTGGGCGGGGCGTTGATTGCGAAGTTTGTCCCCGAGGCGCGTGAGCAGCTGGCAATTTCGATGTCGATCGTTCTGGCGATCTTGGTGGCGATGTACTCAGCCACTTACGCAAGGCATTTCGCACGCACAGCTCAAATTGTCGCGCTTGCTGGCACGTATGGAATGGCGCTGGCCTACATCGCTGTCTGTGCGCAGCTTTCGCTATCCTCCTTGCCTGCAGTCGGGATACTCTTGTTCACAATCTACACGTTCAATGTCTACAGCATTGTTCCGATGCGTTTTCCCCTTGGATGCATTGCGGGCTGGGGCACTTCAGCGGTTTACCTGGGCTACCTTAGCTCCATCGGTGCGCTTCAGGGAACCCAGCTGGCCGGTCAGGGTGCTGTGCTGGTCATGGTCAATCTGTGTGGAATGATCGCCAGCTATTTCCACGAAAGGGCAACCCGAGGAGAATTTCTCGCACTGCGGCTGCTCGGACAAGAACGCGAGCACTCCGAGCGCTTGCTGCTCAATATTCTGCCCGCGAACGTGATTCAAGAACTGGCCGCCACAGGCAAGGTGAAACCGGCGCGGTACGAAGACGCGAGCATCCTGTTCACGGACTTCGTCAGCTTCACTCAGGCTACGTCCACGATGCCGGCCGACCGCATGGTGGCCGAGTTGAACGATATATTCGGGGCGTTCGACGATATTGCCCATGAGGAAGGGATCGAGAAGATCAAGACTATCGGCGATGCCTATATGGCAGCCTCCGGACTTTCCGACGGCGCACCCAACCACGCCGAGCGCTGCGTGCGAGCGGCCTTGCGAATGACCAAGTTCATGGAGGAGCGTAACCGCAGCGCTACATTCAAGTGGCATTTACGCGTTGGCATCCACAGCGGCCCGGTGATTTCCGGTGTTGTAGGCAAACGGAAATATGCTTTTGATATCTGGGGCGATGCGGTGAATATCGCATCGCGCATGGAAAGCTCGGGGGAAGCAGGGGAGGTGAATATCTCGGCATACACCTACGACCTGATTCGTTCGATGTTTCCCTGTACCTACCGTGGGAAGGTTAACGCCAAGGGTAAAGGCGAGATTGATATGTACTTCGTAGATATGGAAAAGACTGCATTAGCCGGCTAAGGAAAAAAGCTTAACCCGTTTGGGGGCGTTGCGGCGTTGCGGCGGCAAATTCGGGGCGGTTGAATCAAAAATCCCCTATAGTTCAACTACCGCAACATGACCGCCCCACAGGAGGTTCAACATGGTTTATCCGCCGCGATTGACGTCTTTGCTTTGGCTTTGCGGCGCGGCGGATAAACGCTGATTGTTAGGCAGCACAACCCATCCACTTTCGATGCCCGTGGCTTCAAGTCCAGCCACTCACACCGGAGACTCACCATGAAACGACCAGTTCACGAGTCTGAAGTAGCGGCCGAGTCTTGGTACATCGGCACGGATCGAGAAATTCGGGGTAAGCCCCTCTGCGACGTGGGCGGGAGAGCCAAGGTCGGGTTCGGACTCATGGAGCTACCAAGCGGCTCGAACACAACTCCGGGTCATTGGCACTCACAGGAAGAGGAGCACCTCTTCGTCATTTCCGGTGCAGCAACGCTTCACTTGGGCAACGAAGCCATCGAGTTGAAGAAGGGAAGCTATGTTTGCTTTCCCGCTGGCCAGGCAGTACCACACCACATCAACAACCAGAGCAGTGAACCGTTCGTCTACATCATCGTCGGTGAGCGAATCAAAGACGACGAAGTAACCTATCCGCCAAGTGCTGCCTAACGAACAAACGTTTGTTTGTAAAGTATTCCCGACAGTGTCCCGATTGGTGGATTCGCGTTCGGCCGATTCACCTGGCGAAATTACAAGCCACACCCCGCCAAGCGCCAACGCTATCGCTAGCGCCTCGGATAACCCCGGCGCTTTTTCTTTAGCTACCCCGTAGCCGACGCTACCGCTGACGCCAACGCTCCCGCCAAAACCCGCAATCGGACCGCCGTGGGCCATAGAGGCACCCAGTCGGGGTTGTTGCGGGTGCGTCGTGGCCGACCCCAACGCCAGCGACGCCGCCAGCGCTATTGACACCATAAATTTTCCACACCTGCCCCACGGCTTTCGCTAACGCTAGTGCTAGCGCAATAGCGAAGGTCTCCCCCAAGCCTGCACCCTAACCGGTGTGGGCTTTATTACGTTTGAAGGAGTCCCTATGAAACAAAAAACTGCGGTGATATACGTGACCGCAAATGCCCTCGCCACTGTCGCAATGCTGAAGCCTTTGTCCACTGAAGACCGAGATTTCATGGCCCTCAACCAGGCGACTGCGATTCAGAATTCCGAAGGTTATTACCTCTGTGATGAATCTGTAAATTTTCGCCAGCTGCCCGATCGAGCGAAGATCTCGGCGGTGCTGTCCCCCGCCGACGAGGCGAAATACGCCCGCCATGTTTCATTTCCGCCGGAGTTGCGCGGGGTAATTTTCAGTGGAGCGAGACTTCCAAAGGGCCTTGAAAGTTCGCTGGCGTTCTGGTCGCCTTTAGTGGTCACAGCCGAGCATGAAGGTGCTTGGCACTGCCAGAATTTGCTGAATTCAGTAACCGAGGTTAAAGGACATCCACAGTTACTGAGTCGGCCCTGCAATATTCAAATCAGGCGAATGCAATGGCCGAAGCTGGCGCCGACCAAGCCAATCTGTCAGCAATAGACCGCATCAATGCGGCCGCCCGTTGCGCATACGTTGATTTGACCTTCTCTAGCCCTGTCATGTCTGTCAAAAACAGGCGCAAAAAAACCACCTTTAGGCCCAAACGGGCAATCGCCCGCAGCAGCCAGCGAATGTTGTATCCCGCCGCACAGCTCAGCGCGTGCAGTGCATCACCCAATGCGCCTTGCAGCCAGCACCGATCCATTCGGTTGTCCGATTTGACATGTCCGATCATTGGCTCGATCGCTTGGCGGCGCTTAAGCCAGCGCTTTTGTTGATCGGTCATGGTCTTGTACTTTCCCCGGTGGATGATCTCAATGCCTGGGTTGTCCGCATCTACACCGCGGTAGCCCAGATCCACTACAACTTGCTTGGGTGCGCGGTTTAGGTCTTGCAGCAAATTGCTGGTTTGCTCAAGTTGTGCCGCCAGTGTGTGCCCGTCGAATGGATTACCGGAAAAGCTTCTGGCCCCAACCATCAGCCCAGACTTGTGGGTGACGGCCAGACTGACTTTGACGCCGAACTCGTAGGGCTTCCTGGCCTTGCCCTTTGCGATGCACTCCACTTCTGGCGCATGCAGCGCGTACAGCTTGTTTTTGTCATGGCGCTGCTGGGTGCGAATACGCTCAGCACGTTCGAGCCACATGTGCAGATCGCTCAGGGCCTTGGGGTTTGAGGGTAGGCTCCCAGGCAAGCCGAGCTTGCGCTCCACTTCACGCAGCACCACGCCCAGAATGGTGCGCTGGCGCTTGACGACTTTCCTCATGCGTTTGAACTGCTTGGCATGCGCGTAGCCGCCGGCTTTGCGCCTCAATGTCTTGCATTCTTTGGCAAAGGTCTGCTTGAGATTGATACCGGCGCGTTTGGCGCTACTTGCCACCTTATGACGGGCGATCTCTAGCAGGCGGCTGTCCACTGGGTGGGCTATGGCTTTTTCTTGTACTGTAGAGTGTCGCCTTCCTGTTGACCGGGTGCGTTTCGAGCCAATACCTGAGGGCCCCGCAAAACACCCCACCGCCCCAGATGCTCAACGTGGCCTTTGCTCCCGCCCCGCTTGCGGTGGTGCTCAACACCGTCATCACCTACAACGGGCCTGGTTCATGGAAACACGAGGCGCTTTGGGACGAGTATGTCGTCATCCTCCACAATCCCGGCAGCCAGGCTCTCACCGTTTCCACCGCAGCCCTGGTGGATTATGCTGGCACCGTCCTGTCTCCCGCTGGTGATCCGTGGGCGCTCGAAAAAGAGAGCAAGGCCATGGAGCAAAAATACCAGGCCGCTGGCGTGGCCTTTGTGCGCCAAACCGCTCCGGGTGCAATATCCATCAGTGCCGTGCTGGCTCCTGCGGCCAGCGGCTACTACACATATGCCGGAATCGGTATGGCGCTCACGGCAAATCCTGCCGGGTTGGTCGTGCTGCCGGCGGTGCTAATCATCAACCACAACAACAAGGTCGCCATGGAAAAGGAGTTCACGCGCCGCCGGCTGGCGCTGCCGCTGGCCCTGGCGCCGGGCGAGACCCAGACCGGCAGCTTCTTTTTCCCCATGGTGCCCAATCCCCGTTCGCTCGGCCTGCACTGGTCGGATGGAACGGCCAGCGCTGACAGCACCCTCCCGCTCGACTTCCTACGCGGCCTCCACATCAAGGCGCCCGATACGGCCGAAAAACCGTGAACGGCGAAAGCCGCCCCTGACTCAGAGCGGCGACAGGCCCACGACCAAGCCGGCGGCCGGACGGGGTCAAGCCGGAATGGCGCTAAGTTACGGGTGTTGGTCGTCACTTTTTGAGGGAGCGGGAGGCGGAGACGACCATCGCATGGCGGGGCTTGGTGAGATGTTGATAGACCTTGGGTCTGCGTTTGACAGCGCGAGGTTCGGAGCGGTTAGCGGCACCGCGCTAGGCGCACGAAGCGCGGATAGTAGATCAGGCTATCCGTCAGGAGCTCGGAGAACTGGAAGGTGTTGGTGGCATACGTCAACACCAGGTCCGCGCCGGTGAGCTGCGGGTGCGCCTTGGCGGAGTAGATCATCACGTTGGGACGATAGTACTCCGGCGGTCGGTACACCACCCGCGGTGCCGACCACGGCCCGGTGAGCTCCGGCGCCGCCCGCATCGTCACATCTGCAGGCCCGAATCCCACCGTCTGCACCACCACGAACCGCTGTGCGGCCTCATCGAAATGCACCGTCAGGTCCGACGAGCCGTTCTCGAACACCGGCCACCGCGCGATCCGGGATGAGTCGGCCACCCAGCCGAGTCGCTCGCCCGCCCACCACTCCGGCCGTCGCAGGTTCCCGCTCTGAACCGCTGCCGCCGGCCATCGCACCACGTACACTGGATGCGACTTGACCGGATCCTGCGACCCGAAGGCGTACACGTGCTCCCCCAGCCGCAGGACCGCAGCGTACCCCACGAGGACTCCCAGCGGATTGGTTGGCGCCTCGAGCTGCGTCACCCGCCACGCCGAGGGCTCGGCACCGGGATTCTCCACCATCACGGCGGTCCACCCCACCGACTCAAAGCCGATCCCGGTGTTCGTCGTGATGATCCGGTTGAAGAACAGCACCAGACGGTCTCCCACAAGGACCCCGTTCCCGAGCCAGAGCCGCTCTGGGCCGCGGTCCGGAAAGAAGGGTGCCGGACCCCCATCCGCGGCTCTCCCCCAGTAGAATGCGATCGCGGACGTGGCGGGATCGGTGCCGGTCTGGATCGCCACAGTGTTGCTGACCATGCGAGCACCCCGCCGGGTCCCGCCGCCGGACGGATCGATCCACGTGTCGCCGAAGAGCCAGAGCGTCCGCCCGGCGCCGAGATCCACCGACGACGCGCCATCAGCGCCGACCCAGTGCGGATCGCGGTGGAAGAGCTGATCGGCCTCTCGCCACGCCGAGACCTCGAAACACGGGGGCTGCACGGGCCGCACCGGGGCCGTGGCGGGCGGGGTCCCTGGCACGCGCCGCCAGGCTCCCAGATCTCTCAGCGCCCCCGGGCGCGCGAGGTACGCGTCCAGCGCGGTGCGCAACTCCGGCGTCGTGCCGTGGAGGATCAGCCGGTCGCGGGAGCTGAGGTGAGCCAGGCGCACCGCACCGGTGCGGAGCGTGGCAAGTAGGGAATCCGGCTCGAGCATTGCCACGCGGATCTCGTCTGGGCCGACCTCGAGGGCGAGAAGCAGATGTCCCCCGACCAGCATCTCGGCGTAGGCTGGCACATCGGCCCGTTGCGGTGCGGGCCAGATGTCCAGGACCAGGCGGTTTCCAAGCCGGTCGAGTTGCGCCTCGAACCTGCCCACTTTCCCGTTCCTATCCGTGTATTCAATCCCGTAACGGTTCGCTGCCACGCGGGAGACCACTGCGCGATCCGAACCCAAAACCTCCTCCCAATTGCCGAGCAGGCGCGGGTCGAAGATCGCATCGGATTCTGAGACAACCGGGTCGATCGAGAGGACGCAGCCAGTCAGAGCGATGACGAACGCCAGTACGCCGCTGAGCTTCCACATCGCTCGGATTGTCACAGTGACCTCC
>JBCKMZ010000073.1:0-7198 GCA_038902975.1 Polaromonas sp.
ATCGAGGATGCGATGTCGCTTCCCATCTCGATGCCGGCAAGGCCGGCGGCAAGCGCTGCCGCAGCGCCGCCCGAGGAACCACCCGGCGTCAACGCCAGGTTCCACGGATTGTTGGTGCGGCCGTACACCTCGTTGAATGACTGGTTGTCCGCCAGCCAGATCGGAACGTTGGTCTTGCCGAAAATCACGGCCCCGGCGCCCAGCCAGCGGTCGACCGCGAGCGCGTTGGTCGTCGCCACATTGTTCTTGAAATCTGGCGAGCCCCAGGTGGTGGGCAAACCCTTGACGTTGAAGGAGTCCTTGACGGTCATCGGAACGCCATGAAGCGGGCCCCAGACCTCGCCCCGGGCCAGCGCACTGTCGGCGGCCCTTGCTCGCCGCCGCGCCATCTGGATGTCGGTGACGACGATCGCGTTGAGCGCCGGGTTGTATTTCTCGACCCGCGCCAGGTAGTGGTCCAGCAATTCGAGGCAGCCGATCTGGCCCCGACGAATCATCCCCGCCAGGCGTTTTGCCGGTAAAAAAGCGATGTCTATCACGATCCCTCCCATTTCCGGTGCGCGTTCCGGACCGGAACAACAACCGCGGCCGCTCTCTCCGGGTGCATCGAATACCTGCCTTTTATTGGCCTTGCTCCGTGGCAGTGTTCACCACCGGCGCCGCGTGTACGCCCATCGCGAGTCGCCGCCATCTGGCATCCCTTCTTGCAGCCGCGTCAGGTTCATTCCACTCCTGCATCATGTCCCGCCGGACCTGAATCCGGGCGGCGGCGTGAATGGGCCGGTCAATTGCGCAACGCTCGCGGCAAGTGCAAGCAGTCCCATCTCGCCCCAGCGCCTGCCAACGAGCTGTACGCCGATGGGCAGCCCCCCGGCGGATCGCGCCAGCGGCAGGACCACGACCGGATTTCCGGTCAAGCTGAAGGGTGTCGTCAGTGCGAGCCCGGCGCTCCAATAGTTGACCTGCCGGCCATCGACCTCGATCGGGGTGCCGAAAGGGACATGCCCGACCGCCGGGCACAGGGCCACCGGGCAGAGCAGCGCATCCCAGTCGCCCAGGAAATTCTCCAGGGCCATGATCAGCCGATCGCGGCTCGACAGGCTGCGGGTGTAGTCCGCCATGGATGCCCTCGCGCCGCGCGCAAATCCGCGGAAGATCGGGTTCTCCGAGTCCAGCCGCGCGCCGATGTCCGCCACCCGCTGCGCCGCGCGTTCGGGCTCGGTCGATGCCCGCTCAGCCAGAAGGATCTCGCCCCAGGTTTCCCATGCCTGAACCCAATCGAAATTGGCCGGCGCACGTTGCTCCACGATGCAACCCGCGCCGGAAAGTTGGCCGACCAGGCTTTCGAGCGACACCCGCGTGTCACGGCTGAGCGGCAATCCGGCGAAGTCGTGCATCCATGCGATGCGCGCGCCGCGCAGCGGCCGCGAGACAACTTCCCCCAATGGCACCGGTGCGGTCTGGATGTCGATCCCATCCGGGCCGGCGATGAGGCGCAGCGCCAGCGCTAGGTCTTCGACCGAGCGTGCCAGCGGCCCTATGCAGCTCATGTGGCGGATTCCGCGGGCCACGCCCGGCAGCTCGGGAATATGCCCGGTTCCCGGCACGCGGTGCTCGGTGGGCTTGAGCCCATAGACACCGCAGTAATGCGCGGGAATCCGGATGGAGCCCGCGATGTCGCTGCCGATCTCGAGAAACGAAAGACCGGCCGCAATCGCCACGGCGCCGCCTCCAGTCGAGCCACCCGGCGTGCAGTCGAGATTCCAGGGGTTGTTGGTGCGGCCGAAAATCGGGTTGTCGGCGCGGAAGTCGGCCGACAACGGCGGCACGTTGGTCTTGCCGACGATCACCGCGCCGGCCGCGCGCAGCCGGGCCACCACCGGCGCGTCGCGCTCCGGTATGTTCTGCGCGAGTGGCGGGAATCCGCCGGTGGTGCGAAGGTTCGCGGTCTCTATCGCGTCCTTGATGGTGATCGGCACCCCGTGCAACGGGCCCTGGAGATCACCGCGAGCGCGCTGCGAATCGGCCTGCGCCGCCCGCTTGCGCGCGCCGGCTTCGTCTAGCGTGCAGATCGCGTTCAGGGCCGGATTGTGGCGGGCAATCCGCGCCAGCATCTCATCGAGCGCCTCAACCGAGGAGAACCGCCCCTCGCGGATCGCTGCTGCGGTCTCGGTGGCGCTTGCAAAGGGATCAACAGACATGTCGTATAGCTTCCAAAAATGTGGGGGTCAGGGGATTCGACAGCGGCCGGCCTTCAATCCTGGAAAGCCACTTCGCGCGTCCTTCGAAACTGGGGGAGCACGACCAGCGCCAGCAGCACCGCGGCAAAGACCAGAAACGTCAGAGATATGGGGCGCTGCAGCAAAACCAGCGGGTCACCGCGCGAGAGCATGAGCGTACGGCGCAGATTCTCTTCCATCATCGGGCCCAGCACGTAGCCAAGGAGCAGCGGCGCCGGTTCGCAGCCAAATTTGACGAAAAGAAAACCCAGCACCGCGAATCCAGCGGTGAGCATCACTTCAACCCGGCTGGTATTGCCCGCATAGGCCCCGATGCAGCACAGCAGGACAATGCACGGAAACAGCAGCCGATAAGGCACCATCACCAGTCGCACCCACATTCCGATCAGCGGAAGGTTGATGATCACCAGCATCAGATTACCCACCCACATGCTGACGACCATGCCCCAGAACAGTTCCGGCTGCTTTTCGATGATCGCCGTGCCCGGGGCCATTCCCTGGATGATCATGGCGCCCATCATGAGAGCCATGACGGGAGTCACCGGCAGGCCGAGCGTCAGGAGCGGGATGAACGATGTCTGCGCCCCGGCGTTGTTTGCCGACTCGGGACCGGCAACGCCTTCGATCGCCCCCTGGCCGAAGCGCGACGGGTCGCGGGCGAGCTTGCGTTCCAGGGCGTAGCTTGCAAACGACCCGAGCAGCGCGCCGCCTCCAGGCAGGATCCCGAGCAGCGAACCCAGCGCGGTGCCGCGCAGAACAGCCGGCCAGGCCGCGCGGAAATCGGCTCGGCTCGGCCAAAGACCAGAGATGTTGGCGATCACCCGCCGCTGCGAGGCTGGCCGCTCCAAGTTTCCCATGATTTCCGCAAAGGCAAAAAGTCCCAGTGCGATCGCGATGAACCCGAGACCGTCGGTCAGTTCGAAGATGCCGAAGTTATAGCGGATGGTGGTACCGGTCACATCGGTGCCGACCATGGCCAGCAGCACGCCGAGAAGGATCATTCCGACCGCTTTCAGAATCGACCCGTTGGCAAGGACGATCGCGGCGATCAGGCCGAAAATCATCAGCGACAGATATTCCGCCGAGGTGAACTCCTGAGCCCAGTCCGCCAGCACCGGGCTGAATGCGGCGACCACAAGGGTGGCAACGCTGCCGGCGAAAAACGAGCCCAGCGCCGCGACCGAGAGCGCGACGCCCGCGCGTCCCTTCAGCGCCATCTGGTAACCGTCCAGGCAGGTGACCACCGAGGACACCTCCCCTGGCATGTTGACCAGGATCGCGGTGGTCGACCCCCCGTATTGGGCACCGTAATAGATGCCCGCCAGCATGATGAGCGCGCTGAGCGGCGGCAGGCCGTAGGTGATCGGCAGCAGCATGGCGATCGTCGTGAGCGGGCCGATGCCGGGGAGCACGCCGATGAGGGTGCCAAGCAGGCAGCCGAGCAGTGCGAAGCCGAGATTGGGCAGCGTCACCGCCGCCGAAAATCCCAGTTGAAGATTGGCCAGCAGGTCCATTCGCTAGTTTTTTCCCCATAGCGGAAGAGGCTGCTTGAGCACGTAAACAAAAAGGAGCGCGCAACTCACCGAAAACGCGATGGCGAGGATCGCGATCTCGACCCGTCGGACCTCGCGCGTTGCAAAACCGGCGATGATCACCGTGATCGCGCCAGTGACGACAAGCCCGAACTCTTCGATCAGCCCGGCAAAGGCGAGGACCGACGCGAGGATCAGCAGGCGCGGGCGCCAGTCACCGCGCTCGATGCCCGGGCCAGCGAAAACGATGCTCTTCGCAGCGAGAACGACGCCGATGATGACAAGCCCCCCGCTCATCATAATCGGCACATAGCCGGGTCCGATCTGGACGGCGCTGCCGAACGGATGCTCGCGGCCGAACCAGATCCCGCAGATCCCGATCAGGGCGAACAGCAGCCCTGCCCCCAGGTCTTGAGGCGCCTTGAGTCTGATCACGCCGAGTCAGAACGACGGCGTTCAAAGGCGAAGATTTCCATCATTGCGGCTCGATCTTCGCCAGCTTGATCAGCTTTTCCCACTTCTTGATCTCTTTGGGAAGCAGCTCGGCGAGGCTCTTCGCGCTTCCTGGCATTGGTTCCGAGCCGACGTTGGCAAGAAATTGTTTGGTGTCGTCCATGGCCACGATCTGATTGAACCAGCCTTCCAGCTTGTCGACCACGGGCTGAGGCACCTTGGCTGGCAGAAACACTGCAAACCAGCCTCTGATGTCGTATTCAGGGATCCCGGCGGCTTCGGCCATGGTCGGCAGGTCAGGCATCAGGCTGGAACGTTGGCCAGCGGTGATGGCAAGCCCGCGCAGCTTGCCGGAACGAAGCAGCTCGGCGCCGAAACCGGAGTCGATGAACTGGAAATCGATCTTCCCCAGGCGCATTTCGGGGAAGCTCTCCGGATAATTCTTGTAGGGAACGCCAAGCGCCTTGAAGCCGCTTCCGGATTTATAAAGCTCGGACGAAACGAGCGACGTCGGAGAGGTGGTGGCGTAGGAAACTTGGTCGCCCTTTTTCTTCAATCCGTCGGTCAGCTCCTTGACCGATTTGTAGGGCGAGCCCGGATCCACGGTAAGAACGAAGAACAGGCTGTGCAAGGTGGTGACCGGAGTGAAGTCCTTGATCGGATCGTAGGGAAGCTTTTTGAACAGGAACAGGTTCGCCGCGTGGGATGAGTTTGCGGGGTTGATGAAGATCGTATAGCCGTCCGGTTTGGCCCGTGCCACGATTTCGGCCGCCAGCGCGCTGATCATGCCGGCCTTGTTCTCGACGATCACCTTTTGCCCGCTCACCGCCGCCAGCTTGTTGGCGTAATAACGCACGACGATGTCGGCCCCCGAACCGGCGGGGAAGCCGCAGATCACGCGAAATTCCCTGTCCTTGTCCGGCCAGGTCTGCGCGTGCGCCTGTATCCACGACAGCGATGCGAGAAGCATCAGCAGTCCGAACCGTCGAGTGAAACCGAAAATCATGATGACTCCTTGAAAAGATGAAACAAGCTGGAGCTTAACTATCTCACAGTACCGCGTCCTCAGAATACGCGTTTACCCTTGGGCGACAGGCTGACTCGCCGCTTCAAGTGACTTGCGCGTGAGGCCGTTTTCTTTGGCGAGTTTGCCAATGTCGCTTTTGCTGTCGGCCACAGCCAGCAAATATAGCTCGCCCGCAATGAACTGGTCATTGCGTTTGATGGCTTCTTTTTCTGTTGCCTGCAGCAGCTTGGCCAGCTCGGAGCCGACCTGGATCTGATCCTGACCTTGCACCTGCGCGAGCTTTTTGATAGCGCTATCAGCAGCTTGCTTGAGGCCACCCACGTTAACGCCTGCCTTTTCAAGTATGGCGCGCGGGCCATCGTCCTGCTTGAGCATGGCGAGCAGCAAATGAGCTGGCTCTATGTACCCGTTGTCATTGCCAAGGGCGAGCGACTGGGCATCGCTCAAGGCTTCCTGAAATTTGGTGGTGAGCTTGTCTTGGCGCATGGCTGTCTTTCCGGATGAAACCTAGTTCGAGCTTAGCGCGCCATTTTCAAGGGATTTGCGCCCTTTATGCGGCGTTAGTCGCCTTAATTCCCCATTTCTCCAGCGCGGCATCGTCGGTGACCCGCGCATCAACCCAGCGCGCACCCTCGGGCGTTTTCTCCTTCTTCCAGAACGGTGCCTGCGTTTTAAGGTAGTCCATCAAAAACTCGCAGGCCTTGAAGCTTTCACCTCGGTGCGCAGAAGTTACGGCAACCATCACCACCTGGTCGAGCGGCTGCAACAGCCCGATGCGATGCACCACACGCACGCCATAAATATCAAAACGCTTGAAGGCTTCATCAATCATCGCCTCAATGGCTTTTTCAGTCATGCCAGGGTAATGCTCAAGCTCCATGCTGCTGACGTTTAAACCGTCGTTGCGGTCACGCACCGTGCCGGTGAATGTGCAGATAGCTCCGATGCGTTTGTCTTGCAAACGCAGCGCTGCGATCTCGGCGGACAGGTCGAAATCGGAGGTTTGAATGGAAACGCGCGGCGGGTTCATGGAGTGACCCTGCTGGGCGGCTTGCGGATGAGAACGAGGTCCGGGCCACCACGTTCGATCGAGTTCATAAGTGCGCCAAGTGTGATTTCAAGTTCGTCTTGATTGCACCAGTAGTCTTCGATTCGGCCGTGCTTCAGATAGCGTGATCGATTGAAACCGTCCTCAATGTCGTTGTACCAAATCGCTGTCTGACCGATCACAGCTACGACCCAGAAACCATTGCCTTCCCTGCCGAATGACAGCTGCTCCCACTTCTCGGGAGGCACGTTGATTGCCTGCCAGAGGTTCAGTTGAGCGGGCGTCATCCTCGCCACACCCTGGGCGACGCGGTCGCGGAGAGCTCTCTTCGGTATCGGCTGCCACGTGTTCATGTCTCTGAGGCCTAACAATCAGCGTTTATCCGCTGCACCGTAAAGCCAGCACAAGGCGAAGACATCAATCGCGGCGGATAAACCATGTTGGACTGAACCGCCTGTGCTGCGGTCGTGTTGCGGTAGTTGCACTATAGGGTGCTTCTAGAAATTCACCAAACCCCGTTCGGGCTGAGCCTGTCGAAGCCTTTATCTAATAAAAAACCACTTAGCGAGCAGACCCTTCGACAAGCTCAGGGCGAACGGTAATTCATTCGTTGGTCTGGGGGGGGTTATTGGGGTCAGACGCCAATAACCCAGAATGCCTACCCACCCGTAACCGGCGGGAAAAACGCCACTTCACAACCGTCAACCAGCGCGGCGGATTCATCGCTCATCACTTGGTTGAGCGCCATGCGGACCACCTTGCCGCGTGCCAGGGCTGCGGCGTGTGCCGGGCTGGTGGCCATCAGTTCGTCGCGCAGGGTTGAGAGTGTAGTGGCGGATGTTTCATGCACCGCACTGCTATGGCCGATAGCCTCACGGATGGAAGCGAAATATTTGAT
>JBCKMZ010000074.1:0-7139 GCA_038902975.1 Polaromonas sp.
GCCGACGATCTTGAATGTCATCGTCAAATCAGCTACACCATGGAACGAAAATTTGCACACCCGGGAGGTTGAAAATGCTTAACTTTTAAGACAGTTTCTTATTCGTTAGGTACCCGACCATAGGCGCGTAACGGCGTACCCCAAAAAGAACATCATAGAGCCGAAGAAGCAGACCATACAGACTCGAGCACCAATCTGTCCTCGCGTGTCGGCAACTCCCATAGGTCCGACCACCGCATCTATTGCGGCCTTGAGAATTTCGGCGCTACGGTCAATCGCGTCAGGACGGGTTAGGTCCAATTTCTGGAACTCCGCCCGGAGGCGAGGGCGACTGTTGAAGAGGCGCGGGTAAAAACTCCGCAGGGTGATTGACTGCCAAAGCGAAAATAGCCCTGCTGATACAGATATGACCAGCAATGCCCAACTCGCGAGAAGTAAGGCTCCGCCTAGCGTGCAAGCAGACGACGCGACGCCCTCCAGGAAAGTCACTGTACCCGCGAATACGGCAACACCAACTGCGACCAGATTGCGTACTACATCCGATCGAGCCTCCCAAAGAGGACCGTGAACGCGATCCATATGCGCAGCTTCGTTCTCGAGCGTGGTGTCGACATTGCTCATTAGCATCGAGACGGTAATATTCAACGGCGTGGACATCGGGTATCTAACGTTTGAGTTCACCCGCGTGCTACAGCGGGCGCAGCCCGCTGTAGCACGTCGGGTGCAAGGCGGCAGTGCTCAAATGTTCGCCCCTTTCGAGCGATTGCATGACTCGCAAAGCAGCTGAATATTGCGCTCCGTGTTGCTCCCTCCTTTCGCGATCGGGATTACGTGGTCGAATTCGAGCTTGTCCGAGCTGCCGCACTTCACGCACTTACCCTGATCACGTTGCCAAACGAAGAGGCGAACGGCGTCTGGAATGCGTTCCCGACGCGCTACATCGGCGCGGTCCAGATTCTCGAATGCCTCAATCTCGCGGCGGAGACGATCGAAGCGCTTGTCATGACGCATGACAGCGTGCTTGACCTCGAGCTGGATCTGCTGGGCGGTCAACGCCTCCGCGCCCTTGACGAGAACGGTGAAACCGCGGTAGGCCCACGTTTGATCCTCTCCCTCTTTATTAAATAGATTCTGCGGTTGCGTGGCTTCTGGGTCATAGGTCGCATCGAGGTCGCCCATTTCTATAAACCGCGAATCCAAACCAAAGAGGGGGATCGGAGCCTGCCACACACCATTAGACGCACGGGTAATGGGGCCGAGGATCGTCACCTTCATTGCGATGCCGCCCAACAATCAACGTTTATCCGTCGCGCCGTAAAGCCAGCACAAAGCAAAGACATCAATCGCGGCAGATAAACCATGTTGGACTGAACCATGAAAGTCAGGCGTGCACTTCGACAAGCGTGCTGCTGGAATGGGGTATCGGGATAGGTACGCCATCTTCTTTCATGCCTTCGAGGTGAAAATCGATGGCTTCGTGGATTAACGCTGTGACTTCGGCACGCGTTTCTCCGACTGCCACGCAACCCGGGAGATCGGGTACATAAGCGCCAAAGCTCGACGAGCCTTCTTCGATAACGACAAGATATTGCATGGCTTACCTCACTTCTTTAGTCCGGCTTGTTTGAGAACGCTGTTCAGGGTGCCCGGTGGAATCTCGACGCTCTCCTTGCCGGCCACGGTTACAGTTCCCGGTTTCGATGGATGATGATACTGCCGATGACTTCCTTTTTGCCGCACGAGATGCCAGCCATCGGCTTGTATCAACGCAACGAGCTCTTTAATTTTGGTTGGCATAGCTTGGTACTTCAATACGATGGACTGAACCTACGACCGGGATGGCCGCTGGTGCTGGCAGAGGGGGATGTTTTACGGCCTCAAGCCTGTTGATTCGAATTATGGTCCAGCCTGAGATTTTTCCGAACCTGTATTTCTGCTGCCCATGACTTCGAGTTATTGGCGTCTGACCCCAATAACCCTGCGAGTACCGCGCAACGCAGCAATTCGCCCGAAAAATGAATTTATAGAGGTGCCCTTAGGTGGGTCATGCTGCGCGCCACGGCTTCGGCTACCTCGATGCCGTCAACACCTGCCGACAAAATGCCGCCCGCGTAGCTGGCGCCTTCTCCGGCCGGGTAAAGGCCTTTGACATTGAGGCTTTGAAAGTCATCGCCGCGCGTGATTCTCAAGGGTGACGAGGTGCGAGTTTCAACACCCGTCAACACCGCATCATGCATATCAAAGCCGCGTATTTTTTTGCCAAACACCGGTATCGCTTCGCGTATGGCTGCAATCGCGTAGACGGGTAGCGCGCTGGATAGGTCTGTCATCAGCACGCCGGGCTGGTACGACGGCTCGACGCTGCCGAGTTGCGTTGACGGTTTGGCCTGCAAAAAGTCACCCACCAACTGAGCGGGCGCTGCATAGTTGCCGCCGCCCAGCGTGAAGGCATGGGACTCCAACTGACGCTGAAATTCAATACCCGCCAGCGGACCGCCTGGGTAGTCGCTAGGCGTGATGCCGACGACGATGCCGGCATTGGCATTGCGTTCGTTGCGTGAATATTGGCTCATGCCGTTGGTGACCACGCAGCCCACTTCAGACGTAGCTGCCACCACCGTGCCGCCGGGGCACATGCAAAAACTGTAGACTGATCGGCCACTGCCTTCACCGTTCATGGCGTGGTGTACCAGCTTGTAGTCAGCCGCGCCCAACAGCGGGTGACCTGCGTGCTGACCCAGTCGGGCGCGGTCTATCAGGCCCTGCGGGTGTTCGATGCGAAAGCCGATTGAAAACGCTTTGGCTTGCATGTAAACACCGCGCTGATGCAGCATGGCGGTGGTGTCGCGCGAGCTGTGGCCGAGTGCCAGCACGACGTGGTCGGCACGCAGCTCGTAGCTGGTGTTGTCATTCAAGTTTTGCACTGTGAGGCCGCGAATATGTCCGCCCTCAATCAGCACATCACTCACTCGCTGCTCAAAGCGCACTTCACCACCCAGCGCAATGATCTGCTCGCGCATGTGCTCGACCACCTTGACCAGCTTGAAGGTGCCGATGTGCGGTTTGCTGACCAGCAAAATTTCTGGCGGAGCGCCCGCCTTGACGAATTCCAGCATCACTTTGCGGCCCAGATGGCGCGGGTCTTTGATCTGGCTCCAGAGTTTGCCGTCTGAAAAAGTGCCTGCGCCGCCTTCGCCAAACTGCACGTTTGATTCGGGGTTCAGCACCCCCTTGCGCCACAGGCCCCAGGTGTCTTTGGTACGCTCACGTACTTTTTTGCCGCGCTCAAGGACTATGGGGTTGAAACCCATTTGCGCCAGCAGCAGCGCTGCAAAAATACCGCAGGGGCCGAAGCCGACAACGACCGGGCGGATGGCGGGTGCGACAGCCAGCTTAGCGACCGGGTAGTAGGCTTGATCGGGTGTGGGACGGATGTGGGGGTTGTTTGCAAATTGCTTGAGCAGTGCGGCTTCTTGCGATGCATCGGTTAGTTGGACATCACAGATGTAAACCAGCAGCAGGTTTTTTTTGCGTGCGTCGTAGCTGCGTTTGTAGATGGTGTGTTTAGCCAACTCGGCGCTGGCTATGCCCAGCGTTTTGACGATCAACGCAGGTAGCGCGTGCTCGTCGTGGTCAAGCGGCAGCTTGAGTTCAGTGATGCGGATCATCCGAGATTGTTCATTAGAAAAAACCAGCGTCATTCCCGCGAAGGCGGGAATCCAGTTTTACAGCGCTGGATTCCCGCCTTCGCGGGAATGACGGTGCTAATGGATTTTCTCGGATCATGGTTACTTTCGTGGATCTGTTTTTCGGATCAGGGCTGTATTTTAAGTTGCGCCGATAATCAAGCCGTGAAGCCTGCCAGACCGCCGCTGGTGCATAGCTGTAAAGCCGACGCGCAAGCGTCGGGCCGAAAGGCCGCACTGGAGGAACGTCCGGACTGCACAGGACAGCGTAGGAGGTAACACCTCTCCACTGAAAGCCGCAAGGTATAAGGTGAGGATTAGAGCAACAGAGACGAGCCGGTTTAGTCCGGGTGAAACGGGCAATCTCTACGCGCAGCAATACCAAATAGGCACACGTTGACGGGGTCCCCCGAGTGTGCGGGTAGGTAGCACCGAGCCGGGTGGGCGACCCTCGGCCCAGATTAATGGCGGTCACACTGCGTTATCGCAAGATGGCGCAGCGCACAGAATCCGGCTTATCGGCGGGCTTCACACTTTTCAAGCGGTCCAGTGGCAGGCGGTTCAGTTGAACAGGCCCTGCGACTCGATGCGCTCCACATGCGCGAGCAGCGAGCGTTTGGCTATCGGCCAGATGCGCGCATCCACATCGTCATACGCCAGCGGCACCCAGTCGTCCAGCGTGCCGCTAGGCATGGCCTGCATCACGGCGGCGATTTTGGCCTCGCGTTTGAGGCGGTGGGCCTTGAGCTGGGCAATCGCGGTTTTCGCCTCGCCGATCACATAACCGTGCGCTGGGGCGATGAATTCAATGCCGTGTTCGTCGCAAGCTGCACTGAGCACATCCAGCGAGTCGAGGTAGGCCGTCATGTTGCCGTCGGGCGGGTCCACCACGGTGGTGCTGCCGTTGAGGATGTGGTCGCCGCTGAACAGAATGCCGTCTTCCACCAGCACCAGGCACAGGTGGTTGGCCGCATGCCCCGGCGTGTGGATGACCTGCAATGTATGGGTGATTTCGACTTCCGGCCCTTGTCCTGCAAGCACAAGCAGTTCCTGATGTTGTAGTGCCCGGTCCGGCGTGAAAGCGCTGGCGCTGCGTGCCGTGGGCGCCGATGGCAGGCCCAGAATCGGGGGGGGGGTTGCTGCACAGGGCCTGCAACGGCTTTGCGCCGGGGGAATGGTCGGGGTGCGAGTGAGTACACACAATCATACGGATATCGCCGCCCGCGGCTTGGTACAAACGCGCCAGGTGGTCATGGTCGGCGGGGCCGGGATCGATGACGATATAGCCGCCTTTAGCATCACCCACCAGGTAGCTGTTGGTGCCTGGCCCTGTCATCACGCCCGGATTGGGCGCGGTCAGGCGCATGACGTTTTTCAGCAGTGCCACGGGGGCATCTGTCTGCCAGTCAAGGGGATGCACAATTTGCCCATCGGGGCAGGTCAAAGCGAGTTCGCCGAAAGGCGCTTCATGCTCCATGTAGCGCGCCACTTCACCAGCCAGCAAGCCGGCGCGCGGGCAGGATGTCCACAGCGGCTGCTCGGACGTAGCGCAGGCTTGCAGGACGGCATCAACATCGGCATAGGCTTGCAAGCGCTCCAGCGTGCGAATGGTCGGGAAGATGATGAAAAAATTGCCCGCCTGATGCTTGACCAGCGCATCAGCCGGGCGTATCCATAGCGGTTCAAACTGCTCGGTTTCGTCGGCGACAGGCGCCTGATCTTCGGGCATACGCGCTACCAGAAACGGCACATCAAAGCGGCGCGACAAATCGCGGTCGGTGATCCAGTGCGCCAGTACAAATACGTCGTCGCCTGCCAGCACCAAACCGCGCTCTGCGCATTGCTGGGCAAAAGGTGCCTTGCGATCCAGTGCCGCAATGTCCTGCGCGCCCGCATGGCTGCCGTCAGGCCGCCGGGCCAGCAGCACGCCAAGCTCTTCAAAGCTTTCGCGGATCGCGGCGATGGCCTGCGTCAGGTGCAGGTCGCTTTGGGTGGCGCGGCGCGTCGATTGCGCATACGCCGCCGCATCGGCGGCGTCAATGCCGCCACCTGGGAACACATAGGCACCGGGCGCAAAGCTCGCCGTCATGGAGCGCCGCGTCATCAGCACTTCAATGCCGTCCTTGGCGTCACGTAGCAACAGCACTGTGGCAGCAGGGCGGGTGGGCGCGGGTTCGCGCTGCGGGTAAAGGAGTTGGGAAGGTCGGACCATGGCCCGATTTTGCCGTGAAAAGGGTATCAGGCCTAGCCGCGCGGCCGATTGATAGTGGGCACCTCTATAAATTCATTTTTCAGGCAAATTGCTGCGTTGCGTGGTGCTCGCAATCCTCATGTATCTTAAGTACATTCCGGTTGCTCCGCTCCGTGCGCCTTGCACTTTATCCTGAAAATCTGAATTTCTAGAAGTGCCCTAGCATCTAAGGGTTAACCGCATTGGCGTATTTTCGATCGATGCGGATACTGGGAGCTACTTTATTTGCAGGATTCCCAGCATGAAAAAATGGATCTCCAGAACCGCCCTGGCCATGACGGCCGCCACCCTGTGTGTGGTCAGCCTGAACGCTGTGGCACAGGCCACTTCGACTAGCTCAGCACAAGCTTGGCCGACGAAACAGCCGATCAAGTTCGTTGTCCCGTTTCCGCCCGGTGGCTCGGTCGACCAGATCGCGCGCATTCTGGCCGTACACCTGTCGCAGCAGCTCGGCCAGAACATCATTGTCGAAAACAAGGCTGGCGCGTCGGGCGCCATCGGTACCGCAGCCGTCGCCGCAGCGCCGGCGGACGGCTACACCTTTGCCTTTGTGTTCGACACCCACGGCGTCAACCCCAGCCTGAACCCCAACATGCCGTTTGACACCCGGAAAGACTTGGCACCGGTTAGTTTGATCGGTACCTCGGCCATGGTGCTGACCACTTTTTCCGCTTCCGAGTACAAGACCTTTGCCGATGTGGTGGCTGCGGCCAAGGCCAAGAAAAATGTGAGTTACGGCAGCATCGGTTCGGGCAGCCTCGGCCACTTGGCGATGGCGCTGCTTGCGAAAAACGGCAACATCGACTGGCAGCACGTGCCCTACAAGGGCGGCGGCCCGCTGCTGATCGATGCCGTGGCCGGCCATGTGCCGCTGTCCATCGCTACGGTGTTCGTGACCAAGCCGCACATCGACAGCGGCCGCCTGCGCCCGCTGGCGGTGACCACCAGCAAACGCTCGCCCGAGTTGCCGAACGTGCCAACGGTGGCTGAAAGCGGTTTTGCCGGCTTTGACGCACCGGCCTGGTGGGCTATTGTGGCGCCGGCCAAGACACCGCCCGAGGTACTCAAACGCATGAACGAGGAAGTCAACAAGGCACTGCAAAACCCTGACATTGCCAAAAGACTGAGCGGCCAGGGTATCGACATCATCGGCGGCTCGTCCGAGGTAGCCCGCGTCTTTATCGACAAGCAGATCGACACCT
>JBCKMZ010000075.1:0-6832 GCA_038902975.1 Polaromonas sp.
TCGGTCGGGCAGTACTTGATTTGCATGCGGGCCAGTATCTAATCCTGCATGGAGGAAACTGTTTGTGGCCGGTTAAGTCAGAGTAAAGATGACAGAGGCCGTCAGCTAGGGGGCAAACTGGCGCGTTAAGGGGGTTCTTGCGGACTCGCAAACCGGTTTTTTTGGGATCAATTCAAAAGGCGTACGTATGAAAGCTATAGTTGCTTGTACTTTGGCTGTTGCCGCCATGCTGATGGCGGCGCCTCTTGCTGCTTCGGCGCAGCACCGTGGCAATGACCACCGCGGCTGGCACGGCGATATTCGCTACTTTGACAGCCACCATTGGCGCTCTGGCGCATCGCGCCACGGCTGGCACGGTGGCCGCACTGGCTGGTCGTGGGTGGCTGGCGGGGCTTGGTATTTCTACCCGCAACCGGTTTACCCCTATCCGTACCCTTACCGTCCACCCACGGTGATCGTTGAACAACCTGCGCCCGTGGTCGTGCAGATCCCTGCGCCCGCACCGGTGCAGATGCAGCCCCCGGTTGCGGCTCCACCGGTCCAGCAATTCTGGTATTACTGCGATGCAGCCAGGGGCTACTACCCCTATATTGCCTCTTGTCCGGCCGGTTGGAAAACCGTACCGGCCGCACCACCTGGAGCACCCCCAGAGGGTCAATCTGACGTCGGTGGCAACAACCGCATTCTGCCCGTCCTCGGTACAGGCGCCACGCCTCAACAGCGGGCAAACTCAAGTCCGTCAAACGCCTGCAGCGGCAGCCCACAGCATGGTGACGCCCGCCAGCAGCAGCAGGCCGTCCATCAGCAGGCGGAAGCGCTCCGCATCGAGCTGGCGTACGAAGCGCTTGGCGATGAAGGCGCCGGCCACCAGCGAGCTGCCGACGATGAGACCCTTGCCCAGGGTGTCGAGCGGCAGCGCGCCCAGGCTGCGAAAGGTGATGGCTTTGGCCACGAACATGGCCAGCGAGCCCATCGCCTCGGTTCCGAGATACGCGCCCTTGACCAGGCCATAGGCCAGGAAGAACGGCGCATTGATCGGCCCCGTGGTGGCGACGATGCCAGTCAGGAAGCCGATGCCGGCACCGAACGCGGCGAGATGCCAGAGCCCGAGCTTGAAGTCCTGTTGCGCCATCCAGCGCCGCGCCGGGATCATCGCGATGAAGAACAGGCCCAGCACCGCGTCGGCAGGACCAGCAGCGTCACTGCGCCGAGCGCTGCCGCGGGAGCAGCAGTGACACTGTAGGCCACGACGGCGCGCCAGTCGATCTCGCGCCACCAGGCCGCGACCCGCGAAGCGTTGGCCATGATCGATGCCACCGCCATGATAGGTACCGCTTCGCGCGGGTCGAACACCAGCACCAGCGCCGGCATCAGCATGATCGACGTGCCGAAGCCGACGATGCCGCCCAGCGTTCCGGCGACCAGGCCGAGGATCAGGACGAATGCGAAGTCCACCAGCCTATTATGGGGCGTGGTTTAAAACGTGTAATACTTTTCGTGTGGCCTTCGGTTGAGTCATAGGCATCCAAAATTCACATCGACCGTGTTACTCAAAAACTTTTTGAACCACGCCGACTACCCGGGCTCTCGATCTTCAGTAAGAGTGGCGCTGCCGCGCCCTCGAAGAAGGAGCAACCCCAAGGTGCGATACTTTGTTTGATGCGGTTGAATTCCTCATCTGTAGTTTCGTTATTTTTAACCTTCTGGCGCCGCGAGCGTTAACCCTGACATGAAATCAATCGTCTACAGCAAGACCGGTGACCCGTCCGTACTTCATCTCGTCAACCGCGAGGTACTCGAACCTGGGGCCAGTGAGGTTCGGGTGCGCATTATTGTCTCTGGCGTGAATCCCACAGATTGGAAGTCGCGACGGGGTTCGGTAGCCGGAGCGCCGCTGCCCTTTTCCGAGGTCGTGCCGAACCAGGATGGCGCCGGAATCGTGGATGCGGTCGGTGTGGGTGTCGAGAATATCAAGGTGGGCGACCGGGTGTGGCTCGCGCTCGCCGCGTACCAGCGCGCAAGCGGCGGCACCGCCCAGGAGTTCGCGGTGCTCCCCACGGAGCGCGTCTTTGCGCTTGCGGATGCGGCGAGTTTCGAC
The DNA here is from genome assembly GCA_038902975.1 of Polaromonas sp. Taxonomy (GTDB): domain Bacteria; phylum Pseudomonadota; class Gammaproteobacteria; order Burkholderiales; family Burkholderiaceae_C; genus Polaromonas. Next base: position 2,099 of record JBCKMZ010000075.1, read on the forward strand.
CTCGGCGCGAGTCTTGGCGTACCCGCCATCACCGCGTATCGCGCACTCACGGTCGCGGAAGACGGACCAAGGCGCCTGCACCCCGGCGCCCTTGCCGCCAAGGTCGTGCTCGTGGCCGGTGGGGCCGGAGCGGTGGGACACGCGGCCATCCAACTCGCGCGCTGGGCGGGCGCTACGGTGATCACCACTGTCAGCGGACCGGCCAAAGCCGCCCTCGCTACGGCGGCCGGCGCGCATCACGTCGTGAACTACAAGGAGACGGATGCCGCTACCGAGATCCGGCGGATTGCGCCAGAGGGCGTGGACCTCATTGTGGAGGTCGCTCCAGCGCAGAACGCCGAACTCGATCTCGCCGTGATCCGAAACCGTGGCTCCATCGCGGTCTATGCCAACAACGGTGGCGACAAGATGACGCTCGACGTGCGCAAGCACTTCAGCCTCAACGTACGATACCAGTTTCTGCTTCTGTACACGGTGGGGGAAGATGTTCTGCACGCGGCGGCCGAGGCCATCAACGCCGCGATTATCGACGGCGCGCTGGCCGTGGGAGAAGAGTCGGGCCTACCGCTGCACCGCTTCGATCTCGCGCACACTGCCGAGGCCCACGCTGCTGTCGAGGGTGACGTCGTCGGCAAAGTGCTGATCGACATGACCGCGCCATGACACGATGAGCCGCCCTGAGTAGGTTGGGTTCTGTCGCCAGTCGCTCGTCGGGTGGGGCATCAAGCTGTGCACGCCGCAGCCGCAATGTCCAGCGAACGCAGCCGCAAGGCTGGGTCGTACACATCGCATACCAGGATGAACTCGTTTGCGTCAGTTGCTTGCGCCAGTGCGCTCAAGCCCTGGCGAACGGTCTCGGGGCCGCCAATCACACCTGCGGCCAGAAAGTCGTCAATCGCAGCACGTTCCTGCGGATGCAGCTGCGCCAGGAAATTCTCCACCGGCGGCTGCAGGCCACGCCGCTCGCCCGTCAGGAGGCCCAGCACGCGCTGGTAGGTGCTGCTCGCCAGATATTCGGCTTCCTCGTCGGTGGGCGCGGCAATCAGCGGCACGCCAATCGTCACATAGGATTTGGCTAGCGTGGCGGACGGCTTGAAGTTTTGCCGGTACAGCGCAATCGCTTGTAGTAGCAGGCGCGGTGCAAAGTGCGAAGCAAACGCGTAGGGCAGGCCACGCTCGGCGGCCAGTTGCGCTGAAAACAGGCTGGAGCCGAGCAGCCAGATCGGCACGTTGGTGCCTGCGCCCGGCATGGCGATCAGGCGCTGGCCAGGTTGCGCCGGCGCCAAGAGGCGCTGCAGTTCCGCCACATCCTGGGGGAAATCGCCAGCCGTCTCGGTGCGTTCGCGCCGCAGCGCGCGCATGGTGGCCTGATCGGTGCCCGGCGCGCGGCCCAGGCCTAAATCGATGCGGCCCGGGTACAGTTCAGCCAGTGTGCCAAAGGCCTCGGCCACCACCAGCGGCGCATGGTTGGGCAGCATCACCCGCCCGAGCCAACGCGAATAGTGCGCGTGCCGCCAGCGATATAACCCACCAGCACGGCCGTGGCAGAACTGGCGATACCCGGCATGTTGTGGTGCTCGGCCAGCCAGTAGCGCTTGAACCCCAGCCGTTCGACATGTTGGGCGGTACGCAGCGAAATGGCGAGCGCGTCGGCCACCGTACCGCCTTCACGGACGGCGACCAGATCAAGCATCGACAGGGCGATATTTTTGAGTGCTTTCATGGGACTATTTTGATGCTGGGCTGGGTCATGGCAATCTGATAATCTGGTTTAAGGGCGACGAACCGCATCAACGGCCAGAACAGTGGCGTCCTGTGCACCATGCCCTGCTGCAATGAGTTGGTCCATCCGGGCCGCGATAGCGGGCAGCGCGGCCATCGGTCGATCCCCGGCAGTCTCAAGCATCAGGCGCACATCCTTGCGTGCCATGATTAACTCAAAACTCGGGGTGAAGTTGCCTTTCGCCATGTTCATTCCGCGTCCTGCCACCATCGCGTTTAAATCAAGTAGTCCAAGCAATTTGATGGCATCCTCCGGGTTGACGTTGCTCGCTTGAGCCAGCGTGAGAATATCAGCCAGTATCGCCGAGACACCAACGATCATGGCGTTACCAAACAGCTTGTTGGCTGCGGCCAGATCGCTGCGCTCTCCCATGTATTCAAGACGCCCCGTCATCCTGGCGAGATCAGCCTTGACGTCCTCAAAGAGTGAGCTTGGCCCAGCGACCATCATCGTCCCCTGCGCGTTTCGAGCAGCCAGTGGCCCCATGAAGACGGGACAGTGTAGATACTTCACCCCTTCATTCATAAGCCGCGTGGCCCGTTCTGCGGTGAGTGCTGGTAAGGTCGTGGTGTGATCAATCAGGATGGTGTCCGGCGTGAATCCGGTGCGGGCCGCTGTAATGATTTCTTCCACCACAGCATCATCCTTGAGCACGAGATGCACCCGTGTTGCGCCCCGGACCGCTTCGGCTGGTGTTGCCGCAGTTTTAACCCCGAATTGAGCGAGCGCAGTTACTTTGTCGATTGAGCGATTCCAGGCCGTCACGGTGTCACCCCGCTTGACGGCGGCTTCTGCGAAGGCGCTGCCGAGGAGTCCAGTGCCGAGAAATGCGATGTTTGCCATGCTGATGTTCCTATTTGTTTGGGCGTTTTGAGTGCCGTGAGCCCACCGCGTTTGCGTTGCCAGTGAAAGCAGGGAAAGCCTCCCCGGATCGGGTCAGCCGAATATGGCCGAATCAGCCCAGGTGCCGACCGAAGAAGCGCAAGGTGCGGTCGCACGCTTGCTGCGCCCACAGCGGGTCGTATTGTGTCGCCGGGATGCGGCCAGGGCCGATGGCGGTTTCATTCGCGAACGCGTGGTGCGCCAGGTAGCGGTGAAATTCGAAGTCAATGCCTGCGGCCTTCAGACTTTCTTCGAGTGCGTCAATGGTGCCAATCTTGAAGGATTCGTCCTGCGTCGCCCAGTGCCCTTGCAGTGGCACCTGAATCTTGCTGGCATCAAGGTACTCCAGCGGTGGACAGCCGTAGCCTTGCACGGGTTGCCCGTCTGGGCGATTAAAAGTTACCATCGTTCCCATGAATTTTCTCCTTAACTGGTAGATCGATATCCGTTGATTGTGGGTGAATTGCAGAATTTGCAAGGATACTTGTCCTGCTTTGTACGTCGTTGCACTGTAATTTCCCGATTTACCAATGAAAAAGGCCTCTGAGTATCGCTACTTAGAGGCCTTTATCTTATCTACTGGTCGGTGTGAAAGGATTCGAACCTTCGACCCCTTGCACCCCATGCAAGTGCGCTACCAGGCTGCGCCACACACCGAAGCTTTAAATTATAGCGTGCGCAGAAAGAGCGTCAGTGCGTAGCAGCCAGCAAATCGCGGATTTCAAACAGCTCGCGACGCACCAGTTGCAGCCGCTGTTGCGCAGCGCTACCGCTGGGTAAATCTGCGCCATCATGGCCGGGCTCGCTGTCTTCAAAGTCGGCTGAATCAGGAAAGTCAAAATCGCTACCTTCAATCACCTCGATACCGTCCAGCATGACTTCGCCGTTACGGCGTTTGTCGCCCGCAAGTTGCACAATCTCGTGCAGTTTGTTGCGCGCGCCGCTGATCGTAAAACCCTGGTCGTACAGCAAATCCCGGATTCTGCGGATCATCAGCACTTCATGGTGCTGGTAGTAGCGGCGATTGCCGCGCCTTTTCATCGGGCGCAGCTGCGTGAACTCTTGCTCCCAATAACGGAGCACATGAGGTTTGACACCGCACAAATCGCTCACCTCACCGATGGTGAAGTAGCGTTTCTCGGGAATGGGTGGAAGGGATTTTTCCAATTAAATCAATGCGCTAAAGCGGAAACCTCCAAATCTACTCTAAGTCGAAACTTAGCGCAAAGGGGTTTTTTAATTTTTTTAAATGTGTTGCGCCGTTACACAATAGACAACTGTCTCAAGCTGGATTTACTCACCTACTCAGCCAGGCCATTACCCTGAATCTGCTCTTTAAGCTTGTGGCTGGCATGGAAGGTAACGACGCGTCGGGCTTCAATAGGGATGGCTTCGCCGGTGCGTGGATTACGACCTGGCCGTGGGGCCTTGGTACGGATTTGAAAGTTGCCAAAGCCGGAAATCTTCACGTCTGTACCGTCCACCAGACTGTCGGAGATGAGATCAAAAAACGCCTTAATCATGTCTTTCGATTCGCGCTTGTTGAGCCCGATTTGCTCAAACAGCAATTCCGCCAGATGCGCTTTGGTGAGCGCCGGGGTTTCCAAGCTTTCAATCGAAAAATTCATGTCCGCTGCTCCGCGTGATTATTTTTTTAGGGCTTCACCTGTTGATCTGGATAGTAATTCCATTTTCAGATCGATAGGAGATTAGGCGCGAAGCCGCAGACAGTGCTTTTGCACGGCAAGGCGAAGCAACAACATATCGTATTGATCTGGAAATGGAATCAGGTCCGCAAGCGGGCCTGCAATTCAAGCTGAAGATTAGCCAGCACTGCCTGGACAGCCGCTTCTATCTCTTCCTCGGTCAGTGTAGCGGCCTCGCTCGTCAGAACCAAGCGCACAGCCAGGCTTTTCTCGCCCAATTGCATGGCGCTACTCGCCTGCTGTGGCCTGTAGACATCAAACAGCGTTGCGCTTCTGAGCAGGCCCTTGGTCCGTTTGCTATCCGCCCCTTCAATGGCTGCCATCAGTGCAGCGTGGGTAGTGCTCTCTGGCACGATGACGGCG
>JBCKMZ010000076.1:0-6747 GCA_038902975.1 Polaromonas sp.
CGGTCTATTCAAACGTCATGCGGTCCGCCTCGGGCTGAGTCTCGTGATCGTGCTGCTGTTTCTGCTGAACGCCCTGGGGGTGCTCAATCTGGGATTAATCCAGCGGGTCGAAAATCTGACCTATGATTTGAAATTGCAGTGGACCATGCCCGCCACGCTGGACCGGCGCATAGTGATCGTCGACATTGACGAAAGAAGCTTGCAGGCGCTAGGTCATTGGCCCTGGAGCCGCAACCTGCTGGCACAGATGGTTGAACAGCTGTTCGACCGCTACCAAATCGATGTGCTCGGCTTCGACGTCGTCTTCGCCGAGCGCGATGAAAGCTCCGGACTGACCCGCCTTGTCGAGCTTGGGCGCACCGAGCTTCGTTCTAACAGCGCCTTCCAGTCGGCGCTGGAAAAACTCAGGCCATCCCTGGATTACGACCAGGTCTTCGCGAACAGCCTGAAAGATAGACGGGTGGTGCTGGGATACTATTTCCGCCATCAGCTTGGGCAAGGCGGTGGCCAGGGCAGTCTGCCGCCACCCACGCTTGCGTCTGGCAGCTTCGATCCGGATGGCGTTGGCGCCGTGGTGGCCAGCGGATTTACCGCGAATTTGCCGGAGTTGCAGGGCAAAGCGCTGGCAGCCGGGTTCTTCAATGTGTCGCCACTGTCGGATGACGATGGCGTGGTCAGGCGGATCTCGATGCTGCAAAGCTACGACGGGGGCCTGTATGAGACGTTCGGTCTGGCCATCGCCAGGTTGGCGCTCAATGAGACCCAAATCGAGTTGGGCTACGACGACGCGCAACGAAGTTCACTGGCGCTGGAGTCGATCAAGCTTGGCAGCCGGCGTATTCCGGTCGATATTGATGTCGCATCTCTGATCCCGTACCGCGGAAAAATGGGCAGCTTTCCCTATGTCTCAGCCATCGACGTCATAGAAGGCAAAGTGCCGCGCAACATCCTGCAAGGTGCCATTGTGGTGGTGGGCAGCACGGCACCTGGTTTGCTGGATCTTCGCAGCACGCCCGTGCAGGAGGCGTATGCGGGGGTGGAGGTGCACGCCAATCTGATTGCAGGAATTATCGACGGCAAGATCAATGAGCGCCCGGCCTACACCGTCGGTCTTGAATTCGCGCTGCTGTTTGCGTTCGGTGTGCTGCTGGCGTTAGCGTTGCCTGCGCTCAACCCCTTGTGGGCCACTGTGTTCGGTGTCGGTGCCATGGCTGGATTGATAGCCGGCAACTTCTATGCGTGGGAATATGCCAACCTGCATCTGCCGCTGGCATCGATCTTGCTGATGATGGCAGTGCTCTACGTTTTCACCATGATGTACGGGTATTTTATCGAATCGCGCGGCAAGCGCTTGCTGGCCGGCCTGTTTGGACAGTATGTGCCACCCGAACTCGTGGTTGAAATGGCGAAAGACCCCGGGTCTTTCTCGCTCGCCGGTGAAAGTCGCGAGCTCACCGTGCTCTTTTCAGACATACGCGATTTCACCACGATTTCCGAGGGGCTCAATCCCTGGCAGCTCACGCACTTGATGAACGAATTCCTGAGTCCAATGACGCACGTGATCCATCGGAATCGGGGCACAATCGACAAATACGTAGGTGACATGATCATGGCGTTCTGGGGCGCACCCCTGCCTGACGCGAACCACGCTAGGCAAGCGTTGCAGGCCGCCATGGAAATGATAGAACGCCTGGAGTCTTTGCAGGACTCGTTCAAGGCCAAGGGCTGGCCGCCGATCAAGATTGGGGTCGGCCTCAACACCGGAGAAATGACGGTCGGCAACATGGGGTCCGAGTTCCGCATGGCCTACACCGTGATGGGCGACGCCGTCAATTTGGGGTCGCGGCTTGAAGGGTTGACCAAGGAATACGGTGTGCAGATCATCGTCAGCGAATTCACCAAGGCGGCCGTGCCGGATTTTGTGTTTCGCGAGCTCGATTGTGTGCGGGTCAAGGGCAAGAACCGGTCGGTCGTCATCTACGAGCCAGTCGGGCCGGTTGGAGCGCAGGATGCGCAAAGCCAGGAAGAAATGGCGCGTTACGGCCGGGCGCTGGCCAGTTACAGGGAACAAGACTGGCTGGTGGCGGGCGAACAATTCACCGCCTTGCAGCAGTGTCATCCCGAACGCTATCTGTATGAAATGTACGTCAAGCGGATTGACTACTTGCGCGGGAACCCTCCGGGCCCGAGCTGGGATGGGGCGTTTACTTTCGTCACCAAGTAAATCCAATTCCTGCCAGTACTGATTTGAACTACTGGTATTTGAACTATAGCTAAGATAGATAGGTTAGTGTATAAACTGAGCATGTTGCCCAAGCTCATACTTCAAACTGCTGTTTTTATAGTCAGCATGGTTTGGGCGCTATCAGCCGCTGCCCAGGCTCCCCCAGATGCTGGCCGCCTTCTGCAAGACACCCGCCCGAGCGAACGGGCACCAACAGCCCCCATTGTCCCCCCCATCGAAGCCCCGGCGCGAGTCCAGCCTGCCGCTCCAGCGGCAGCCGGTGATGCCCGCGTCAACGTCACCCATTTCACCTTTACCGGCAACAGCGCCCTCGCCACGGCAATACTCGAGGCCGCGGTAGCCGGCTGGGCGGGCAAGTCGCTTAATTTTGGTGAACTCATCCAGGCCGTCGAAGCCATCGAAGCACGCTACAAGGTCGCCGGTTACTTCTTGGCCCAGGCCTACCTCCCCCCGCAAAAGATTCGTGATGGCGCCATCGAAATCGCCATCACCGAAGGCCGCTTGGCCGAAACCCGCCTCGAAGGCGAAAACCGAGTCGCCTCCGACGTCCTTTACCGCTACCTTGACCGCCTGCCCAAGGGCCAAGCTTTGCGCCTGCCCATCCTCGAGCGCCAGATCCTGCTCATCAACGAACTCGCCGGCGGCCGTGTCAGCCTTGATCTGCAGGCCGGAGAAAATCCGGGCAGCACCGACGTCGTTCTGGCCCAGCAATCGGAAGATTTGATCAGCGGCCGCCTCGAAGCCAACAATCACGGCGCACCCTCCACCGGCGTCAACCGCTACGGGGTCAGCGTGAATGCCAACAGCTTTTTCAACCAGGGCGAGCGCATCAGCCTGATCGCCCTGACCAGCGAAAATGGTGGGCTCATTAGCTACAACCTGCGCGGCGAACTCCCGGTCGGGGGCGACGGCTGGCGGCTCATCGCTGGTGCCTCGCGCGCCGAGTACAGCCTGGGCGGTGTCTTCGCCGACCTCAAGGCCAGCGGCACCGCCGACTCGATCCGCATTGGCGCTGCCTATCCCATCCTGCGCAGCCGGGCCACCAACCTCAAGGTCCAGTTTGAGGCCGACCAGAGCAAGCTCGCCGATCAATTCCAGACCGCCGGTATCCAACTCGACAAACAAAGCCAGGGTGTCACGGCCACGCTAAGTGCGGACGCCACGGACGACTGGATGGGCGGGGGTTCTAACCGTGCCGACCTGGTCTTGCGCAGCGGCTTCATTGACCTCGGTGCCACCGCTGCCGCCAACGATGCACCACCCACTGGCCCCGGAGCGGCCGGGCGATTTAACAAAATCACCCTCAACGCCCAGCGCCAGCAGAGCCTTAACAAAGACATTAGTTTGCTCTTGCAGTTCAGTGGCCAATGGGCCGGCAAAAACCTCGATTCTTCAGAAAAGTTTGGCCTGGGTGGCCCCGCCACCTTGCCCGGCTACGCCAACGGAGAAGGCGTGGGCGACAGCGGCGTCCATGCCAGGATCAGTGCCCGCTGGCAGGCTCTGCCGCAACTTGCGCTCACCGCCTTTACCAACTACGCCGAGGTCAAACTGGCTCATGATCCGCTCCCAGGCGTCACCAATAACACCAAACAACTGAGCGACTATGGCATCAGCGCCGATTGGATGCTCGGCAAACACTTAAGTGCCAGTGCCATCGTTGCCTGGGCTGGCAAGACACCCAACAACCCGAACGACAACCCCAAGCCACGCGCCTGGCTGACCTTGGGGTACGCCTGGTGAGAACGAACGCATGAACCACTTCTACCGTAACGTCTGGAACGAAGTCACCCGCGCCTGGGTTGCCGTTTCGGAAATCGTCAAGGCCTGCGGCAAACCCAGCAGCGCCGCAGTCATCAAAATCCTCGCCGCCTCACTGGCCCTAGTCGGCACGCCGGTCTGGGCGCTCGATGTTAACGCACTGCCCACCGGCGGTAAAGTCACCGCCGGCAGCGCCAGCATCAGCCAGGCGGGCAATGCTCTCAACATCCAGCAAAGCAGCCAGCGCGCTGCGCTGGACTGGCAGAGCTTCAACATCGGTGCGGCCGCGACGGTCAATTTCGCGCAACCGAACAGCAGCGCGGTTGCTTTGAACCGCATCCTCGGCAACGAAGCCAGCCAGATCTACGGCAAGCTCAGCTCCAACGGCCAGGTGTTTTTCACCAATCCGAACGGCATGCTGTTTGCCCGGGGCGCTCAGGTCAACGTCGGCGGCATCCTCGCCACCACCTTGGGGCTGGGCAACGACGACTTCATGGCCGGTAATTACCGTTTTACCAATCCTGGTGCCGGCAGCATCCGCAACGAAGGCCTGCTAAACGCCCTGGGTAGCGTGGCACTCATCGGCAATAACGTGCAGAACGCTGGGCAGATCATCGCTACCACGGTCACGCTGGCAGCAGGCAATACCGTGGCTGTGGACCTCACGGGTGACGGGCTGATTCGTGCCCGCATCATCGACCCGGCACTCAAAGCCAGCATCGAGAACAGCGGCAGCATCGATGCCACGGCGGCCGTAACCCTGACCACCGGCCAAGCCCAAGGCGCGCTGGATCAGGCGGTGAACAACAGTGGGGTGATTCGGGCCAGTGGGTTCAGCTTCAAGGGCGGGGAGATCGTGCTCGAGGGCGGGCAAGTCCTCAACGCCGGCACGCTCGACGCCTCCAGTACCAGCGGCAAGGGCGGTACGGTGCACCTGCTCGGCAACGAGGTGGGTGTCACCGGGACGGGCCGCATCGATGCCTCCGGTGCTACCGGCGGCGGCACAGTACTCGTGGGCGGTGACTATCAAGGCAAGAATCCGGACGTCCTGAACGCGCGCGCCACCTACGTCGGCCCGGATGTAACCATCGACGCCAGCGCGACTGAAGCAGGCGACGGCGGCAAGGTGATTGTTTGGGCCGACGATGCCACCCGCTTTCACGGGACTATCAGCGCGCGCGGCGGGGCGCAATCCGGCAACGGCGGTTTCGCAGAGGTCTCGGGCAAGCGCTACCTAGACTACAGGGGTTTTTCCGATCTGCGTGCACCGAATGGAAGAGTGGGCGCGCTGCTGCTCGATCCGACCAACATCAATATCGTGGCTTCGGCGTCGGGGGCGGTGCCCCTCACTGAATTCAGCGGCGGGATCTTTCAGGAATCCGGGACGATAGACGCAACCTCGGAAATCACAGTCGCGAATCTCGCCACGCAGCTAACCGCGGCCGATGTAACGATCAACACGAATTCGACCGCCGGGAGCAACGGCGATATCAACTGGAACGCGAATCTCGACTACAACGAAGTCGGGACCAAGACGCTGACGCTCATCGCGAACAGGAACATCAACATGTTCGGCACCATCACCGACAGTGTCGCTGGTGGCGACGTACTCAACCTCACGCTCAACGCAAGCGGTGCGACCACCATCGTTTCTACCATATCGCTCAACGGCGGGACGCTTGCGATTGGCGGAACAACAGCGGCGACGCTGACGAGCGGCGCACTCATCGGAAGCATCGTTAACGCAACAGTGACGACCACCGGCGGGGTGGGCCTATTAGTGGCCGGTACGGGGACGTTGGACGGGGTGACGTTGCGTGGCACGCTGAACGTGTCGGGCGAATCCAGCCACGCGCGGATTTTCAATGGGCTGACGTTGTTGACCCAAGACGGAAGCACGCCGGGAGTTGCGAATGTGACCGAGGGCGCCGCGCTGGTCTTTCAAGGCACGCAGAGCTTCAACAATGCGACCATCAACCTGGACACCGCTGGCAGGCTGGCCAACGACGGGAATGGTACGCTGACGCTGGGTTCGGGCGTGACGGTCCAAGGTAGCGGCACCATCGGCGGGCAGTTTTTTGTCGGAGGCAGTGGGACGCTGATCAACCAGGGCACGATCAGCGCCAATCTGAGCGGGCAGACGCTGTCGCTCTCGGGCAATGGCGTGAGTACCTTCACCAATCAGGCGGCGGTGCAGGCGAGCAATGGCGGCATACTCACCATCAATCCGGCCAGCTTGGCCAACAGCGGGACCATCACGGCGCTAGCCAACAGCACGGTGAATCTGCAGGGCACGATCAGCACCGGTGGGCTAGGCAGCTTCAATGCGGCTGCTGCGGGCGCCGTGATCAACCTGGTGGGAACGATCAACAACGCCGCGCAGACCCTGACGTTCTCTCCGGCGACTGGCTCGCTGACCATGCTCGGCGGGACGATTCAAGGCGGGACGATTCAGGAGAGTGGAACCAATCGGCTGATTTTTACCAGCTCGGCGGGCACGCTCGACGGAGTGACCTTGCGCGGCACGCTGGACTTGTCGAACGACAACCCTTACGCGCGGATTATCAACGGGCTGACGTTGTTGACGGAAGCCGGAAGCACGCCGGGCGTGGCGAATGTGACCGAGGGCGCCGCGCTGCTCTTTCAAGGCACGCAGAGCTTCAACAATGCGACCATCAACCTGGGGAGCGCGAGCACTGTGGGCTATCTGGCCAACGACGGGAATGGTACGCTGACGCTGGGTT
>JBCKMZ010000077.1:0-6560 GCA_038902975.1 Polaromonas sp.
TTGGCACCAGCAGCCATCAAACTTTTTACTGCGCCTGGCAAGTCCAGCGCTCCGGCATTCACTGCCTCTACCGCGTGGCGCGCTTCTTCGACTTTCATTTGTGCCACGATGGCACGCGACTCATGGTCGCCTTCGGGCAGTTTCTCCAGGTGGGTTGCCAGGTGCGCCTCCACCTGACGCTCGGTTTCCACGACGAAGCCCAGGCTCAAGCGGTCTCCGAGGCGGCTGGCGAGCAGCCCCAAACCGAAGGCACCCGCGTACCAAAGCGGATTGAGCAGCGAAGGCCGTGCGCCAAGTTCGTCAAGCCGCTGCCGCGTCCAGGCCAGGTGGTCGCCTTCTTCCGCGCTGGCGGCCAGAAAATGCTTGCGTAGCACGGGGTCGCGCGTGCCCAAGGCCTGCGCTGCATAAAGCGCCTGGGCACAGACCTCGCCAACGTGGTTGACCCGCATCAGCGCGCCTGCCAGGGCTTTGTCAGGTACGCTTAAGTCGGTGCTTTGGTCGGCCACCGTGGGGCAGGGACGGCTTGCGCGCGGGTTGGCAAACAGGGTGCGCAGGGCGTTGTCGGCAGCGTTTAGCAGGGCATCCATGGGGCGGGCATTTCTGTGGGGGTAATTGCGAAGTCTAGCCAATTCCGCCCCGGCTGGTTTGCAGAGGGTTTGTGACGCGGCCTCCACGGTGAGATTTTAATTTGTTGCATGAGTGCAACGAAAATGTTTTTTTAGGGTTGGTTTTCTTTCAAACCCTTTGCCACAGCGCTTCTTCTCTGGTGCAATACATACAACTTCCTTCAACGGAGGTTGGCCCGGGGGATCCAAAGTCCTGGAGCCCTATGTTTAACCTTGGAGAAACTCTCAAATGATGAAAAAAACCCTCATCGCTATGGCCGCCCTGGCTGCCACCAGCGCATTCGCACAGTCTTCCGTGACCCTGTACGGCCGTCTGGACATGGGCTATGCCCTAAACACCACCACGACTACCACTCCCGCCGGTGTAGCAACTGATACGCGCAACAACGGTATCAATAACGGTGGTCTGAGCACCAACCTGTGGGGTATGCGTGGCACTGAAGATCTGGGCGGCGGCCTGAAAGCTAACTTCGTACTCGAAGGCGATCTCACCCCTGATAACGGTACTGCTGGTGGCTTGACCCTGGCACGCGTTTCGACCTTGGGTCTGTCGGGTAACTTCGGCACCGTGAACATGGGTCGCAATTACACGCCCCTGTTCTGGACCATTACTACCAACGACTTGTTTTCTACGACCGGCGCCGGCACCGTCAACAACTTCCCGGACGGCGCTCGCTATAGCGATATGATTTCCTACTCCACCCCCAACACGGGCGGCTTTGTCGCTACAGCGATGTTGGGTCGTAACAATACCAGCACCACGGCGGTTGCAACTACGTCCGGCAACACCGGTTTGAGCGCCAGATTCGATCAAGGCCCGCTGATGGTGGGTGCAGCATACGGCCGAATCAACGGCCTTGCTGCTGGCGTTAATAGCCTGAATAACGGTACCGCCTTTGTGGCAAGCTACAACTTCGGCGTTGCCAAGCTGGACGGTAGTTACATACGTGGCACGGCTAAGGCCAATACCGATCCCGCGGTGAACACTTTCACCACGAACCGCGAAACCAACTTGGGTTTGACTATGCCCATGGGCGCAACCACCCTACTGGTTGGCCTCGGACGTAACACAAGACAAGCTACTACGGCTGGCGTTGCAGGTGCTGCGCAGTCTGGAAGCGACTTCGTTATTGGTGCAACCTACAGCTTGAGCAAGCGCACCACCGCCTATGTCAAGACCGGCAGGTACGCCCAGCTCGGTGCTGTAACCGGTGTGAATGGCACAAAGACCAACACGAGCGCTTTCGGTCTGCGCCACACGTTCTAATCTGATGCTGGCGCAAGTCAGTTAACGATTGAAGCAAAAAACCCCGCTATGGCAACGTAGCGGGGTTTTTTTATGGTAGACATCCCAGGGCCAACTAAGGGACCCCACTTTGTTTACATAACCCACGCCCCACCCCGTAGTTAATTGGGGTCAGACTCCAATTAATTTGCAATTACCACATGAAAACCGCCATCCTCCCATCCGTTCGCGTTGACCCTGCGAAATTGGTGTCTGACCCCAATAACCACAGTGAAGCTTGAGCAACTGATGCTGGCGGTTTGAACATGCCAAGACCGCGTTGCGATCAAACACCTGCTTGGTGCGCACTCGATGATTTTTTCAAAGAGCGTGGTCATGCCTTCGATTTACGCGATGCGTTCGCTCAAGACCCCAAGCGCTTCGAGCATTTCAGCCAACAGGCACCCCACGTTTTTGCAGATCTGTCGAAGAACCTGATTGACACTGCCACCGAGTCCCTGCTGTTTGACCTCGCCGTGCAGTGCCAGCTTGAGCAGCACCGTGAGGCGATGTTTGCCGGTGAGCTGGTTAACAGCACCGAAAACCGTGCAGCGATGCACTTCTTGCTCCGAAAACCTGTTCTTGAGGTATCGAATACGGCTGCAAGCCAATCAAATCAGGCCAATCAGGCTCGCACAGCTACTAAAAACATAGCCAATGAATTGGCCCAAGTACACGCCACGCTGGATGCCATGCTGGCCTACGCCGAAAAAATACGCGCTGATGAAGCGATTACCGACATCATCAACATCGGCATTGGCGGCTCAGACCTCGGGCAGCAGATGGCGGTACTGGCGCTTGCTGAATTTGGGGCCAAGACCAAGCGCTTTCATTTTGTTTCTAACGTTGATGGCCAAGAACTGGCCAGCGTGCTGGTGCAGTGCAAGCCCGCGAGCACCTTGTTTTTGATAGCGTCCAAGACCTTTAGCACCGCCGAGACCATGACCAACGCGCATTCGGCCAGGCACTGGTTTGAAGCGCAGGGTGGGATTGACGTAGGCCGTCACTTCGCCGCATTGACAAGCAACGTCAAAGCCGCCAATGAATTCGGCATCAGCACCAGCTTCGGTTTTTGGGACTGGGTGGGGGGGCGTTATTCGATCTGGTCAGCGATTGGTTTGCCGATTGCGCTGGCCGTAGGCGGCAAGGGTTTTCGTGAACTACTGGCGGGGGCGCACGCCATGGACGAGCACTTTCGCACTGCACCGATGGTGCAGAACCTGCCCGTGCGCTTGGGCTTGCTCGATGTTTGGTACCGCAACTTCCACGGCTTTGGCAGCCGCAATATTGCACCCTACAGCAGCGCCCTGCGCCGCTTGCCGGCGTATTTGCAGCAACTGGAAATGGAAAGCAATGGCAAGCGGGTTGACGAAAGTGGGCAGACACTTCCATTTCAGACGGCGCCCGTGCTGTGGGGGGAGCCTGGCACGAATGGCCAACATGCCTACTTTCAAATGCTGCATCAGGGCACGACTGTGGTGCCGGTTGAATTCGTCGCCGTCAAAAAACAAGCCCATACGCTGCCAGGGCATCAACAAAAACTTCTGGCCAATGTACTGGCCCAAGCGCAGGCATTGATGGTGGGGAAAGTCGATGCGGGTGGCCGCCGGCATTTCCCCGGTAATCGGCCCAGCAGTTTCTTGCTGCTCGAAGAACTCACGCCTGCCAGCCTGGGCGCGCTGATCGCGCTACAGGAACACCGCGTATTTGTCAGCGGTGCGATCTGGGGCATCAACAGTTTTGACCAGTGGGGTGTTGAACTTGGCAAGTTATTGGCCCAGGATATCGAGGCCAGGCTGGTGACTGGCGACACTTCGGGGCTTGACGCATCCACTGCGGGTTTGCTGCGTCGATTTGGAGTCATATAATTCCAATTCGCATTAGAAAGGAGAATAAGGCGCGAAGCTGCCGACAGTGCTGTAGCACGGCAAAGCGAAGCAACGCAGTTATCGTTTTTAATGCGGATTGGAATAAGGGTCCCACTCACCAGCCAGGCTACCAGCCGATGGCCTTGGGCAGCCACAGCGAAATCTGTGGATAAAAGAAGAGCAGCGCAAGGGTGACGGCCTGCATGCAGACGAAAGGCAGCACCCCTTTGTAGATGTCCCGGATCGTCACCTCCGGCGGCGCCACCCCCTTCAGGTAGAACAGCGCCCAGCCAAACGGCGGCGTGAGGAAAGAAGACTGCAGGTTCAGCGTGATCAGCATGGCCAGCCACACCGGGTCCACGCCCTGGGCCAGAAGCACCGGCAGGAAAAGCGGCACGGCGATGTAGCTGATTTCGATCCACTCGATGAAGAAGCCGAGAATGAAGATCAGAAACATCATGAACCAGATGTCGCTGTTGACGCCGCCGGGCAGCCACTCGAACATGCGCACAATCAGGTCTTCGCCATGCAGGCCCCTGAAGGACAGGGCAAACACCTGCGCCATCATCAGGATGAACATCATGAGGGCGGTGATCTTGCTGGTGCTCAATGCCACCTCTTTGAGCACTTTCATGCTGAAGCGTCCAGAAATTATTGTGATCAGCACCGCGCCAATGGCGCCCATGGAGGCCGCCTCGGTGGGCGCGGCCACACCGCCGACGATGGAGCCCAGCACCGCCACCACCAGCATGATGGGTGGCACCACCACTTTCCAGAACCTGATCCAGAGCTGGCGGCGCGAAACCAGATCACGCTCTGCCATCGGAATGGGCGGCATCAACTCCGGACGCATCCAGCCAAGAATGAGCAAAAAGATGATGTACACCGCCGCCAGTAGCATGCCCGGGCCCACAGCGGCAGCAAACAGCGTACCCACCGAAAGCTGCATGATGTCCGACAGCAAAATGAGAATCAGGCTGGGCGGAATGATCTGCCCCAACGTGCCCGAGGCGCAGATGACGCCGCAGGCAATGCCCTTGTTATAGCCCCGACGAATCAGCGTCGGCAGGGTCAGCAGGCCCAGCGTGATGACGGTGGCGCCGACGATGCCGGTGGTGGCACCCATCAGCACGCCAAACAGCACAATGCCCACACCCATGCCGCCGCGCAGGCCACCGGCGATGTGGCCCATCACGTCCAGCAGGTCGTCGGCGAGGCGAGATTTTTCCAGCATCACGCCCATGAAGACAAACAGCGGAATGGCCATCCACTGGTAACCCGCCACAATCCCATAGACGCGTGCCGGCAGCAGGTTGAAGAGCAGCTCTCCAAAACCCAGGTAACCAAAGACAAAGCCCACCGTAGCCAGCGTGATAGCCACCGGCACGCCGATCATGAGCATCGCGAAGAAGGCCACCAGCATCAGGATGGCATAGGTTTGCGGCTCAAACATGCGCTGCCTCCTGGCGGGTTTTCCAGGTGTGGATCCGGCGCATCAGCTCGGCTACGGCCTGCAAGGTCAGCAGGGCGTAACCGATGGGAATCAGGGACTTGACCATCCAGCGGTAAGGAATCCCGCCGGGGTCATTGGATATTTCGCCCGTGGCATAGGACTGCCCGACATAGGTCAGGGACAGCTTGAAAAACAGCAAGGCCACCAGGATGGTGAGCACGGCGGAGATAACATCCACGATGAACTTGGTCCTGGGGCTGTAGTTGGCGTAGAACAAATCCACCCGAACGTTGTCGCCACGCTGCAGTGCGTAGCTCATGCCCAGCAGAATCAGGGCGGCCAGCAGATGCCACTCCAGCTCCTGCGCCCACACCGAACCGAAGCTGAATGAATAGCGCAGCAGCACATTGACCGCGACCAGCGAGATCATGGTCAGCGCCACCCACAGGGTGGCCCGGCCAATCACGTCGATCAACGCCTCAATCCCCTGCATGGCGACTGACATCGCCTTGAACATGAGGGTGACGCCCGCTTCAGCCGCGTACTTTGACGTGGTAGTGCTCTTCGCTCACCTCCACCCAGCGGTCGTATTTGACCTTGAAAGCCATGTAGGAGTCATGCACCTTCTTGGTCATCGGGTCTTTGGCCACGGCCTCGGCCAGCACCTTTTCTGTTTCACTGCGCAGCGCCTTGAGGACGGCATCGGGCAACGGCTTGGCAATCACCTTATGGTTCTTGATCAGGTCTTCCATGGCCTCCGAATTGGCCTTCTGGCACCAGGCCTCGCTGATCACATTGCAAGCCGCCGCCGCGTTTTGCACGATCGCCTTGAGGTCGGCCGGCAGCTTGTCCCAGGCCGCCTTGTTGATCAGCAATTCAGACACGGTTGCCGGCTCATGCCAGCCCGAGGTGTAGTAGTACTTGGCCGCCTTGTGCAGGCCCAGGCGACGGTCCTGGAAGGGGCCGACAAATTCGGCGGCATCAATCACGCCACGCTCCAGCGCCGGGAAAATTTCCCCCCCGGGCAGCAGCTTCACATCCACGCCCAAGTTGGCGTACACCCGACCGGCCAGGCCGGGAATGCGCATTTTCAGGCCCTTGAGGTCGGCCACGGTGTTGATCTCCTTCTTGAACCAACCGGTCATCTGCACGCCGGTGTTGCCGCAGGGCATGGCCACCATGCCGAACGGGGCATACACCTCGTTCCACAGGTCAATGCCGCCGCCGTCGTAGAACCAGCCGTTGATGCCCTGGAAGTTCAGGCCGAAAGGCACGGCCGTGAAGTACTGGGCGGCAAAAGTCTTGCCGGTCCAGAAGTAGCTGTTGGC
>JBCKMZ010000078.1:0-6541 GCA_038902975.1 Polaromonas sp.
ATACTTCAAAAACATGGGAATCCTTGGAATCAGTCAACCAGATTATCGAATGGTTGGGAGGGTTTTTCTTACATTTTGTTTCGACGGCGAGGATGCCGTCGATCTTAAGGGCACTTCTAGAAATTCAGATTTTCGTGATGAAGTGCAAGGCGCGTGTCGCATCGCCCTTTGGGCTCATGCGAGGGTCCCGCGCCCGCTCACGCGCGGATCATGTTATAGTCAACTGTGGGCCTCGCGTTTCGTTAGCTAGATGATGGGTGCAGCGGGCCCTGCGAGATCGAGAAATCTTGGAGCATTCATTAATCACCTTGACAAAATTGACGATCTACGTCGCCGCCTACTCATTGACGCACTGACCGTCGGACTGATTTCGGCGGGCATTCCGATGGGAAACGCCCGTGCCCAAGGCATCTTCGGCAGCCGGCCGGCGAAGCTCCCTCCGGGGCAGTCGATCTTCCGCATCACCGGCACCGTCTGGGTCAACGGGACGGCGGCGACCCTGCAAACGCTGGTGCGCCCCGGCGACACGGTCGAGACCGGAGAAAACAGCGAAGTGATTTTCGTGGTCGCCGGCCACTCGATGATTCTGCGCAGCGACACGCACCTCGTCATCGAAGGTGCTGGAACGGAACTGGCGTCGCTGCTGATCTCCGGCCTGCGGCTGTTGACCGGCAAGCTGCTGTCAGTGTCGCGCAATACGCAGATGCGGGTAACCACCGCGACCGCCGTCATCGGCATTCGCGGCACAGGATGGTACGCGGAGTCGGACCCCGAGCAGACCTACTTCTGCACCTGCTATGGCACTGCCGACATCGCGGCAAGCGAGGATCCGGGGAGCAAAGAGACGGTCGTCGCAAAACAGCACGACCGGCCAGTCTACATTCTCGGCAAGTCTGCGCCCGGGACGGCCATCCGCGACGCGCCGTTCATCAACCACACCGACCAGGAGCTGATGCTGATTGAGACGCTGGTCGGAAGGACGCCACCTTTCGTGTTCCCGCGTGACGGCTACACCGGGCCGCGGCGCGACTACTGATCCGCGGCAAGGCCGCGGTCTAGAAACGCATCAAATAAACAAGGAAAAACTGGTTGGCGGTATAGCTTGTCTTGCCCACCGTCACAAGTCCTCCCGCCCCATAAACTCCCGGTGGCACATAACCCGATTGCAGGGTCGGGGTTGACTGCGCGCGTCTCCACGAGAAGTCGACCGAGTCCCTCGGCCCGAGGGGACGGTTGTAGCCGAGCGTCCACAGCACGGTTGTCGCTTCGTAACGGTAGGCGAGGAGCTGGCGGCCGCTGTACGCGTCGTCGGGGACGAAGGATTTGGCGATGGCGACGCTCTCGATCGACGTGCGCCCGGTCGACACCGTATCACCGTGGCGATACTCGCCACCCAGATACAGGGTGCCGTCCCGCCCCAGCGAATAGTCAAGATTGAGCCGCGCGGCGTAGTCCCTGGCGTCAAACACGGGGTTGTTGGCGAAGCGCACGTTGCTCGCCAGCGCACCGAACAGATCGATTCTATCGGTTACCGACTGGCGCGCGGTGACCCCGAGAGAGTAGCGGTGTCCAGTGCGAAGCTGGGAACTGTACACGTCGCGCGACATACGCCCGAAGATCCCGAAAGTCGGCGCATCGAATTCGCCCGAGGTGCGGTACTGGAACTCGCCCCGAACGCCGCCGGAGAAGCGGTCAAGGCCGGAATATGTGCGAAGCTTCTCTCCGTCAAGGAAGCCGTTAACGACCACGCGCGTATAGCTGGTGACGGGGAACACCGTTCCCTTGCTGACGTTGAAGCTGTAGACGCTGTCCGACAGCTTGTCGGCAGCGTCGCGCGCCCGGGTGAGGTTGTTATCCCATGTATAGCCGGCTTCTACACTGACCGGAGCCGCGAACAGCCGGGAAGACGCGGGCACCGACGGCAAACCCTTGCCGTCGAGATCTTTTGAAAGCCATAACCGGATGACCTGGCTGCTGTCCACGCCGGACAAGCGCTGCACCTGATAGTCGATGCCGAGCTTCAACCCCGTGCGGAAGACGAAATCGCTGCCGATGCCTACGAGCAGAGTGTTACGTTTCATCCCGGGGAGCGTCACGGAGTACCTCGGCCCGGCAAACTGATCGGCGTAGGCGATCGAAGCCTCGCGATCACTCTTGATATCGTTCTTGAACTCCACCCGCAGCCGCGGCAGCGCCCACCCAAAACTTGTTTCATGTAGCGATTCGGCGCGCAATCCGAGCGAGAACTGGAGTGTCGGCAGCCTCTGATCGAAGTAAGTGAGCGCATTGAGGCCCGCGCCTGTTTCCGTGGCCTCCTTGAGCCGGTCGACCGAGAAATCCAGCCGCCCGTAAGGCGAGAGCAGCAATCCTTCGTTACGATGCTCGTAACCCGCGGCAAGCGACCCGAACAGCTGGTCGCCCTTGCGGTGGCTGCGCGCGAAGTCATTCACGGATGCCACGAAACGATCCGTGTCGAAACTCAGCGCACCGTAGCCGACGAGGCCATCCACGAAAGTATTGGTGGTCGGCTTATAACTGCCGTACGCGGCGATCGATGCGCCACGCGATCGGCTCTTTGTGCCGTCGGCGCCTATGTCGGTCTGGTCGCGCGCATAACCCAGGCCCACGCCAAGCGCCAGTTTGTCGCTGAGCCGTCGGTCGGCGCCAAGGCTGATGCCATCGGTATTGAACCGAAGACCGCTGCTATCGGCCGTCTGATCGCGGGTGCCGAAATTGATGTTGCCTCCAATCCAGACGCCAGCGCCAGCCAGCAGCCCGGAAGATCCATCGGCGCGATCGCTGCTGTTCGACAGGTTCAGCGATTTCATCGTGAATGCCGTCAACAGCGGGGTTGCGAATGAAGTTGCCAGGAGCCCCGGCATAGCGCCGGCAAGCCCCGTTTGGCGCAATCCGTCCGGCGGCACGTCACGGGCGATATCGAAGCCGCCACCAATCGAACCGGCACTGGCACCGAGGCTCATCGCCGGACCGGAACCCGAGTCCGGGCCGAATCTGCGCCCAGGGCCAGATCCCGTTGTGCCCGCAGCAATAGTGATACCGGCTCCGGCGCCGCTGTGCAGCGATTCCATACGCCGCTGGAAGTTGAAGGTCTGCGCCTGCGAGAATCGCCGGGCGGTCTGCGCCTGGGCGCCGATCAGTCCGACCACATCGGGGTCTTTCGTCGGATCGGCTCTGGCAACCACACTTACGGTAACAACGGCCGCTGCGGATGTAGCAGTGCTGCTGAAGGACACGTAGGAAAAAGCATCGGCGCCCAAATAGCCGCGATTGGGCGTGTACGTCACGCGGGTACCGTTCAAGGTGGCAACACCGTTCGCGGGCGTCACGGTGATATTAACGCCCAAAAGACCGGTACCCGAAATGAGGGGCGCCAGATCGAGGGTGGTCGGCGTGTCGGACACGACTGACATAGCCGTCGCCACGGCGCTAGGTAGGGCGCCGGTGCCGGTTCCCGTAAGGCCAACGCTTCGGCCGCTTATGCCTCCAACAGCGGGTGGGCTCAAAGGAATGTCAACCCTCGCGGCCTTCGGACCCGGCGCCGTCGGATTGAAAGCTATTGCAATGGTGCAAGCTGCGCCGCCATGCACTGGGTTGGTAATTAGACAGGTGCCACCAGCGATCGAAAAACTGCCAGCGTCCGCTCCGCTCAAGGTAATCGTTCCGAGGACTGCGGTACCTGCGCCGGTGACCGCAGCGACGTAAATGGTTTGCGAAGTGCTGGTTGTGCCGATAACCTGATTGCCAAAAGCCGAAGTAAAAAGCGGCGTACCCAGATCGAATGGACCTATGTGGTGCCCAACGCCCGCGGTCTGCGCGTCAGTGCCGACCCCGATGCATTGGGTCTGGCCGCCGCATTCGGCGTAAGCGGACGCGGGAAAAAAGAACCCCGATAAGGCGAATCCAAGCAGAAAGAACAGCCGGCTTTGTGTTCCCATCGTGACGCGTCCCTTTGGGCTTAGCCCGCATTTCTCAGAATCGATCAGCGTAAACCCGCTGATGGCTGGGTTGCGGCTCGTTTCGGCCGGGCGCCGCAGGAATGATACGGATCGTTCTCTCCAGATAACCAACCCGCACTGTATAGCTTCCAGGCTCCGCGAGCACATGATCCGCATGCAGATGCCGGTCTTCGTCTGCATCCACCGGGGTGTTATTGATCGAAACATCGCGTCCATCTCTTTCTTCGACTAGAAGGCTCCGGGGGCGCATCTTGCATCCATGCCGATCTCCCAAAGCGCAGGCCCCCTTGCGGGATAATGTCGCTATCCGACACGTCATCCAGCATACGGATGTCTCGGGAATGCTCGGCGGCACACGCGCCGCGCGCACTCGCAGGGAAAGCTCGCCAGTCCGGCGAGCCAGTTGCTCTCAACAACTGGTCGTGGAGTTTCGCCGCATATAGTACCCCAATATGAACCCACCCGCCCTGCAACTCTTTCATGGCATAGGATCGCACAGTTTACGTCTTTCATAGAGGGTCTTAGGTTGCGGATATGGGTCGTAGGCCAATTATTTTCGGTGTACGGACTAGTGGCAGCCTAGCTTACGCGATGCCGATGCGGGCGCAGTCCTTGCGGTGGCCTACGTTTTCCTGCCAATATGCAGCCGATCCGTCACTGAGAATTCGTCATGCCTCGTCGCGCCAGCCTCTCCATTCCCGGCATTCCTTGGCACATCATTCAGCACGGCAACCATCGCTCGGTCTGTTTCTATGCCGAGGAGGATTATTCGGTTGCGCCATCCATGCCTACGTGCTGATGAGCAACACCAGCGTTTGCCGCAGGCTTAAACTCAAGCGCCCTCACCTCTTCAAAGCCTGCATGTCATTTAGCGCCCTCGGTTTTTCACCCGCCATCTTGCCCGCTCTCCAGCGCGCGCTGAATGACAAGGGCTACCTAACTCCCACCGCCATACAGCAGGCCGCCATCCCGGCCATTTTGCAAGGGCACGACGTGGTGGGCTCGGCGCAAACCGGCTCTGGCAAAACCGCTGCCTTCGTGCTGCCCATGCTGCAACTACTGATGGATGCACCACTCACCAAAACCCGCATCGTGCGTGGCCTGGTGCTGGTGCCCACGCGCGAGCTGGCCGCGCAGGTAGGTGAGGCCATCGTGGCGTTTGGGAAATATTTACCGCAGTTGCCGAAGGTCAGCGTTGTGTTTGGCGGCGTGTCGATCAACCCGCAAATGCTTAGCCTGCGCAGCGGTGCCGATATCGTGGTGGCCACACCCGGCAGGCTGATTGACCTGTTGGCGCACAACGCCCTCAAGCTCGATGGCGTGCAAATGCTGGTGTTAGATGAGGCCGACCGCCTGCTGGACTTGGGCTTTGGCGAAGAGCTGAATCGCATCCTTAGCGTGCTGCCCGCGAAACGGCAAAACCTGTTTTTCTCAGCCACCTTCCCGCCCGCCATCGAGGTGCTGGCCGCCAACCTGTTGCACCAGCCGTTGCGGGTGAATGTACAACTTGAGGCCGAGGCAAAGTTAGCCATCGCCCAGCGCGCCATAAAGGTAGACGCACCCCGCCGCACCCAGCTACTGCGGCATTTGATTCAAACTGAAAAGTGGCGCCGCGTGCTGGTGTTTGTAGCCACCAAACACGCCGCAGAAATCGTCGCCGACAAACTGCGCAAGGTACACATCGAGGCCGAGCCCTTTCACGGCGAACTCAGTCAGGGCAAACGAAAACAGGTGCTGATGGACTTCAAAACCAAGGCGCTGCAAGTCGTCGTCGCCACAGACGTAGCCGCGCGCGGCCTGGACATTGCACGCCTACCCGTCGTCGTCAACTACGACCTGCCCCGCTCTGCCGACGACTACACCCACCGCATAGGTCGCACAGCCAGAGCAGGCGAAGCAGGCATGGCCATCAGCTTTGTGAGCGCCACCACACAGGCGCATTGGCGCTTGATAGAAAAGCGCCAGAGCATCAGCGTGCCGCGTGAGCAGGTGGCAGGGTTTGAGCCTGTTGAGCTTGCGCCGGTGAATGCGGCTGATCCGGCTGGGACAGGTGGCATCAAAGGCCAGCGGCCTAGTAAGAAGGATAAGTTGCGGGCTGCTGCACTTTAAATTGACTACCACACTGAAAGGAACTCTTATGACCACGCAAGGCTTCATAGCTTCACACGCCAAAGGTGCCACATTCGAGCGAGGGCTGCGGTCGTTCTATGAGTACCGCGATCTCGGCATCAAGACAGCGACAAATGGGCGGGTTGATGCACACGTTATCCGGGCAGCGGCGGGACAGGAGTTCTCGAGTCAACCGCATCTTCACAAAACCGAGTTTCAGCTCATCTACATCCTGAAAGGCTGGATCGAGTTTGAATACGAAGGTCAGGGTGTCATGCGCCTGGAGGCCGGCTCATGCGTCCATCAGCCACCGAACATTCGCCACCGGGAGCTAGGCCACAGTGAAGACATCGAAATGCTTGAAGTTGTTTTACCGGCTGGCTTCGCGACAGAAGAAGTTTCTTCCGTTAACGGCTAAAGGGCACTTCTATAAATTCATTTTTCGGGCGAATTGC
>JBCKMZ010000079.1:0-6362 GCA_038902975.1 Polaromonas sp.
TAATTTGGCACTACAGACGCTGGACAGGCAAAGCGAAAAAGTTTCAAAAACTGCATGACGTGATCTTTTTCTATGTCAAAAATAAAGATCAATACAGTTTCAATGTGATTTATACGGACTACACGGAAGGTTCGACGGATAGGAAACTGCAAGGCGTGTTGCACAGATTTAAAGAGGGAGAAGAACCGTACTTAGTGAGTGATGGCGAGATTGATGAAAAAGGCGTTAGAGATAACGACGTTTGGCAAATTCCATTCATAGCACCGTCTGCAAAAGAACGAATGGGCTACCCAACCCAAAAGCCTGAAAAATTGTTAGCCAAGGTCATTCAAGCCAGCAGCAACGAGGGCGACATCGTGTTAGACGCTTACTGCGGCTGCGGCACTACCGTTGCGGTGGCGCAGCGTCTCAAGAGACGTTGGATCGGCATCGACATCACTTACCAGAGCATCAGCCTGATTCTCAAGCGGCTGCATGACCAGCATCCCGATCAATGGCCGACCGTAGAGGCAAGCATCCAGCTTGACGGCGTACCGCGTGACATGAAATCAGCCGTGGCTTTGGCGAACCGTAAAGACGATAAGACGCGCAAAGAATTTGAGAAATGGGCGGTGCTGACTTATTCCAAAAATCAAGCCCGCATCAATGACCAAAAAGGCGCGGACGCTGGCATTGATGGCATTGCCTACTTCATGGTTGGTGCCGGTAAACCCGGCATAGCGGTGTTTCAAGTCAAATCAGGCGGCGCAACCCGTGCTACCGTTGCCACACTTAACAGCGACAGACAGCGCGAAGGTGCAGAGTTTGGTATTTTGCTTACGATGGACAAGCCGACAAAGTCCATGCTGCTAGAAGTACAGTCGGCTGGCAAGTACAAGCACCCTATGCTGAACCGGGAAGATGATCGTATTCAGATTGTCACAGTCGAAGAGTTGCTGGCTGGCAAGCGCTTAGACCTGCCAATGAGTCGTGAAATAGTCAAGGCAGCCGAAGCTGTTGGCGATAGTGACAAACAGGCAACACTGATTTAACGTAAAACTGAATCACACCTAAAAAGTGTGCTTCGAGTGGCTATTGTTTTGATAGCTGCTTACGCACATTCAACGAGGGCTAGAGCATCAAATTTGCCTATGACTCAACCAATGGCCACCCGGAAAAGTGTTGCCCGGTTTTCAACCCAAATACTGGTATGTAATAAAAAGCATCAACTACCAAGCCAAGCAATAAGGCAGATACAGCCATAGAGGAATCATTTCTACTTGGGCGATTCACACTTCATCTGCATCATAAGATTGTTTAAGTGAACACTTCGATTATCAGCTGCGGCGATTGCTTCGTTAGCGTTCATTGCTGTACCAATGATAGCTGGCCAAAAGAACAGAGCGCGGAGGACATTTCCACCTGTCACGGTCTTCTCGGCATCAGCCTCCTTTCTAAGTCGTTGCATATCTGATAATTCATTTTGCATTTGTGCGCAGCTTAGGCCCCTATCACCAGGCTTAACAACTTGTGTCACTGTCGGTGTTGCACAACCAGCCATTAAAGCAGCCGCGCTAAAAATTACCATTGCTTTTTTCATAAAAAATATCCTTTTCTGATTAAGGTTTCATCATCCGATGATTGCCCATTAGAAGATTCAGTATCTCCCCCCCTCCCAAGCGCGTCAACATCGAACATGGAACAGCGCGATTGGGTGTTGGTTTTTCGTGACGAAATTCAACCGCATAAAGTCAAGTATGCCACCACCATCGCGGTCATGCCGGGCACATTGCCGATTGAATGCGCTTCGCGCTGATAGCAACGCACCCAACATCACCGCTTACCTGGCGCGTGAGTCTGCGCCTTCAGTCACCTCATCAAGCTGATTGCTCAATAGCTCACCATCAGCCCTAATCTGTGTCATTTTTTCTAGGTCACCTTGTTTCTCAGCTTTGAATAATGCGCCATGCAGCCTGGTGAGTTTGCCAGCCAATTTGTTGATTTTTCTGGACGTTTTTATGTCAATACCACCGTCGCGCAACTTATCAAATAATTCTCCTAGAACCTTCTTGATTTCTTCCAGTGATTTCACAATCATTCCTTCAGTGTGTACATACTGCGACTCTACCTGATCTTGTTGGATTCAAGCGCGGTATACCGCCCCGGCCAGGCGACACGCTGCCGCCTGCGAGAGGAAGTGCCACATCAAGCAGCGCGGCCGTGCTGAGTACAGCACCGCCGCTCCCCGCGTGCCAGGCGCGGCTAGAGAAAGCCAGCAGCAACGGCGTGGTCGCCATTGCCGAACAGACGGAACGCAGATTCGCCGCTGGCGCGCGGCTCACACCTGACACGCAGGCCGTGCCCTGATTGAACAGCGTGGCCGTGCTGGGCGTGGCGACTACCGACGGGCGCTGCCGCGCTGATCCGTCGGCAGCCACCCCACCCAACACCGCCACTTTGCGCCAGGTCGAGGCCCACTCGGTTGGTCAGCGTCAACGGCTGAGTACAGCCATTGCCGAAACTTGAAGAAGTAGCGCGCCTCTACTGGCCACGAGTACGCGGCTTCGGCGCGGGGTCGGACGCGGACACGGGGAGCGCGGTCAAGCCGAGCGCGCCCGACAATGGCCGGAGTACCGCCAGTGCCAGCGCACCCGGCATCACCGCTTTGGAAACCGCGCTGGCCAATGGAAGCGACGGAGTACCGACGCGACCACACACCAGCGGAGAACAACACAGCCAGTGCTTCGCAAGTGTGAATCAGTGCGCTGGAGCGCAGACATTGGTTTCAGCTCGCTTGCGCATCGTGCTGGAACAGACACCGCTATTCGAGCACCTGTGATTCACCCCCGCTGCGGCCACCGGCTTCGCCGCCCTTCGGGTTTACATAACGCCCCCATTTAGAAAGTGCAGGGCAGTCAATCGCTAAAGCTCATTTGGTGCCCTGCACCGCTACGCGCCCTCGCGGGTTTCCAAATAAGGCGTTATGTAAAGTGGCCTACGCTGGAAACTGTCGTGTGCCTGCACCGTGGCATTAGGCAGGCGCTACGCGCATTGTTCTAGCCAGTTGCCTGCGGCCAGTCATGTTGTGCCTGCCCCCGCCCACCCTCGGGCCTCGCCGCTACGCGGCATAGGCCCGCGCGGTCTGCCCGTCTGCCCCCAAGGGGGCGCCCTCAGCCCGCGCAATACCGGGGGGAGAAGAGGGGCGCTGACGCGCCACCTGTTGGCAGACCTGATCGGGCTATGTAGCGCGCCGGGTTTTTTGTTGGCTGAAAGCCACGGGTAACAGGATTATTTAAATCCGTAACCCCGACGTAACCCGAATAACTAGTTGCTACATTTTTAGTAGCATCAAACCCACTGTTTAATGGTCTGCCCGGAGGGAATTGAACCCCCGACCCTCAGCTTAGAAGGCTGATGCTCTATCCAACTGAGCTACGGGCAGAAATCGTTGCGTTTCCAATTCAACACTATATGTCGTTGCTTCGCCTAATCTAGCGCCGAATTGAAAACGCAACGCAAAACAAGCTGCACATATAAAAAAAGCTCACAAAGTGAGCTTTTTTTATGGATTTTTTGGTCGGAGTACAAGGATTCGAACCTTGGACCCCCTGGTCCCAAACCAGGTGCGCTACCAGACTGCGCCACACTCCGACAAGTCTTAGATTATAGACCGAACAGTTTGGGTGTCGTCTACCAAGACTGAAAATTTAGCGTTTCGCGTACTGCGTCTTGCCAAACAGGATCTCACGCGCCTTGTCGTCCATCAGTGGCTTTCTCAGCTCTGCCAGCACCTTCACGCCGCGCTGCACGGCAGGGCGCTCGCCAACCAGGTCAAACCATGCCTGAAGGTGCGGGTAATCGGCCCAGTCTATGCCCTGGTTTTGCCAGCTGCGCAGCCACGGGTAGATGGCAATGTCGGCGATGCTGTACTGGTTGCAGGCGATGAACCTGCTTTTCGCCAGTTGTTTGTCCATCACAGCGTAAAGCCGCTTGGCTTCATTGCTGTAGCGGTTGATGGCGTAGTCGATTTTTTCGGGCGCATAGACGCGAAAGTGATGCGTCTGACCGAGCATCGGGCCGACACCTCCCATCTGGAAAGACAAAACTGAAAAGTTGTCTGAATTAATCCGCTGAACATGTACCAAGCAAGCGGACACCGCGGCGCTGATGGCGCAAGCCATCCACCGCCTACTCACCTGCGTGCCGCTGTTCGCTCAGCGCGTTGCCAGCAGATCGGCGTAACGCGCCAGATCCACATTGCCGCCACTCACGATCACGCCGACGCGGGCTCCCTTGATCGCTTTTGCGTCCGTGCACGCGCCTGCAAAAGCCAGGCAGCCCGTCGGCTCCACCACCATCTTCATGCGCTCCGCGAAGAAGCGCATCGCCTCGACCAGCTGCGCATCGCTGACGGTCAGGATGTCATCGACATCGCGCCGGATGATGCCGAAGGTGTAGTTGCCCAGGTGCTGGGTCTGCGCGCCGTCGGCAATGGTCTTGGGCGTTTCAATGTGCACGATGCGGCCCGCGCGCAGCGACTGCTGCCCGTCGTTGCCGGCTTCGGGTTCGATGCCGTAGACCTTGCAATGAGGCGCCAGCGCGCGGGCAACCAGTGCCGAGCCACTCGTCAGTCCGCCGCCGCCTAGGCAAACATACAGGCGGTCGAGCGGGCCGGTTTCCTCGATCAGTTCCTTGGCGGCCGTCCCCTGGCCGGCGATCACATCAGGGTGGTCATAGGGCGGGATCAGGGTCATGCCGCGCTCCGTTGCGAGCCGCTGCGTGAGTGCCTCGCGGTCCTCCATGAAGCGGTCGTACAGCAGCACTTCCGCGCCATAGCCGCGCGTGGCTGCGAGCTTGGCGGCCGGTGCGTCTTTGGGCATCACGATCAGCGCGGGCATGCCCAGCAACCGCGCCGAAAGCGCCACCGCCTGCGCATGGTTGCCCGAGGAAAAAGCGATCGCACCGGCCCGACGCTGCGCGGCGTCAAACTTCGACAGGACATTAAAAGCCCCCCGAAATTTGAAGGCCCCCATGCGCTGGAAGTTCTCGCACTTGAAGAAAAACTGCGCGCCCCAGCGCGCGTCGGCGGTGGCTGACCGCAGAACCGGCGTGCGGTGCGCGTGGCCTTCGAGCCGCGCGGCTGCGGCAACAACATCGTCGTAGGTGGGAAGCTGCATGGCGGATGAAACTTTCGTTGAATGGTTGGGGAAGTTCAGAAACGAGAAAATCGTATTCAAGAATAGCCTCCATTTGATACAGGACAAGCTACAGACAGATTGATCATGCCAGTATTAAACTTGAAAGATCGCCGGGCTCACACCCATATTCAACCTAGAAACCGCAGTTGACCGTTTGCATCCGCTGGGAAGACCGCATGAGTGCTGACTTTCGGAGCCACGACCGCATTCACCTTGTGGGTGACAATCATCACCTTCCTGACCTCACTTTGCGGAGAAATACACCATGAGGCATATTGAGCGGCACAGAACGTCGCGAATCGGCTGGCTGAGGGCTGCTGTACTGGGGGCGAATGACGGCATCGTATCCACCGCCAGCCTGATGCTCGGTGTTGCGGCTGCGCATGCGAGTCAGAGCAATATTCTGATCACCGGCATTGCCGGACTCGTCGCCGGGGCCATGTCAATGGCAGCCGGGGAATATGTTTCTGTCCATTCGCAGGCTGATACCGAGAAGGCCGACCTGGCACGCGAGCGCGCCGAGCTTGAAGCTGATGCCGATGGAGAAAAACGCGAACTGGCGGCCATCTACCTAGGCCGCGGGCTTGATCAGGCGTTGGCACTGCAAGTTGCTACGCAGCTGATGGCACATGATGCTTTGGGTGCTCATGCGCGCGATGAGCTCGGCATTTCAGACACCCCGAGCGCGCGCCCTATCCAGGCAGCGCTGGCATCTGCAGCCAGTTTTGCAGTCGGCGCAGTACTTCCCGTTGCCGTGACGGTTCTGGCATCCGGCAACAACCTGCCTTATTGGATTTCCGGCACTGCTCTTGTTTTTCTGGCCTTGCTGGGTGCGGTTGCCGCCCGCGCAGGCGGTGCCAGCGCCCTGACCGGGGCTTGGCGTGTCACTTTTTGGGGCGCACTGGCCATGGGCATCACGGCAGGTATCGGTGCAATGATCGGGGCTGCCGTTTAACCATCATACTTACAGCGAAAGAAAAACCGAATGATAAAAGTCTACTCATGGCCCACACCCAACGGCCACAAAGTCCACGTCATGCTGGAGGAGTGCGGACTTCGCCTTGGCCGGGACTGGGAAGCAATACCCATCGACATCGGTACCGGCGACCAGTTTAAGCCTGAGTTTCTGGCTATCAGCCCGAACAACAAGATACCGGCCATGCTGGACCCAAACGGGCCAGACGG
>JBCKMZ010000080.1:0-6003 GCA_038902975.1 Polaromonas sp.
TAAATTGGGCGAAGCGCTTATTCTGGAAAAACTCGTTACCCAGGAGCAGTTCGATCGGGCGCTGGGTAAACAGCAACAAGGCCGCAAGATGGCACTGGGGCAAGTGCTGGTGGATGAGGCGATCATCACCAAACAAGACGTTGACGCGGGGCTTGAAAAACAGCAGCAGCTACGCACGCAACGCATTGGCGACTATCTCACGGCGAACCAGATCGTCAACCCCGAGCAACTTGCGATTGCGTTAAAGCGGCAGAAATCTTCGCCCAATCTGAAATTGGGCGAAGCGCTTATTCTGGGAAAGCTCGTTACCCAGGAGCAGTTGGATCAGGCGCTGGATAAACAGCAACATGGCCGCAAGATGGCACTGGGGCAAGTGCTGGTCGAAATGGGGCTCGTCGACAAGGATATGATCAAGCGCATACTGGCAAAAAAACTCGGCATCCCCGTGGTTAATCTGCGCAAGTTCGTCATTGATCCCAATATCATCAAACTGGTTCCGGACAGCATTGTCCGCAAGCATAACGTGATGCCGCTTTATCGCAATGAAAATACGTTGATCGTGGCGATAGAAAACCCCATGAAATGGGAGGCGCTTGATGAATTACGGTTTTATACCAAACTGACCATTGAGCCGGTGATGGCGAGTCCCGAGGATATTCTGTTTGCGATCAGCAATTTTTACGGCACCATTAGCGGCAGCGGAAATTTGGACGAGCTTGCCTCGGAACTTTCGCAGACAGCTGTTTCGCAGGAAACTGAGGATGAGCCGGTCCCCGAAGCCGACAGCAGCCTGGTCAGGCTGGTCAATAAAATTATTCTTGATGCCTATCAACAGGGGGCATCGGATATTCACATTGAGACTCATCCCGGCAAACAGAGCACCCGTATCCGTTTTCGGAAAGACGGGACGCTGGTTCACTATTTCGATGTTCCGGCAAATTTCCGCAGTGCATTGGTATCGCGCATCAAGATTATGTGTAATCTGGATATTTCCGAGAAGCGTAAACCACAGGATGGGAAAATAGATTTCCAGCAATTCGGCCCGGCAAAAATCGAGCTGCGCGTCGCCGTTATTCCCACCGCCAACGGTCTAGAAGACATAGTGATGCGGGTATTGGCCGGGACAAAACCGATTCCCCTCGACCAACTCGGTCTTTATCCCGCAACGCTGGAGAACCTGAAAAAAATAGTCGTCAGACCCTACGGTCTGTTGTTGATTTGCGGACCTACGGGTTCGGGCAAGACCACAACCCTGCATTCCGCACTGGGGTACATCAACACCCCCGAGCGCAAGATATGGACGGCTGAAGACCCCATCGAGATCACTCAGCAAGGGTTGTGTCAGGTACAGATGAATCCGAAAATCGGCTGGACTTTTGCTACCGCCATGCGTAGTTTCCTGCGCGCCGATCCAGACGTGATTATGGTGGGCGAAATGCGTGATCAGGAAACCACCAAGATCGGCATTGAGGCTTCTTTAACCGGCCATCTGGTGTTCTCTACGCTGCATACCAATAGCGCCGCCGAGAGTATCGTGCGATTGCTGGATATGGGCATGGATCCATTCAATTTTGCCGATGCCCTGCTGGGAATTCTGGCGCAGCGTCTGGCCAAACGTTTGTGCAAGGAATGCAAGCAACCGCACTGCGCGACCGCAGAGGAAATTCAGACATTACTGGATGAGTATTGCTTGGGTACGCCGCTCGATCCTGCCGTCGTGCTGAAACAATGGCAACAGTTATACGCAGAAAATGGTGTATTTACGTTATACAGCGCGAGCGGTTGTGATGCCTGCGAGCAGGTCGGGTATAAAGGGCGTTTGGGCCTGCATGAGTTGCTCATGGCCAGCCCCAGCGTGAAACGGCTGGTTCAAACCCGTGCCGCTGTTACCGAGATATTGGCTGCGGGGATTAGCGAGGGCATGCGGACATTAAAGCAGGATGGCCTGGAAAAAATACTGCAAGGCCATACTGATGTGAATCAGATACGCGCCGTGTGCAGCTAATTTCATTTTCAGGTGACAACAGATTCTGTCGACGCGCATATACTTGTAACCATGAGTAACCCCATAACAAGTTATCAGGCAGCAGCTATTTTGTAAGCGCTCCACAAACCCAAGCCTTGAAAGCAAGCGGAGTTATTGGGGCTTCAACTGGCCCAATCTTTGATCGACAAACTGAATCAGTTGCGGCGTGAGTTGCCCGGTATCCCTGGCGCGCCTTGACGTTATTCTGGTTTGCCTCCAGTGCCCGCTGCAAGGTTCGTCGGGCATCGTTGCCCCGGCCTTGCTGCAACTCCCCGATGGCCTGCTTGCCTCAGCCAGAGATTTCTGAAATTTGGCGGGATTCAAAGCAGACGATGTTTTCATGATTGGGCCACGGTGTTTAGCATACTGCAAAAGGCAACTGCAGCCGCCGGGCGAGTTGTCGCCCGACGGTGGATTTACCGGAGCAGGGGAGGCCGATGAGGGAGATCACCGCTGCCCTCCGTCAACCAAGCAGACGGGGATCAACAAACTGTTGAGACTCGCGCAGAGAAAGTGAACTCAATCTAGGTCACGGTCACGGTAATCGTGTAATTTGCACCGGCGGCATCCGTAACAATGACTGTCGCGGTTCCCGGCGCAACACCCGTAATAGTCAATGTGGAACCAGACAGGGTCGCTGTAGCGATGGCTGGCGCACTACTGCTAACACTGTAAGGGCTGGTACCACCCGACACTGTTGTGAGTCGAACATTAGAGACGAGGATTGTCATGCTCGGCCCCGAAAGCACAGTGAGCGCAACAGGTGGAACAGGTGGAACAGGTGGCGGAGCAGGAACGGCGAAACTTGTCGAAGTGGCAGTTTTCAGGGGGGTGGTCAACTTGACGTTAATCAGCGATCCGCCAGCGCAGGGCACACCACCATTTCCCGAATAGTTAACTGAAAAAATTGCGGCAGACAAAGAGTTCGCAACAATTGCGCTGGCACCGCTCCCTACAGTGCAGCCAGCAGGCGCGGTTACATCGATTGAACTTCCAGTCGGAACGCTGTTTAAATTTTGGTCTGCAACACTGAAGGTCAAGTTGTTGCTGGTCTGAGACACTGCCGCAATGACGGCCTGACTTGTCGCAAACACAACCACGGCCTGCTGCCGAACATCAGCCGCGCCCCAAACAGCATCGCAAGAGTCTGGTCGTCCGAGAAACCCGCCGCCGCAGGTTGCCGAGCCGGCACGCGGCACTGAGAAGTAGCCGGCAACATAAGGACCCGTGGCATTGCCCACCAGCGCTGCGTTGTCCCTAAATGCGTTGCCCAGATCAGTGAACGCTTCGCCCGCGGTGTAGGCATTGTCAAAGTTCAAATCAACAAAGTCTTCTTCACCTGCGGCATAGGCCAGTATCGACACTTTACCATCTACCGGGCGCGGGTTTTGCGAGCGCAATAAGACGCTGCAGGTCGAGCTAATAGTGGTACATACCGGAGGAATCATGACACCGCCCTCGGTCACGAAGTTAATCGCCGTTCCATCAGGGACAGGGTTTCCTTGGCGGTCTGCCAGCGACATGGTTACCTGTGTGGTCACCCCATCGACGTTCGCCCCTTCGATGGCGAGTTTCTCAACCGCGAGGCTCACCCGCGATTGAACGGCACGTCCAGACGCAATGGAGAGCACCGAAGATGTCGTCGTGACGTTTACATTGGATACTAGGGTTGCCTTCACGCTCACATTGGTTGGCACCGTTCCCGAAAACACCGGGACTGAGACCTCACCGCTGGAATTCGTGGGCTGGGTAATAGCGGCCACGTTGCCGACGGTTCCAAAAGTGGTCTTGGGAATTCCCCCAGACAAATCCAGCAACTCCAACCGAATGTTTTGACCTTGAAGTGCCGCGTTGGAAGAATTGGCCAGTCTGAATCTGACAATCGACTGCGTCGTACCGCCGGACCCCGCCAAGAAGATGGTAGTAGGCGTGGCATCGACGAATAGCAAATTGGTGGCTGGCGCCAGATCAATGCTGAGGTTCCCGGTTACCGATGTCGTACCGGTGGTACTTGCCACAATAGAAACCGTAGAACCACCGCACCCCTGATCATTGGCTACCCCCGCATTGATAGCAGAGTAACTCACCTGAACCACGCCTTGGCTATTCGTCGAAGCAGTCGCCGGCGTTACTGCGCCGCAGCTTGCGCTGAAGCTAACTTGAACTGGCGTCGAGCTTGCGGCTACACCATTGATGTTGGCTTGTACCGAAACCTGCCGTGTGCCGTAGGCAGCTAGCGTTGATGCACCAAGGTTCAGGTTGGTCAGGGTGATATTTGCCGCTGAAAATTGGTAGCCCACATAACGTGCCACGACTTGATCGGTCGAAGGTGGGGCCGATCCGTCAGGGTAAGTCGTCAATGAACCAACCTTGTAGCTGTAGGTGACCGTCAACGTGTCGGCTCCAGTTGCAAAAAGCGAAGCCCGAGCCACCTTGATCGTGGCCACGCCAGAGGCATTGGTTAGTCCGCCACTGCCTTCAGGAAAGATCACCTTCGTCGCATCCCCGGTTGCGCTGATAACCTGATTCGGTATTCCCCTCCCACTAGGGTCGGTAAGCGTCGCGATCAGCACGGTGTAGCCCGAGGCGCTGATAGAAGACGTTGATGAGCCATCCACAGCCTGCAAGACACCACTAAGAATCGGAACCAGCGTCACGTTGCTGGCTGCTGTCGCTGTCACCGCCACCGCCACCGTCACCGATGCGCCCTCGCTGTCACGCACCACGACGCTGGCACTGCCTGCAGCAATACCGGTTACTGTCAGCGTGCTGCCCGCAAGAGTTACCGTTGCCACGCTGGTGCTGCTGCTGGTAGCCGTGAATGGGCGAGTGCCGCCGCCGACTGTATATGCCGGTGCAGCACCGACTGCCACCGTGACGCTCGCTGGGGCCGAGGTAAACAGGGCATTCCCGGACGGAGTCAGAAAATTTTCCTCACCACCCCCGCAAGCCGCCAAAACCATAGCCAGAACAATAGCTAATAGATATTTAAAAAATTCCATATCAATCTTTCCAAGCTTGCAGATTTAAATTCTAACTTCCTTAAGGGCACTTCTAGAAATTCAGATTTTCGGGATGAAGTGCAAGGCGCCCGGAGCGCAGCAACCGGAACGTACTTCAGGTACGTGAGGATTGCGAGCACCGCGCAACGCAGCAATTCGCCCGAAAAATGAATTTATAGAAGTGCCCCTAAGGTTTCAACTGGCTCAATCTTTGATCAACAAACTGAATCAGTTGCGGCGTGAGTTGCCCGGTATCCTTGGCGCGCCGGAAGACCTCGACTGCATCGACGTCTTTGCCCAGAGCTTGCAATGAAATACCGATGCCCACCAGCCACGTCGGCATCGCCGGATTGCTACGCAGCGCCACCAGATAGTGATAAACCGACTCTTGATGGCGCTCGGCACCTTGCAGCAGGGCGGCATAAAAGGCATGGTATTGCGGATCGTCTCGGGCTGACTGCAGCCCTTGCTCGAGCGTATTCATGCCCCCTTTGGCATCGCCTGTTTCCAGTTGCAGACGCGCCAGCGTCAGCGTAAAGTCAGCTTGCTCAGGGGACAGTTTCAAACCTTCGCGCAGCAAAGCGCTCGCCTCTTCGAGCTGATTGCCATCAACCAGCATGTCCACCAGCGTCTGGCGCGCCTTGACGTTATTTTGGTTTGCCTCGAGTGCCCGCTGCAAGGATCGTCGGGCCTCGTTGCCCCGGCCTTGCTGCAACTCCCCGATGGCCTGCTTGTACAGATTGTCTGACTGCTGTTGCGGACTGACTTTTTTACCAGCCTGCGCTTTCTGCCGGACCGGTGAAGATTCCTCGGCTGCAACCGTCGCCGGAGTTTTCGTCACAGTACCTGGCTTGGGGGCAATCACATCCGATAGCGCCGAAGTGGCCTGCGGTGGCGTCTTTTCGGCTACACGCTGGGGCTGGGCAACAACAGGGGCTGGGGCTGCAGGTGGTATAGCCTTCACGGGTGACACCG
>JBCKMZ010000081.1:0-6002 GCA_038902975.1 Polaromonas sp.
GGCGTGCGCTTTTGCAGAAAGGCATCAATGCCCTCGCCGCCATTGGCGTGCTGCAGGTTTTTGACAAAGTGGTCGCGCTCGCTGGCGAGTTGCTGGCTCAGGGTGTTGCCGGGCGCGTCGTTTATTAGTTCCTTGATGCTGGCCAGCGTGTTCGGGGCTCTAGCGTTGAGGCGCTCGGCCAAGGTGAGGGCTTCTGTGAGGGCCGAGCCGGCATGACTGAGCTGGTTGACCAGGCCGAAGTCATGCAGCCGCTGGGCGCTGATGCGTTCACCGGTCATCAGGATTTCGCTGGCCAACGCGCGCGGCAGGGCGCGTGCAATGCTCCAACTGCCGCCGCCATCAGGCGACAGGCCAACGCTGCTGTAAGACATCACAAACACGGCATTGCTGGCTGCCACGCAAAAATCGCAGGCCAGCGCCAGCGAAAACCCGGCCCCGGCTGCAGCACCTTCAACCGCTGCAATGATGGGCTTGGGGTAGCTGCGGATGGTCTCTATCCAGTTGTGCAGGCCGTCAATGCTCTGGGCCTGAACTTCAGGCAGCTCGCGGCGATTGGACAGCAGGCGATTCAGGTTGCCGCCGGCGCAAAACAGGCTGCCTTCACCGGTGATGATGACGCTGCGGATGTCGCTGCTGTTCTCTGCGGCGTTGAGGGCCTCAATGCCGGCGGCGTACATCTCGGGGCTGAGGGCGTTTCTGAACTCGGGGTTGCTGATGGTCAGAATCAGCGTCTGGCCTTCGCTGGTACTTTTCAGGGAGGCCATCATGTTTCCTTATGCATCAGGCTCAGGCCGATGGCACCTCTGCGGCGCAGCCATGGGGAAGGGCGGTAGCGCTTGCCGCCGCCATCGCCAACCACCCGGCTTCCATCGCCCGTGTGTGCGCCTGCACATCCCAGGCCGGGCAAGATTGTAGGTGACGGCGCAGGCCGCGCTTAAGTTTGAGCAGCGCCTGACGATCTTGCCCCTTGGCCACGGCGATGGCCACGTATTCGTCATCGTCGGTGGCTACCCAGTCGGCAAGCCCCGCTGCCGTCATGAACGAAGCCCCCATGCGCGAGACAAAATGTCCGCCCGCCTTGACCACCACTGGCGCGCCCATCCACAACGCCTGCAAACTGGTGGTGCCGCCGTTGTAGGGCACCGGGTCGAGCGCGATGTCCACGTCGGCGTACTCGGCCATCATGTCGGCCAGTCCCACCGGGCCGCGAAATTCCACCCGCTCTGGCGCGATGCCCTCGGCTTTGAGCCGCGCGGTGAAGGCGGCAACCGCTGCTGGGTCGGCAAAGCTCGGCGCTTTAAGCAGCAGGCGCGCGTTCGGCAGGGCGCTGAGGATGCGCGCCCACAGGCGCAGCGTGTGCGGCGTGAGCTTGGGCACATTATTGAAACTGCCAAATGTCAACGGACGGGTCAGCGCTCGTTTAACGTGTGCCTTGGTAAATTCCGGATACGGATAATCTTCCTCCGGCGCATAGCAGAACACCGTGCCGGGCAAACGCCAGACCTGTTCACTGGCGAGATCGTCGCTGCCCTCTGGGGTAACCACGGCATCGCCAAACAGCCAGTCCATAGTGGCTACACCCGTCGATCCGGGATAGCCAAGATAAGTCACCTGCACCGGTGCGGCGCGTTGCGCGAACATGCGTATCCGGTTGTGGCCCGTGTGGCCGGACAAATCCATCAGCACGTCGATCTGGTCGGCATCGATGCGCTGCGCCAGTTGTGCATCGTTCAAGGCGGTGGCCTCCACCCAGTGTTCGGCGCGGCTTTTGGCCAGCAGCGTCTTGGCATCGCTGGAAACGCCGGTGAAATAAACGCTCAGCTCGATGCGGCTTTTATCCAGCTCGCGCAGCACCGGCTGCATGAAGATATTGACCGGGTGCTGGAAGTGAAAATCCGCCGTGACCAGGCCCACACGCAGGCGCCGGGTGGTGCCGTCGGCGCGGCTCAGCGGTGCGCGCACGAAGCTCTCGCGTGCTCGTGCGCCTGCACTCAGCAGTGCAAAATGTTTGCGGTGAAGCTGCGCCACCTCGGGCGGGCTGAGGCTGTCGCAATAGAGTGCGCACATGGCAATGCTCGATGCAATGCTCACATCCTGCGGGTGCTCGGCGTGGTAGCGCTGGTAGATCGCCAGCGCCTTGTCCGCCTCACCCAGGCGGCCTGCCACCGAGGCACGCAGTGTCATCGCCCCCGGCATCGGTGCCAGCGCCTCGGCCTGTTGCAGCAGGGTCTCGGCCTCGCTCATTTGCCAGCATTCGGCCAACAGATGTGCTAGATTCCAGTGCGCCCAAGGGCTGTTTGGGTGCAGCGCCAGATTGCGGCGCAAGATGGCTATGGCCTCCTGCCACAGATTGAAGCGGAAGGTGGTTTGCCCCAGACGCGCCAGCGTTGCCTCGCGTTCGGCGGCGCTGGCCTCGGTCAAAATTTCCATCGCCCTCTGGCGCTGGTTGTCGCGCAACAGCAGCTCGCCGATATCGGTGAGAATTTCCGCCGCCTCGTCGCCGGCGCTCGCCGGGTCTGGGTCTTGCATGGCGAAAAAGCGCGCCTGGCGTAGCGCTGGCAGTGCTCTAGCCAAGTCGCCCTGTTCCATGCGGTATTGCCCGGCGCGGTGCCAGGCTTGGCGCAGAGTTTGCTGATTTATGCGCGCGGCGGCTTGGGTAGCCTGTTGCAGGGCCGCTTCGCCTTCTTCGAAGTGGCCCTGCATTTCCAGCGTGCGCATCAGCCCCAGCCAGGCCTCGTAACGCGCTGGTGCGGCGGCAATGGCGCGGCGGTAAGCCACTTCGGCCTGATCCATCACGCCCATTTGGCGGCACAGGTGGCCGGTTTCTAGCCAACCGCTGTAATTGCCCGGCTCCAGGCGCAGAAAATGGGCAAACGCCTCGCGCGCCGCCATCAAATCACCCAGCTTAACCAAACAGCGGGCGCGCCCCAAATGGGCCTCGGCCAGTTGCGGGCAGTGCGCCAATGCGGCCTCAAAGCCGGCACGCGCCTCGTCCCAGGCGTCGGCGCGCCAGGCGGCGTTGCCGGCGTTGAAGGCGCTCGCGGCGGCGGGCGGGATTGGGGTGTCGGTAGCGAGCAGCGGCGCTTCGCCACTTTCATCCAGCGGCCACTTCTCGCGGTATTTATCCAGCATGGCCTGCCAGGCTGGGGAGCCGTAGCCGCCGCCGCTGCCGTGGGTCACCACAATCGGCCACACGCCCAGCCGCAAGCCTTTTTGCCGCGCCTGGCGGCAAAAGTCGAGATCGTAGAAATGAAAGTCGAAACGCTCGTCAAAACGCAAGCCACTCTCTAGCAGGGTGCGGCCGCGCACCGCCAGAAACAAGCCGTCGAGCAGCTCCACTGCGCGCGGGCTGGGGCCATAGATGTTCTGCCGGAGCTTGCCATCGACCAGATGCCGCACCCGTCCGCCCAGCACCTGGGCGTCGAAGATCAATTCGCCATTGACCGCTTGGGTCACATAACCCGCAACCCAACTGGTGTGCTCGGGCAGAACCCGGGCTGCCCCCGCGACGCCGACGATGTCGAACTGGCGCAGGGCCTCATCCAGACGCTCAACCAGCCAGGGGTCATCCAGCGCCACGTCGTCGTGACAGAACAGCACGATGTCTTCCGGCTGCACATGGGCAATCGCCCGGTTGTAGATCGCCGGCAGGCCCTCGGCATTGTCGAACTTCACCTTCACCCGCAGCGTGGCGCTGTGGCCGTGCAGCGCCAGGGTGGGGGCAAGGAAGGATTCGCGCAGAAAATCCTGCTCGCTCAGCCGCGTGGCGCAGACGATGAGCAGGGGAATTTTGGTGGCAGAAGTAAGTATTTCAGTGCTCATGGTGTGTCCTGGATGTGTTTGGTGAATGTGTTTGGGTCGGTGCGGCGCACGGCGCGCACCACGTATTGCAGCGCCGCGGCTTGTTTGCGGTAATCCTCGACCTTCACGTCCAACAGGCGCAGTGCGGGCGCAATGGCCTGCACGAATGTCTCGAAGCCTTCCAGATGAAAGGCGCGGGCGCGAATATCGACCACCTCGAGGCCGGCATCGGCCATCATCTGCTGCACACTGTTCAAGGTAAAAAAACGCAGGTGGGTGCGGTCAAGCAGACCCTCGTCGCAGTAATTCCACTCGCCACGCAGCAGACCGATACTGAGACTCCAGTGCTGCACATTCGGAATGCAGGCCAGCAACAGACCGCCAGGTTTAAGTGCCGCCAAATGGCGGTTCAGGGCAGCCCAGGGATCGACGAAATGCTCCAGCACATCGCCATAGATCAGGCAATCCACGCCCGCTACCCCGTCGGCGGCTGGAACCCATGCCTCGGCATCGCCTTCCAGCACGCGGCTGAGGCGCTGGCGGGCAATGGCGGCCGCGTGCGGCGCGCGCTCCATGCCGATGTAGTCCGCCGTCGGGTGCTGGCGCAGCCAGGCTTGCCCCAGGGCCCCGGTGCCGCAGCCGATCTCCAGCACGCGTGCGGCATCCGGCGGAATCAGCGTCAGCAGATCGGGGTTGATACGGTCATGGTATCCGCCAACGCTAGTGGCAGCGTCCGTCATGACGGACACCCCGCCCGCGCCGGTGTCAGCCCCTCATGGCACTCCCTCTGCTGTGTGGTGTCTTGCTCTACCTTTGGAAGCCTTCTGGAGGTGTGGACGATATCAACCACCTCCCAAACTGCGCCGTCAAGCTGGCGGATGAAAGCCACATAAGGCAGTTTTGAGATCACCAGCTTGCGGCTTCCGGGGAATAGGTCGCTGGCAGGAATGCTCATGGCGAAGCCGTCTATTTTTTCTACTTGTTGCCATATCCGGTTTTGAATCGAGTCGGCGACCTGTCGGCCTGCTTCAAGTTCGTACCAGATGATGATTTCTTCCAGACTCTGTAGCGCAAAGTCAGACCATTGGATCGCCATGGGCTTAACTTAGGTTAGCTTAAATTACGCTGGCAAATTCATTTTGCTGCGCCGGGCTTGAAGACGCGCATGAAGAACGGCTTTTGCCGTTTCGTTTGAGTAGCTCTTGATTTCTCCGCTGTCCAGGGCATCGATGGTTTTTTGCAGGCGCGCGCGCAGCCATTCGGTGTAACCCGCCTCGGCAGCCTGAGCGGAATCTTCCGGGCCGTCGGCTGCAATGACCAAGGGGAGTGTGCGGGTCTTGTAGACCTGGGTCATGAAAACCCGCAAGGCCTCAGACGGGCTAATGCCCATCTCGCGCAGGACGGCAAAGGCACCGTCTTTGATGGTCGAGTTCATGCGGAATTGAATGGTTGCGTCGACATCTTGCGTAGTTGACATGCTGATCCCCTTCGAAGTGAGTTTGTACTGCCATTGTAAGGACGAATAGCGAAAAGTCACCGAAAAAGATCAGCCAAACCCATCAAATCACACCCATTCCCTGCTGGATATACACCGTCACCAGGCTGGTGTTGTTGTTCCAGGTGTCGTAGATGATGCTGTCG
Source organism: Polaromonas sp. (assembly GCA_038902975.1). Classification (GTDB taxonomy): domain Bacteria; phylum Pseudomonadota; class Gammaproteobacteria; order Burkholderiales; family Burkholderiaceae_C; genus Polaromonas. Next base: position 5,443 of record JBCKMZ010000081.1, read on the forward strand.
AGGGTAATCGTGCCGCTCTGCGTCCAGCCGGAGGTGCCGTTGCCGTCGGCCAGATCGACCACATCGCCCGCTGCGCCCTTGACCAGCAACTGGTGCCGGCCAGTGCTGGCAAAGCTGTTGAAGCCGCTCATGTCCAGCACGTCGATGAGTTTGAGCGTCAGCGTCTGGTTGCCGCTGGCGCTGAGGTCTATCACTTCAACTGAAGCCAGTCGCGAGTGTGTGCCGTCGGCGCTTTGCCCCTGGTTGGCGATGCTGCTGAGGTTGAGATTGCTGCTGACCTTGAGCGTATCGATGCCACTGCCGCCGTCGATGCGGGCATAGATGCCATCCACCAGGCCACTGGTTTGCAGCGCCAAGATCATGGCTGCGTCGAGCACGAAGCTGTCGTTGCCGCTGCCGCCGTAGAGCACAGTGGCACCGTTGCTGGTGAGGGTGTCGTTGCCGGCATTACCCACCAGGGTTTGGCCGGCGGCGCTGGCGCTGTAGCTGTCGGCCCCCGTGCTGCCAAGGTAGTCCACCGCCGTCTGCTCGAAAGCGCCGTCGGTGCCGCCAAAGATCAC
>JBCKMZ010000082.1:0-5579 GCA_038902975.1 Polaromonas sp.
GTCGATGGCGCGGCCTGTGGCATCGGTTCGGCGGCCTGGATGCACGAACTCGGTTACACCCTGACGAGCACCCTGACGCAGCGCCTGCCGCCCGGCTGCACGCCGATCTACGTCGGCTGGGACGGCCGGGTGCGCGGGCTGATCGGCTTGCGCGCCGTGCCGCTGGCGCAGGCCGCGGCCACGGTGGCGGCCTTGCGCGCGCGCGGGCTTCAGATCTGCTTGCTCAGCGGCGACGAGCCGGCCGCGGTGGCCGAGCTGGCGACGCGGCTGGGCATCAGCAACTGGCACGGCGGCCTGAGCCCGGAGGACAAGATCAGCTGCCTGCAGCGTGAATCTGCGCGAGTCGGCGCCTTCGCGATGGTCGGCGACGGGCTTAACGACGCGCCGGTGCTGGCGGCGGCGGCAGTCGGCATCGCGGTTGGTGAAGCCACCGACCTGGCCAAGGAGAGCGCCGACGTCGTGCTGCCGCGCGAGGCGCTCGCGGCCCTGCCGTGGCTGCTCGAGCATGCCGGGCAGGTGCGCCACGCGGTGCGCAGCAACATCGCCTGGGCCTTCAGTTACAACGCCGTCGCGCTCAGCTTGGCGGCCAGCGGGGCGCTGCAGCCGGTGATCGCCGCGGCGCTGATGGCGGGCTCAAGCCTGATAGTCGTGTGGCGCTCATGGCGGGCCGAGCAGCGTTGGATAGCCCCTGCCGCAGCGCCGCTCGCGCCGCTGGCTGGCCTGGAACTCGCGCGCTGAACAAAATGGCCCGCCGCCTGCTGCTCCAACAAATCGCCGGCCTGGTCGCGGCGGCCTGCACACCGGCGTGGGCGGGCCACGGCCCGACCCAGCGCGTCGATGACCACGTTGCCGGCTGGCAGCTCGATTCCTTGGCGCTGACCAACGATAGGCGGCAGGCGGTTACTGAAAAATTGCTAAAGGGGCACTGGAACTTCGTGCTTTTCGGCAGCGCCAGCCGCTGCACGGAGCAATGTGTGGAGGCGCTGAACGCACTGGTCGGCATGCACAAGCGCATCGCCGCCAGCGACAAGATCAAGACCACCCAGTTGCTGTTTGTCGCGCTCGACGCTGCGGCCGACACGCCCGAGCGCCTGCGCGCCTACCTGGCCGGCTACGACGCGCCTATCATCGGCTACAGCGGCACGCCGCAGATGCTGAAGCGCCTGAGAGACGAGCTACAAATTGCGCCCGACAGCCGCAGCTCGCTGTGGCTGATCGGGCCCAACCTGGTGGTGCGCGCAGAGTTTCTGCCGCCCTACGATGCCAAGTTGCTGGCGTCCTTCTATATGAGGATGCGATCGCGCGGTTGAATCTGGATCGTCTCTGTCATGCCGATATTGTCAGGCATGGCTTATTGCGACAGCACCCAGTAAGGCTAGCGGACCTCGCGATCAATCACCACGGTGACCCCGGATGCGCTGTTGGCGATGGGGGCGCTCAGTCCCTGGAAGTCACCGGGTTGGGGCTTGGCATTCGCGGACTTCGAGATGCGGGCCTCGACGACGACCTGCGGGAAACTCGACAGGTTGATACCCGGGGCCATTGCCATCGAATCGTCAAGCAAGAAAGTTACCGGTAATTCGTGCACTTGTTTGCGTAGTATCGCCAGCGGCATGCGCGATCCCTCGGCGGCCCTGACAAAGATAAATACGGTGTCGGTGGGGGCGACTTTCGCAGCCAGTTCCGCAGCCAGTTTCACCACGCCTTTCACGCTGCCCGCTGCCGCAGCTGTGCTCGCGCTGCGTGGGGCGGCGGGCACGCTTGCCTGGCCCAGTGTTCGCGCTTCAACCAGACTGGCGCTGACCGAGCGGGCAAATTCAGAATCAGGGGGCGCCAGCCGCAGAGACTTTTCCCAGTATTCGACGGCCCTGGCATAGTTTTTGTTGTCAAAGGCCAGGCTGCCGGCCAGTGCCAATGCCTTGCTGTTGTCGGGATCGATTTGCAGCGCGCGTGCGATCAGCTTTTCCGGTTCGCCTTGCAGACGCTGGCCTTGCGCCATCGCCAGCGCGTCGGCGTAGTCGGCGAGCAGTTCCGCGTCATTTGGCGCGTGCTTTACCGCGCTGGCGTAGGCGCCTGCGGCTTGATTAAATCGTCCCATCGCGGCGTACGAACGCGCCAGCACGGTCCAGCCTTCGATGTTTTCCGGGTTGGCCTGCAGATGCGCGGCCAGCTTTTGAATCATGCCCTCGGTCTGCTCGACGCTCACCTCGTATTTGAGCGCCTGGGGAGTGCCGGCAACCAGATAGATCGCTACCGCGCACAGTGGCAGCGCCAGTCCCAGCAGAATCGCGCTGGCGCGTCCCAGCCGCGGCCGGTCTGCGACGATGTCGTCCGTATGGTCCGTATCCACATCCTCCAGCAAGCGGGCTTCGAGTTCGCGCCGTGCCTTCTCGTAGTGCTCGGCGTTCAATGTTCCGGACTGCAGATCGGCTTCGAGTTCCCTGATCTGATCGCGGTAGAGCGTGATGTTGACGGCTTTGCGTGAAACGCCTTGCGCGGGCGGTTTCCGCAGCAGAGGCGGTACGATGAAAAGCAGGGCGCCAATCAGCAGCACAGCGCTGACGATCAAAAACACAGTCATGCTTTGTCGCTTTCGCTGTCGGCGGCCAGCAGTTTCGCTGCACGCGCGTGTTCGGCTTCGCCCAGTTCGCCCATCTCGTTTGTCGGCGCGCGCCGGCGCGTAAGATTGAAGAACAGTGTGAACAGGCCCGCCGCAAGCAGCAACAACGGGCCCAGCCACAGCAGCAGGGTGTTGGCCTTGAAGGGCGGACGATAGAGCACGAAATCGCCATAGCGCGCGACCATGAAAGCAAAGATTTCCTGGTCGCTTATTCCCTGTTTCACTTGTTCGCGCACCTGGTTCTTCAGGTCGATGGCGAGCGGGGCATTCGACTCGGCGATGGTCTCGTTCTGGCAGACCAGACAGCGCAGCTCGCCGGTGATTGCGGTCACCCGCTGCTCGAGCGCGCGATCTTCCGCCGCCGCTGCTGCCTGCTGGCCGGAAGCGGCGCTGCCCAGGAGCAGCAGGAACGCCAGGACCAATGCCTTAACCACGTTAAGCACGGTTGAGCTCATGGACCAGGGGGAGAATTTTATGTTTCACGATATCCGGGGTGACCGGGCCGATCTGCTTGTAACGGATCACACCGCGCTTGTCGATGACATAGGTTTCCGGCAGGCCGTAGGAGCCATAGTCGATGCCCACCCGGCCCTTGAAGTCGTATGCCGAGAGCTGGTAAGGGTCGCCCAGGCGCTGCAGCCAGGCCATGGCGTCTTTGCGCTCGTTCTTGTAGTTCAGCCCGTAAATCGGCACCACCTGGCTTTTGGCAAGATCGAGCAGCACGGGATGCTCCGTCTGGCAGGATGCGCACCACGATGCCCAGACATTGAGCAGCCACACTTTCCCCAGCATGTCCTTTTCGGAAAACGTCTTGTCCGGCGCGTGCAACTGCGGCAGTTCGAAGTGCGGCGCGGGTTTGCCGATGAGCGGTGAAGGCACTGCGCGCGGATCGAGCGTCAGTCCCACGCCGAGCACCAGCACCAGCGCCAGGAAAATGCCCGGCACGAGGAAGGCCCGGGTCTTGCTTGGTGTTGGTGCAGACATTCGATTCACCTCAAGTGGCCGGCTTGACCTGCAGACGCGGGGCTGCCGGATTCACCTCTTCGGGCTGACGACGGCGCACGACAACGCGGTATCTGCGGTCACTCGCGGCCAGCAGACCGCCCAGCGCCATCAGCACGCAGCCGCCCCAGATCCAGTTGACGAAAGGTTTGTGCTGCACGCGCATCACCCACGCCGTCGCACTGACGGCCTCACCCATCGAGACATAGAGGTCGCGCGTGATGCTCCGGTCGATCGCCGCCTCGCTCATCGGCTGTTCCTTCACTGTGTAGATGCGATTCTCCGGGTAGAGCGTGACGACCGGTTTTCCCGCCCGGGTCACCTGAACCGTGCCGCGTTCACCGCTGTAGTTCGGCCCAGTGACTGGCGTAGCGCCGTCCATGCGGAAGGTGTAGCCGCCAGCCTCGACCGTAGCACCCACTTCCATGCGCACGTCGAGCTCGGTCTTGTAACCAGACACTATCGTGACCCCGACCACGAACACGGCGATGCCGAAATGGGCCAGCAGCATGCCGTAATAGGCACGTGGGGTATTGCGCAAGCGCGCCCAGGCGCTGGTGCCGCCGGACTGACGGCCTACTTTTTCCCAAAGTTGCAACACGCAACTGGTTGCGATCCAGGCCGCCAGCAACAGCCCCAAGCTCACCATGGCGCTCCAGCGACCGAGGGCAAACGGCAGCAGCAGCCCGCTCACCACGCTGACAGCGAAGGCCCAACGCAGGCGCACCGCGAGTTCGGGAAGGCTGGCTTTCTTCCAGCGCATGAGCGGACCGATACCCATCATAAACAGCGCCAGCGCCATGATAGGGACGAAGACGGCCTCGAAGTAGGGCGCGCCTACGGAGATCTTGCCCAAGCCGAGCACATCGAGCGCGATAGGATAGAGCGTGCCGAGCATGACCGCGCCGGTGGCGGCCATCAGCAGGACGTTGTTAGTGAGCAGTGCTGACTCGCGCGACACCAGATCGGAACTGCCGCCGCCGCTCAGGCGTGCGACGCGCCAAGCATACAGCGTGAGCGAGCCGCCGATCACCACGGCGATGAAAAGCAGCAGGAAGAGGCCGCGCTTGGGGTCGGTGGCGAAGGCATGCACCGAGGTCACCACGCCCGATCGCACCAGAAAGGCGCCGAGCAGGCTCAGGGAGAAGGCGAGAATCGCGAGCAGCACCGTCCAGCCACGGAAACTGCCGCGCTTTTCCGTAACCGCCAGCGAATGGATCAGCGCCGTTCCCACCAGCCAGGGCATGAAAGAGGCGTTTTCCACCGGATCCCAGAACCACCAGCCGCCCCATCCCAGCTCATAGTAGGCCCAGAAGCTGCCCAGCGCGATGCCGAGCGTGAGAAAGATCCACGCCGCCGTGGCCCACGGACGCGACCAGCGCGCCCAGGCGGCGTCGAGCTTGCCGGCGAGCAGCGCGGCGATGGCAAATGCAAACACCACCGCGAACCCGACATAGCCGGTGTAAAGCATAGGCGGGTGAATGATCATGCCTGCGTCCTGCAGCGACGGATTGAGGTCGCGCCCGTCGGCGGGAATCGGGAACACCCGGTCAAACGGGTTGGAGGTGAACAGCATAAAGGCCAGAAACCCGACGCTCACCAGCCCCATGACGCCCAGCACCCGCGCCACCATGTCCTCGGGAAGCTGGCGGCTGAACAGCGTCACCGCCACCGTCCATAGCGTGAGCACCAGCGTCCACAGCAGCAAGGAGCCCTCGTGGGAACCCCAAGTCGCGGTGATGCGATAGTGCAGTGGCAACTGGGAATTGGAGTTGGTGGCGACGTTGAGGACCGAGAAGTCGTTGTTGATGAACGAGCTTACCAGGCAGGCGAAGGCGATGGCAACAAAGACAAACTGTCCCCGCGCTGCCGGACGCGCCATGCTCATCCACAGCGAATTGCCCTTAGCCGCGCCCAGGATCGGCATGACGCCCTGCACCAAGGCGAGCGACAGCGC
>JBCKMZ010000083.1:0-4923 GCA_038902975.1 Polaromonas sp.
GTCGTTGGAAACATGATTTGCCGCATAGGCGAACTTGCCGCTCGGGTCCACGGTGACGGAGCCAGGACCCGCCCCGGCGGCCACCGCCGTGCCCGCGGTCAATGCCCCGGTAGTTTGGTTGATGGTGTAGACCGAGATGTTGTTGGAACTATAATTTGCCGCATAGGCGAACTTGCCGCTCGGGTCCACGGTGACGGAGTAAGGATTCGTCCCGGCGGCCACCGGTGTTCCTACGGCGGTCAATGCTCCTGTGGTCGGATCAATGCTGTACATTGAGATATTGTTGGAACCATAGTTTGCCGCATAGGCAAACTGCGTAGCCAGCGCCTGACCCGCACTCCCCAGCAGGCAAAACAACAAAACCAGCCATGTTGCCATGGAGCTGAACTTGCCCGTGCTGACCTTGAGGTTTTTTAACACGACTGATTTCCGTCTACTTGGGTTTGTCGTTCAGGATGAGGAACTGAGCTTGATCGCCTGGCTGAAGCCTTGCAGAGCGCCGCCCTGGGGAATTCTGAGACCTTGCGACAAAGCCGAATCAGTCACCCGCCATCACCTTCAATCGCTGGTCATCTTGCCGTTCGGCGGAAATGTTTTTCCAGTGCTTACGAGCCTCATCCCTCAGGTTCATCTGCTCAAGCCATGCGGCAAATGCCACGCGTCCGGATAGTGGGGCATTAGTTGTTGGCCGCAGATTTTCGACTTGTTCACGTAGCTCCAATGGGGCAATACTAAAATCTCCAGCATTGGAGAACTCCTTGCCATCTGGCAGTTTCGCCGAAACTACCCATGTATAGTCCACAGACTCCTTCAACTGAATCTGTTGCGGGAGTTCTAAAACAGACTTGTCCACAGAGGTCTCAAACAGAACCTTACCAACATCGTCAAGCAACTTAAACGAATAATGAAGTCCTGGTTGTAGCGCCTGCCAGAGAAATACCGGACGAGCTTCCAATGTCATGGTATTGGCAAGACTGAGCAATTTTATCTTCGAGCTTGGCTTGATAGCTCGCATCACTATCGCGGCCTGTGCCACCACCACCGGCTTGATGCGAATTTCCTTGCCGCCTTTGACCAGTGCAACACCGCGTAGCTGTGGCTTGGCGCCACTGATGGACTCGGGTTGGTTGCTCCCGAACTGGATCAGCGCTGGTCCCTTGAATTCATATTCCTGACCCGACTTCAGGTAAACCACCACTGCACGGGCTCCGTTTTCTAATTGCACTCGTGCGTCTTGCTTGATCTCGGACAGGATTGAAAGTGCGGGTTTTCTGGCATCCTCCGCCAACACGACCTTACCCTCAAGGTCAGTCACCATTGCCACCGATTCCGCTCCAATTGCCGGTGCCAACCCACCCAAAATGAGCACTATGCATACACAAAACTGCTTATAGAAAATATTTTGTTTGCCGTACATTTCCTTTCCCCTTAAAAACTCCAATTCAACGTTGATCCCAGCCGTAAGCTTCTACCGGCGTGTGACCCTTTATGGACTGAGGTCCAAGGGCAACCAGCTCATCAGGTAAGCCTAGCGCTTCAGCGACTGCTTTTGAACAGACTACACTATATCCAACTTCTTTAGTTAGGCCCTCCAGACGAGAAGCTACATTGGTAACATCACCAATCGCGGTGTAATCATGCCGCCCGAAAGATCCCACATGACCGATTACCGCATCACCCGCATGAAGTCCAACACCAATCGAGATTGATGCCATACCCTCGGCCACCAAAATCTGGTTCAGGCCTTCCACTGCCCGCTGCATGGCCTTGGCCACCAAGAAACCCGACGCACATGGGTTATCTTCTGGTTTTGGGGCACCAAAAATCGCCATAATACCGTCTCCCATGAAGCAAATCACTGCGCCGCCTTGCCTATGAATCTGGGTCACCACGCACTCAAAATAACGGTTAAGCAGCGTAATCACTTCTTCCGGTGCCATTGATTCACTCATCGTGGTAAAGCCACGGATATCGGCAAAAAGGATGCAAACATATTTCCGTTCTCCTCCCAATTCCGGCGACAACTTGCCAGCCAGAATTTCTTCCATAACAACCGGACTCACACTACCGGAAAAGGAGCTTTTCAGGAGACGGCGTTCCTTAAGTTTGATAGCTGCATCTAGGCCAGTACGTCCTGCTAGCGCGTAGAAAGCAGTCGCCAAGGTTCCGCTCAATGGAACATGCCAACCCTGGCGAAATAGCCAAAGACTAGCGGCGAATAACCCGCAGCACCACAACAATAAGAGACTCAGCGAGGCTATTATCTTGAGTTTTGGAAACCACCACAAGGCCGCTAACACAATCAATGGCAACACAAGCCATGACGATACTGGCTGAACTAAACCATGACCGAGAATAGAACGCAGTGCTTGGGCGTGAATCAGTACTCCCGGTGCGAGGTTGGCGTTGTCTTCCCATGCTGCAAGATTCACAGGCTGCTGCACCCGGTCTTCTGATGGCAATACTGAGCCTAACACCACCGGCTTCCCTTCAAATTGCTGGCGGAGGCTGGCTAAATCGTTGGCCTGCACCCAGCCCAACACTTTGTGTAGCGGCACATAACTAAAAACAGAGCCTACCGAATAATCAATGATTCCCCCAGTTGCATTAACCCCTAATCCGCGCGCCAACTGGCCAGTTAAAGTGGCTACTGTGGAGCCGTCTTCAGCGAGCCTCTCGTCGAAGCGCCTCACAACCTGGTCAGCGTCTCGCGGGAATAAAGCCAGGCCCATTCCTTTCTCGCCAGCCACAAGCTGAAACTTTCGAAAAAGAGCACGCTGCTTGCCTTTGCCATCAACAGTGACTGCCAGCACCACCGGCATGACTTTTTTAGCTGCAAGAATCCCGGTCATCAAAGATTCGTCATACCCTGGCAGTATCTCGTTGAAAGAACGATCGGGAAGCACTATATCTACGCCTACAGCGGCGGCCCGTCCGGCTACCATTGCCCGCAGGAAATCTCCCAAATGGCGGTGCCAAAGAGTAACGGGTTCCTTGAAAGATTGGATATCCGTCTCATCAATCCCAACCACAACGACATCCCTTGCGGCTGGTGCGGGAAAAACCGAACGAAGTACGCGTATCTGAGTATCGAGAAATGCGGCATCAAGCCACTGCCCAACACTCGAAAACTGCGTCATAACCCCAAGTGCCAAGCATAAGACAAAACCCAAAAGTAGCGACCTTGGCCGGGGAGTTTTTTGCACGAAAGCGCTCATTCTTTGTCCATCATTGAAAGTGTCCGATGATCAGTATTCCTGAGTCGTCGATTAAAAACACAGGCTCTCATTCCATTTTCAGATCGATATGAGATTAGGCGCGAAGCCGCAGACAGTGCTGTAGCACGGCAAGGCGAAGCAACAACATATCGTATTGATCTGGAAATGAAATCAGAGTAAGGAGCAGACACCGGCTAGCAACCAGCTAACCGGCTCGGGCGATGCAACAACAGACATCTGCTGCGGGGCGGATGAAATCGTCACTTCACCCGTATTGAACATTCCGGACAAGAGCGCGTCACCCATGACCCTCCAGCCGCTGGCGCGCGTCACCGCGAAACCGTTACCAAACCGTCGCGCCCCAGCACACAGCGAATTATCGGTCTTGAAGTCACCTCCTAAACGCGGCATAGGTGCAATTTGCGCGCTCATGTCGAGCACTGGCGAGCTAATCTGGATCGTGCCGTTGATCCCCAATTGCGACGATGCCGTCACCGTGCTGTTCGACGATTTGAGAAAGGTGCCCGTGATGATCGCGATGTTGCCGCCGTTGCCACCGAATGCATTGGCGACAATCTGCGACTGGTTCATCACCGTCAGCACCGGGTCAATGGTAATGTTGCCGCCACTGCCGGTGCCGATGTGGGCCTCGGAAACGATCTGGCTGTTTTGCATGTAGAGCAGATCGCGCGCCATGATGCTGATGTTGCCACCTTGCGCTGCTACGGTGCTGGTTTTCAGGCTGCTGCCAACCAGGCGAAAAGCCGAGCCGGCATCGACGGAGATGGCGCCGGCATCGCCGCCATTAGGCGCCGTTGATTTGGCCGAAATGGTGGTATTGCCGTTCAGGGTGATATTGTCCGTGGCGGTGACCGTGATATTGCCGCCGTTGCCGCTGCCCAGCGTATCGGCGCTGATGGTGGCACTGTCGTTGAGCACCAGGGACTTGGTGCCGATGGTGATGCTGCCGCCACGCCCGATGGATGCCGAGGTGGCAGCGAACAGACCACTGCCGATGCCGTTCAGGCTGACCGCGTTGGCATTGGTAACGACGATGTTGCCACCCGCCTGCGAGCTTTTCGTGTCGACAGATATCTGGCCGCCACCCGTTACATCAAGTTGCTGCACATTCAGGTTGATGTTGCCACCGGCTCCCGAGACCAGGTTCTGCGACTGGATCAAGCCTCCGTTGCTCACCGTCAGCAAAGGCGTTGTGATAGTCATGTCACCTGCATTACCGAACTTGAGCGCATTGACGTAGATGCCGCTGCGCGGTGCCTGGCCTGAAACTAGCACCGATTCGCTGGCATTGATGGTGACGGTTCCGCTGTTACCGCTCGCTGGCACTGCGGAATCCTCTTCCTTGCTGCTACTACTGATCTCGCCGCCTTGCGTTACGCTGACCGTGGTTGCTGTGATGCTGATACGTCCGCCGGGAGCCGATGCATAGGTATTGGCCATCACCCCGGCAGGAACAGTAGTACCGTTCATGTCGATGCCCTGCCCGGCAATCGCCAGACCACGCGTCAGGGCAAGGGTGATGTTGCCGCCTACTCCGGACGAGTGGGCACCAGTCGATAACTGGGTGCCATTGGTCAGGTTCAGATTGACGGCATTTACAACGATGCTGCTCGCGATACTGCTCGATCCGTAGTTATCCGATTGCACCACCGCATAGTTGGCAAAATTCGCATCCTGTCCCGCG
>JBCKMZ010000084.1:0-4787 GCA_038902975.1 Polaromonas sp.
TGCGTTTTCCCCGCGGTCAAGCGTTCCTCACGCAGCGTCATTCCCTGGTTTGACTGGCTACTGGCGCTTGCAGGCGCTTTTTGTGGCGCGTATCTCTTCCTGTTTTACAACCAGCTGGCGACGCGGCCGGGCTCGCCGACGACCATGGACATCGTGGTAGGTGTCGTCGGCGTGGCCATCATGCTGGAGGCCACGCGCCGCGCGATGGGTTTTGGCATGCTGGTGACGACTGGCCTGTTCATGCTGTTCGTGTTTGCCGGGCCTCTCATGCCGGAGGTGCTGCAGCACCGCGGGGCCTCGCTGTCGCGCTTTATTTCCCATATGTGGCTGACCACCGAGGGCGTGTACGGCGTGCCACTGGGTGTGTCGGTGCAGTTCATCTTTCTGTTTGTGCTGTTCGGCACCATGCTCGACATTGCTGGTGCCGGCAACTACATGCTGCAGGTCTCGCTGGCCACGCTGGGCCACTTGCGCGGCGGCCCGGCCAAGGTGGCGGTGGTGTCTTCAGCGCTGAACGGCATTGTGTCCGGCTCATCGGTGTCCAACGTGGTGTCGGGCGGTATCTTCACCATTCCGCTGATGAAGCGCACCGGCTACTCGGGCGTGAAGGCGGGCGCCATCGAAGCGGCGTCGTCTGTCAATGGGCAGATCATGCCGCCGGTGATGGGCGCCGCGGCGTTCCTGATGGTGGAGTATGTCGGCATTCCGTACTCCGAGGTCATCAAGCATGCCGCGCTGCCAGCCATCATTTCGTATGTGGCCTTGTTCTACATCGTGCATCTGGAAGCGCTAAAGTACGACCTGAAACCGCTGGTGCGGGAGCGCCAGCCCACCTGGCGCGAGCGTGTGCTGGGCTGGGCGCTGGGCCTGTCTGGCACGCTGGTCGCCTTCGCGGCGGTCTATTACGCGATTTTCGCTGTCCGGGCCGTCGCCGGCGATGCGTCAGGCTGGGCGCTGGCTGCACTGGCGGCGGTGTCCTATGTGGTGCTCATGGCTTATTCCTCACGTTACCCGGACATCGCCATCGACGACCCGCTGGCGGCCAAGGTCAAGCTGCCGCTGCCCTGGCCCACGGTGCGCGCGGGCCTGCATTTCTTTATCCCCATCATCGTGCTGCTGTGGTGCCTGATGGCCGAAGAGCTGTCACCCGGCCTGTCGGCCTTCTGGGCCACAGCCACCGTCATGGTGATGGTGCTGCTGCAGCCCCTGATGCTGTCCATCTTCCGACCCGACGGCAAGGCAGAAGCCATGGACTCCGCACTGCGGCGCGGCCTGGCCGACCTGTGGCGCGGCCTAGTGCTGGGCGCGCGCAACATGATTGGCATCGGTGTGGCCTGTGCCAGTGCCGGGTTGATTGTCGGCGTCATCACGCTGACCGGCATGGGGCTGATGATGACCGACTTTGTCGAGCTGGTGTCGGCCGGCAACGTGCTGGTGATGCTGCTGCTGACGGCTGCGATCTGCCTGATCATTGGTGTCGGTGTGCCGACCACGGCCAACTATATCCTTGTCGCCACGCTGATGGCGCCGGTGATTGTGGAGCTGGGTGCCAGAAGCGGGCTGGTGATCCCACTGATTGCCGTGCACCTGTTTGTTTTCTACTTCGGCATCCTGGCCGACGTGACGCCGCCGGTGGGGCTGGCATCTTACGCGGCTGCGGCAATCTCGGGGGAAGACCCATACGCCACCGGCTGGCAGGCTACCTGGTACAGCCTGCGCACGACGGTGTTGCCTTTTGTGTTTATCTTCAACCCGCAGATTTTGCTGATCGGCTTGGGCTCATGGGTCAACGTGGTGCTGGTGTGTGTGACCGCTGTGGCCGCTTCGCTGCTGTTTGCCGCAGCCACCATGAAGTGGTTTCGAACCCGCTGTACCTGGCCGGAAGTCGCCGTGCTGTTGCTGGCAACCTTCCTGTTTTTTCGGCCCGACTGGGTGATTAATCAGTTTGCACCCAAATACGTCACGGCGCCCGCCGCGGACATTTTCAAGGTGGCCGACGGACTGCGCACTGACGAGTGGCTGGTAGTGGCCATCGCCGGTGAAACTCTCGATGGCGAGAAGCAGACCAAGACCGTGGCCTTGCCCATGGGTGAGGGTGCCACGGGTCGGGAGCGTCTGCGCGACGGCGGCGTGACCTTGAGCCAACTCGGTGCCGAGATGGAGGTGACAGCGGTCAAGTTCGGCAGCCGCGCGAAAAAGCTCGGTGTGGAGCAGGGCTACAAGGTGGTGGAACTGAAACTGCCGAATCCGGCCCGGCCATCCAGCCACTGGGTCTTCATCCCGGCGGCGCTGTTGGGTTGGGGGGTGTGGTGGCTGCAGGGCCTGAGGCTGCGCCGCGAACCCAGATAATCAGGGGAATCGCGCTAGTTTTTTTGAATCAAATAGGCCTCCGACCCTTATTTTACGGGCGCAAGCAGCTATTAAAACAATAGCGACAGTTTCAGGGCTGGCTCTTGTTATGCCTGAACTCCCAGGGTGGCACTGGGTTAGCATCACGCCATAAGTTTCCACCGGCCAGGATAGTTGTCGCTGAGCGGTTAACAGCCACCCACTCCTAACCTTTGGGCATCTTGGACTGTGCAGCAACCTTCTTCCCCGCCGTATACCGATCACACCACCGCGTAAATTCCTGATACCACAGTCTGGAGTTTTGGGGTTTCAGAATCCAATGGTTTTCGTCGGGGAAGAAGACCAGGCGCGACGCTATGGCGCGGGCGCGCAGGGTGTTGTAGTAGGCCAGGCCCTGGTAGTAGGGTACGCGGTAGTCCAGCTCACCGTGCATGACCAGGGTGGGCGTGGAGAAGTGCTGCGCGTAGTGGTGCGGGGACTGTTTCATGACGCGGGCTTCGTCGTCCCAATGGAAGGCACCGAGCTCGTGGCTGAACCAGAAGTAGCCGTCCGAGCCCATCATGGAGACCCAGTCGTAGCAGCCCGCGTGGCAGACATAGGCCTGGTAACGCTTGGCCGGCAGATTGCCGTTCATGTAGGCCACCATGTAGCCCCCGTAGCTGCCGCCGGTGGCCACCATGCGCTGCGGGTTGATGCCGCCGCGCGCCAACATGTAGTCGGTGCCCGCCTCCACGTCGGCCATCTCACGCCGGCCCCAATCGCCATTGATACTTGAGAGGAATTTTTGTCCAAACCCGCTGGAACCGTGGTAGTTGACCGCAGCCACCACATAGCCCGCTGCGGCAAACATCTGCATGTTCCAGCGCCAGTGCCAGGTGTCGTTCCAGCAGGTGTGCGGCCCACCGTGAATCACCTGCATCAGCGGCCATTGCTTTTTGCCATCGGGCTTGTGATTGGGCGGGGTGACGATCCACATCTGCACCGGGTTGCCCTCAAAGCCTTTGACCTGCACGGACTCCGCCTGGCCCATGGCAATACCGGCCAGCAATGTTTTGTTGAAGCGCTCAATCAAGCGCTCGTTGCCACCGTCGGCATCACAGGCCAACAGCGTGGGCGGGTGCTGTTGTGAGGAGCGGGCGTAGACCAGGGTCTTGCCGTTGGCGCTAACGCGCAGGTCAGCCGCCGTGCCGCCTGCGCCGGGGCCACGTCGCACTTCGGTGGGGTGGGTGTCGGTCATGCCCAGCCGCCAGACGGGCTGTGCCACACCGGTCTCGGCGGTAAAGAACACGCAAGCGGAGTCGTGCGCCCAGTGCAGCGGGCCATTCACGCCACGGTCCCAGGCGCCGCTCCAGTTGCGCAGCTTTTTGCTGCTGCGTGCCAGCAGCCAGGCACGGCATTGTTCGTTGTGCTGGTGCGTGTAATCCGTGCCCAGCAGGGCCAGCCACTGCCCATCGGGCGAATAGCGCGGGCCTTCAAACGCGAACTGGCGCTGAGTGCTTGTGCGGGGCGTGAGCTTGCGCCATTTGCGGCTTTTGATGTCCATGCCGACGATGTCGGTGAACGAGAACGCGCTCGGGTCAGGGTTGAAGTCAAAGGTAAAGGCCAGTTCGGCTCCATCGGGGCTGATGTCAAACAGCGCAGCATCCGGCTCCTGCTGCGGCAGGTGGAACTGGGTGCCGGCAAACAGGTCGGTGGCCTTGCCCGAGCGCACATCGACCATGTGCACATGGGGCTTGCGGCCGCGCGCAAACCAGTGATCCCAGTAGCGATAGTGGTTGTGCTCGATGACGGTGGCTTTGACCTTGTCTTCCTGGTCCAGCTTGTGGCGTTTGTCCTGCTCGGCCTGGGTGGTCAGCTCGGGCCATACCCACGATACAAAGGCCAGGCGCTTGCTGTCGGGGAACCAGCGCAACGCGCTCACGCCCGTGGCCAGCGTGCCCACGCGGCGCGCCTCGCCGCCGTCCGAAGCGATCAGGTACAACTGCCCCGCTTCGTCTGTGTCTTTGCCCTCGCCGCGCTTGGACACAAACGCAATCCATTTGCCATCGGGCGACCACTGCGGGTCGCCATCGCGCTTGCCGCGTGTGAGCTGGCGCTGCGTCTTGCCGTCGTTGCTGAGCAGCCAGAGCTGCGAGCCAGGCTCATTGGCCTTCATGTCGTAGCTGGTGACGCTGGCGCAGGTCCAGGCCCCGTCGGGGGACACGCTGCCGGTGCCCAGGCGCTTGAGCGACCACAGGTCGTCAATGGTGATGGGGTGTTGGCGCGCACTGGGGCTGGCGGTGGGCGCGGATTTAGCAGGCAGATGTTTCGATGCGGGCATGGTATCTCCGTTGGTTTTTCGCATTCTAGAACCCACGCAGCAAGGCGTAGTTCAAAAGTCACATTGTCAGTGTTACCTAAAAGCGGCGCTTTTTGAGGCAACTTTTCGGTGTCATACT
>JBCKMZ010000085.1:0-4526 GCA_038902975.1 Polaromonas sp.
ACATGGTTTATCTGCCGCGATTGATGTCTTCGCCTTGTGCTGGCTTTACGGCGCGGCGGATAAACGCTGATTGTTATTGTTAACCCTTTCCATCATGCCCAATCACATATTTACCGCACTGCTCGAAGCGCTCGAAGAAGAATATGGCGAGGTCACACAAAAGCGGCTCGCCAGGGCCATCGGAGTTACACAGGGGACCATCAGTAACTGGAAAAATGATGGCGTTCCAAGTAAAGCCAATCTGAAAAAGCTTCTAGACTTCTTCAGGCAGCACCATGCAACAACGCTGGTGTGCCCGATTTATGAATTTCTGAAAGTTCAGCCAGAACGTTCAGGAAATTCTTGGCGCTTCACGCCAGAAAAAACTATCTCAGATGAGATCAAGGAGAGGCTTCACAAAGTCCCTGGAATCTATTTGTTTTACGACAGCGCGGGGAGTGTCATCTATCTTGGAAAGAGCGAAACATGCCTTCACACTGAAGCCAAGCAAAGACTGAATGCCGAAGCTAACCGCGCGTTCTACGCTCCAACCAAAATGGCGCACGCAGTTATGGGCGAAATGGCGTGCTACTTATCCGCATACAAGGTAACTATTCCCGCAGCGATTAAGAACCTTGAATCATTCATGCTGAGGTCATTCGCTAACGATCTAATGAACAAAAATGGCGGCCATTTCAAACAGCTTATCGCAAAGGGCTAACCCGGCAGTCGAGGGGAGCTTCGCGATAAGGCCGCTTGCCCCCTCATTTTTACGTTATCCGTCATAGACCAACCACATCGGAGCATCGTGTTTAATCTCACCACTCAAGAACTCGACAATGCATTTGCTGCGATTACGCACCATGGCTTTAGCACGATGCTCCCGGACCCGCCCGAATGGGCAGTCGTAACAGCCAATTGGAGTTCGATACGCGACGCAATCGAGCGCATTGATCTTGACGTTTACGAACCATTTAAACCGCTCAAGGTGTTTGCACCAAAGAATCGCGCCAACGTTCGCCTTCTCCATATGCTTCATCCGCAGGACCTAATTATCTACACGGCATTGGTGCTCATCGCAAAACCAGATATCGAAGTAAATCGTATCCCCACTAAAGCGAAACGCGTGTTCTCGTATCGTGCGGATGTGAGTAAGCATCAGGAGTTGTACAGCTCTCGTGGTTCTTACGAATCCTATCGTCAAAAGCTTGGCGTCAGGGCTGGTAAGTCGCATGTGCGGTACGTAGCAGTTGCGGATATTGCTGATTTCTATCCCCGTATTTATCAGCATCGGCTAGAAAATGTCATTGAAAGCGTAGCGACTTCGCAACGCGTACGCGATGTCGCTCGCGTGCTTGTCAAAAAGTTCATTGGCAATGTGATGGGGCGAGACAGTTATGGCATACCCGTCGGACCATATGCTTCACGGCTACTAGCCGAAGCTTTGCTCATAGATGTCGATGCCTCCCTTCAGAGCCAGAACATCGACTTTGTGCGCTGGGTCGACGATTTCAGTATCTTCTGTCGAACTGAATACGAGGCTCAGTCGGTTCTTTTTGCCCTTGGTGAATGGCTCTTCTTAAAGCATGGCCTAACGCTCCAATCTGCGAAGACTAAGATTCTTACCATCGACAATTATCGGCGCGAATATCTGTTTGATCACGGTGATCAATTGACTGATCGAGATACCGTTGTGAACATGCTTCGCGACTTTAGGGTTGGTTACGAAGGATCCGAGGACGAAGATGACATGGATGAAGAAGAAATCGCGAAAGCCCTTGCAGTTTTGCAAGGTACCGACTTGAAGGGAATGCTTGAGGCTTCGCTTGCCGATACAACACTTGTCGACTATGAAGCAGTCACCTTTGCCTTGACAAAACTTCCACGCATCGCAGGTGCACCTGCCCACCTCAAGCGAGAAGTACTTCATCTTGTGATCGACAATGCCGAGTTGCTGTACCCAGTGGCCGAGCATATTGCGACCTACGTTCTGTCTTTTGATGACCTGACAAGTGGAGAGCAAAAACAGATCGCCAGGAAGCTATTGAAGCCTCTAAAGAGCAAGCGTACTCCACCGCCGCCCTACTACGCGATGTGGATACTCCATATCTTCGCATCCGCGCCCGCGTGGAATCACGCTCAAGACATTATTAAACTGTACTCAGAGTCCACATCAGAGATCGTCAAGCGCTTTGCGGCGCTTGCAATTCATTCATCTGGAACTCGGTCTCAGGCACTCGCCCTGAAGGACGAGTACCCGGCGGCGTCACCGCTTCTGAAGCTAGCGATTCTGTTTGCCACCAAAAAGCTCGGCAATGACGAACGTAAGCATTGGCGACTAGCACAAGGCGTAAGTGGCTCTGTCGAGAAGTTGATCTGATTGTTAGGCGTCGCATGCCACTTCCGTCAGACTTCGTCGCGTCCCTGGAGTACCCATCTACTGAGGAGATTCTTCAGCGTACGAAGGTGCCCCGATCTCCCACATCACCTGGCGCGTATCTAGAGTTACGGAACGAACTCAAGCCCGTCGACCTGTACTGCTACTTCTGGGCACGGTTTGGACCGCCGAACGGAATCCAGAACTTCCTTCGAAACGATGACTCGGACAATCTTGTCCATTGGGACTGGACTCTGAAGCACCGCGACTCGCTCATTGGATTTTGGGGAACAAACTTTAGAACTGATCTGTTCGTCATTGGACAGCTTGACTTCGCTGAAGTCGAGAAGGTTGAACTTATTAATCAGATCCGTTCTGACTTCAAGAACTACGGGCCCAAAATGTGTGCCGTGCGAGCAAAGCTCGAACACTGGACGGAATTTGTAAATCCCTACGCGCGGTTGACCCGCACGATTCACAGCCTCCGTCGAGAGCTCTCCAAGCTCGACCTATCCTCTCCGTTCTCAAACCAGTTCAACACACCCATCTCCGCCTCAGAGCAAGTCGAGCTTTGGAAGACAGTGACCGAGTCGCACAGCAGAGCCTATGGGTTGTGCTTTGGAATCAGGTCCATGCTGCCGGTTTGGGCCGAAGCCTTTCTGAATCTCCTAATCTTCCTACAGGCGCGCCCAGACATCAAGTCCGATAGCCGCTTGCTTGAGAGTATCTACAGGCAACAAATTGACGTCAGAGTGCGTGGCCTTCACATCAACTGCGTCGGCTTTGAACGACCAGTCGACTACAAGACTGATGCCTGCAAGAACTTTCACCGCCTGATTAATGAACGGAACGACTTACTGCATGGCAACGTAGTGCCGGAGAAGCAGAAGTTCAATGAGGTTTACTTTATGGGGAAGGTGCCAGTTTTCAAGGAGTACCGCTCGCTATGGGACCGGACGCTTGCTGTTGAGGGAGACGCTGCAGGAATCACCCAACTTGAAGACGAGATTAAGACAGTCGAAACGTTTATTGAGTACGTGTTGAGCTGCCTAAAGCCGAAGACGAGAGAGTTAATGCAAATGGTACTCAAAAAGCGCGATCTAGCCAGAAACCACGAAGACGGGCGAGTTGGAGTCCTGTTTCCGAACCACCTCGTGGAATCGAGGCCCGTCTTCGACAAGAAGGAACCAACGGTTGAGAATCCGAGTGGCAACGCACAAGCAAGAAGGCAAGAGGTCAAATCTTGACATCACACTTTTCATCGCTCGCCCTTGATGATCTTGCTGACCGTCGAATAGTGTATTTCCGCCTCGCGGGCCGTGGCGGCCATCTCGTAGCCGAATTCTAGGCAGGCCTTGCGGATGGCATCATCCCGCAACACCTTGTCGGCCCTGACGGCGCTCGGAAACAGTCGCTTGAGGCTGGGACGATGCAACGGATTATCATGTCAAACATGAGCATCACACCCACGCTTGCGCTGGAAGCCATCACACACCGCATCTTTGTGCTGCGTGAACAAAAGGTTTTGCTCGATAGTGATTTGGCCGCCCTTTACGGCGTGGATACGCGCCGTCTCAATGAGCAGGTCAAGCGCAATCGCGAGCGGTTCCCGAAGGATTTCATTTTTGAACTGACGGCTGATGAGTTCACAAACTTGAAGTCGCAATTTGCGACATCAAGTTTGCCCAACGCAGGAACCGGCCATGGCGGACGGCGCAAGTTGCCATTGGCGTTTACCGAGCATGGCGCCATTCAGGCAGCTACGGTGCTCAGTAGCCCGCGTGCCGTGCAGGTGTCGGTCTACGTGGTGCGGGCCTTTGTGCAGTTGCGTGAGCTATCTTTAAGCCATCGCGATCTGGCCACGCGACTTGATGCCCTAGAGGAGAAGGCCGAGGCGCTGGCGATGCAGCACGATACCTTTAGCCGCAACACCCGTGCCCAGCTCAAGCAGGTGTTTGATGCGCTACGCGAGTTGATGACGCCTGCGGAGCCACCCAAGCGGCCTATCGGGTTCATCACACCCGAGGACAAGCCGACACCGAAAGCCAGCAAGGCAATTAAGGGGAAGAAGACAGCGTAGCTACTCGACGCTTTGCTGCAAAGTCCGCAGATCATCTAGCAAACCCAAATGATGTGATTTCCTGGAGCGAAGTAAAAGCTGCCGCTCTTG
>JBCKMZ010000086.1:0-4411 GCA_038902975.1 Polaromonas sp.
AAGACAAAGAAGGCATTCCTAAAAGCCATCGCCAGCCGGCGCGTCCCGCAGCAGAGGTGGTGTTGCTTGCAGTAGCGCAAGCATTTGGCGTCAAGGCGGAAGCTGTACAGGATCGCAGCCATCAGCTGGCGTTTCGGGCTTGGGTGTATCTTCTGCGCCGGGCGTCGAACCTGAGTCTGCGTGAAGCGGGGGAGTGCACGGGAGTCTCGCCCGGCCGGATTTCGCAGATTCAACGAGTTGTCGAGGCGGAATATCCTGCGCCGGAACTGGCCAAGTTGATGCAACAGTACAAGGTAAAGGCCTGACCCTTTTCGCCTCGTGACCCATGCAGAGGTGATGAATGATGCCGCAATGGTGCTGCTTCGGGCGCAGCGTAACTTTGGCAAATAACTGGTAGCAGCGCAACGCTCTGACCTGCCCCCAATCTCTGTACCATCCGATGTCGAAATAACAGCATAAAGTAAAAGGGAATATGTACGAATGATTACTCCAATCGTCCTTTCTGGTGGTTCAGGTACGCGACTGTGGCCCCTGTCGAGGGCCGGCTACCCCAAGCAGTTTCTTCCGCTCACCGACGACCACTCACTGTTTCAACTGACGTTGCTTCGTCTTGCCGGCCTTGCTGGATCGACCGCACCGCTGGTGGTGTGTAACGACGAGCATCGGTTTTTAGTTGCCGAGCAGGCCCGAAAGGTGGCGGTGGAGCTTTCGGCCATTCTGCTGGAGCCGGTGGCGCGCAACACCGCTCCGGCCATTTGCCTGGCAGCGCTCAAGGCACGGCAGTCGGGTGAAGACCCGTTGCTGCTGGTGCTGCCTTCAGACCACGTTTTTACCGATACTCCGGCGTTTCAGGCGGCGGTGCAAACCGCTGTGCCGGCGGCCAGCGCCGGGCAACTGGTGACCTTTGGCATCGTGCCGACCCAGCCCGAAACCGGCTATGGCTACATCAAGGCCGGGGCCGATCAGGGTGACGGCGCTTTTGCCGTCGAGCGCTTTGTGGAAAAACCGAACCTCGCCACTGCCGAGGGCTACTTGGCTGAAGGCGGTTATTTCTGGAACAGCGGCATGTTTCTTTTCAGGGCTTCGGTTTATCTTGCCGAGCTCGCCCGCCATTCGCCAGCCATGCTGGTGGCTTGCGAAGCGGCCTTCAAAGCGGCACGCCAAGATCTGGATTTTTGCCGGGTCGACAAGGCGGCGTTCGAGGTCTGCCCATCGGATTCGGTGGACTATGCTGTGATGGAAAAGACCGACCAGGCGCTGGTCGTGCCGCTGTCGGCCGGCTGGAACGATATCGGTGCCTGGCCTGCGGTGTGGCAGGTGGCGCAGCGCGATGCCCAGGGCAATGCCGGGCGCGGCGATGTGCTGCTGGAGGACTGCCGCAATAGTTTTGTGCATGCCAGCAACCGCCTGGTGTGCCTGTTGGGCGTAGAAGACTTGGTGGTGGTGGAAACGGCAGATGCGGTGATGGTGACGCACAAGCAGCGGGCGCAGGATGTGAAGAAACTTGTGGACCGCCTCAAGGCAGCGGGGCGCAGCGAGGCAACGATGCATCGGGAGGTGTTTAGGCCTTGGGGGTCCTACGACTCCATTGACGAGGGGCACCGCTTCAAGGTCAAGCGCATTACGGTCAAACCCGGTGAACGGCTTTCTCTGCAGATGCACCACCATCGAGCCGAGCATTTTGCGTTCGCGCAGGGCTACGTCGCTGGCGGTCACGCGGTCAAAGCGGCGCAGGTGTTCTGTCCATGACTCGTCGGTGATTTGCTCTAGGTAGCGTTCCGGGTGACCTATGTCGCGCAGCAAGGCCCACTCAAGCGCGCCCTGGCGCAGGCGGCTGCGGCGGCTCTCTTGCATCAGGGCTCGAAACTCTTCACCGCGTGCCGGGTCGATGATGTATTCAATCGTCACCACCACATGGCCGGTGGCGGGCGGTGCATCGGCCACCGGCACTTTGAATTCGCGTGAAGGTGTCAGGTCTTCTTCAATGCTCAGATCGACCACGTGATACTGGGCCAGCAGCATGGTGGCTGTGCCGCTGACGGCTGCCACCAGCAGGCCGACCTGGATATTGCTCAGGGTTGCCAGTTGGCCCCATAGCGCTGCGCCAGCCGCGCTGGCCCCCATGATGGCCATCTGGTACATCGACATGCCGCGCGCCCGCACCCAATCGGGCAGGGCAAGCTGGGCCGACACGGCGAGGGAGTTGGCGCAGATGATCCATGCCGCACCGTTAAGCAGCATGGCGGCTACCGCCACCCAGGCGTTGGGTGCCAGCGCTGGCAATCAGCGCGCCCGCAGCCAGTGGCCCGATGATGCGTGAGGCATTCATCGACACACCGTTTAAGGCCAGCGCGGCGGGCAACTCGCGGCGCGGTACCAGCTCGGGCATGATGGCTGCATACACTGGCCAGCGCCCCGCTGGGCAGGCCGAGCAGAAACACCGGCAAGGTCGCTGCCGATAGCACCAGCGCTACCCAGATCGGTGAGGTGGTCATGGAGGTCATCATCCACGCTGCAGCCACGTCGTTCATCCACATGCAGGTGTTGGCCACCAGCCAGGTGGTCCAGAGCATTCTGAACACCGGACGCTTCATGGGGTCCCAGGCGGATACGGGCTCCAGGGGTGGTTGGGCGATGGGTGTTTCGTCGGAGATGGGTTTTGCCATTCAGTTGCGCTACTTCAATTTATTTGAAACCCCGCTGACCACATGGCCGGACGGTACGTGCTGGGCTGCCGCGTTGACATGTCCGGTCTGGTCGTCAAAGAAAAAGTCGGGTTCGAACTCACGCAAAAATTCTCCCTTGCCCAGGCCGCCCAGAAACATGGCTTCATCCACTTCAATGTTCCAGTTCATCAGCGTGCGGATGGCGCGCTCATGCGCTGGTGCGCTGCGCGCTGTGACCAGTGCGGTGCGTATGCGCATACGCGGCGTGCCCGCCTGCTGCAGGCGGTGCAGGGCTATCAGCAGCGGCTTGAAGGGGCCGTCAGGCAGCGGCAGCACGGCCTTGTCGCGTTCGTGTTTTTGAAATGCCGGTAGGCCCTGACTTTGAAAAACCTGCTCGGCTTCGTCTGAAAACAGCACCGCATCACCGTCGAAGGCGATGCGCACTTCATGCGGATAGTTGTCTTTTGCGCGCACCGAATGGGTGGCAACCGTGGCGGCCGGAAAACCCATGTGCAGCGCGGCGCGCACGTCGTCCGGATTGGCGGATAAAAACAAATTCGCCTGCAACGGCGAAAGGTAGCGCCAGGGCTCACGCCCGCGCGTGAACACGCCGCGCGCCACACTCAGCTCATGGGTTTGCACCGAGCGGAAAACACGCAAGCCTGACACCGGATCGTTGCGCGAGAGGATCACGACTTCCACGCGCTGGCTGTCCGTCTCGTTAAAAGCCAGCAGCTTTTTAACCAATGAGAACGCCACGCCCGGTTTGGCGGGTTGCTCTAACCGGTCGAGTTGCAGCTTCATGTAGGCGCGGTCGTCGGACTGCTCGAAAACCTGGTTTTCTTCTTCAAGGTCAAACAGCGCGCGCGATGAAATCGCTACAACGAGCTGTCCGTCCAGATTGGTGGTCATGTGGTGGTTTGCCTTTGTTGTTTGACGAATGGAATTACAAGTCCAGTTTGCACCATTGTCCATGAGCGGGTGCATCCGCAGGCCATGAGTTATTGGGGTCAGACACCAATTTCGCTGCGGTGCATCGCGCCGCGCCCTCCGGGCGAGCCGTAGGCTCGGCGAATTTGGGCTCTGACCCCAAAAACTCCTGGCGATCAGTTGGGTTGTGTAGCATTAAGCATTTTTCGTTTTCGCGACACACTAGAGGTAGCGTATTCGCAAGGATGAGACGCTACAGGTAGTGGGTCAATTTTGGGAAATTCAAAATAACTGTGTTTTTAATCAGCAATTCGCTCATAATGAATGGTGAACATTCAAAGGGGAGCCAAAGTGAATACTGGAACAGCAACAGTAGTTACCTCGGGATTTGAATCCCTGAGGCAAACCAATGAGCACAACGCCGAATACTGGCGGGCTCGCGATTTGCAACCCCTGCTGGGATACACGCAATGGCGCCGGTTTGAACAAGCCATCGAACGTGCCATGGCCTCATGTGAGACATCTGGCAACAACCCTGATAACCATTTTGCCGGGGCCGGCAAAATGGTTGATCTGGGCTCTGGCAGCAAGAGGTCTGTTGAGGACTATCACCTCTCGCGCTTCGCCTGTTATCTCATCGCACAAAACGGTGACCCACGCAAACCTGAAATTGCCCAAGCCCAGCAGTACTTCGCGGTTCAGGCACGACGGCAAGAATTGAGTGACCAGGCGGTGGTAGATGTTGAACGCATCGAACTGCGCAAACAGACAGCTGGGGAATTTAAGGCCTTGTCTGGTGCGGCGCAAGACGCAGG
>JBCKMZ010000087.1:0-4403 GCA_038902975.1 Polaromonas sp.
ATGCAGGCTTGCTCCTTCGGTGGGTCATCATTTGACAATGACCTCTCTCCAGTAGGGAACGCCTTAAAATGCAGTGCATTCAGAGGCGGTTGCCAGTCCTTTTGCCTGAGCGTTAAGCACACCATTGGGGGGGGGTGCATGCGCCTTCGGCGGTTTTCGCGGGAAAACTCTCTCCTGACCCCCCGAAGTGTAATCGATGAGCGTTCTCGGGGAGCGGCCCGAGCTGACTCGTTGAAACGAATGTGACGCCCCGTCAGGGCTTGATGTAGGCGTAGCCCTCGCGCTGCTGCAGGCGGGCGATCTCGGCCACGCCGGAGGGCACGTATGTCACTTCCGGGATGAACTGTGGCTTCTTGAGGTTGCGCTCGCGCAGGGTGATTTCGCACACGTCGAAGCGCACGCCACGGAGCGCCAGTTCTTCC
This sequence comes from Polaromonas sp., assembly GCA_038902975.1. Taxonomy (GTDB): domain Bacteria; phylum Pseudomonadota; class Gammaproteobacteria; order Burkholderiales; family Burkholderiaceae_C; genus Polaromonas. The sequence goes on from JBCKMZ010000087.1 coordinate 423, forward strand.
ACCGGAATATTGTAGGGGTTGCCGTTCCTGTCTTTGGCATCGTCCATCAGGAAGTCGACACCGCTGGCGTGGGTGACCACCACGATTTTCGCCCTGGGATCAACTTCGAGATGGTTACGGATGTATTGCATGGCGGAACGCGCCTGCTGCACGGTATCGCTGATGTGGTAGACCACCTTGTTCTGCGCCAGTGCGGCACTGCAAATCAGCAGCGAGCCCAGCAGAGCGATGAAACATTGAAGGATGCGTCGCATGAAAGTTTCCTGGTTGGACGAATACTTATGCAGCATACTCCCACAGAACTTCCGGTATCGGAACATTGCATACTCCTATCAAGCGCCCCGACAGCATCCTGCTCGACGTCATGATGCCCGGCATGGATGGCCCGCTTATTCATAGTGCGTCCACATACGCAGGACACGAACGGTTTTCTCTTTGGTAAAGACTTCGTACACGATACGGTGCTGAATATTGATGCGGCGCGAATAAGCACCGGCAAGATCACCGACCAATTTCTCGAAAGGCGGTGGATTCTGAAATGGATCGTTGGCAAGCACCGCGAGCAGTTCTTGCGCCTTTGGTTTGAGGCCACTTGCAGCAAGCTTCTTTGCATCTTTCATCGCTTGCTTGGCATAAACAATTTCCCAACTCACCACTTAAGCTCTTTCGCACTTTTTGCCAGTGGCTCAGCCATACCTGCCTTTATGGATTCGCGCATACCGGGCACGGCAAGTAGGTACAAGGTTTCTTGAATTGCGCTCCAGTCTTCTGCAGAGAGCAGCACAGCACTGCTGCGCTTCCCAGAAATGATGATTGGTTCATGCGAGACTACCGCCTCATCAATGAGCCGGTACAGATTCGCGCGAGCCTGGCTGGCGGTAAGTGTTTGCATTTTGTGCTCCTTACAAAGAAGTTTTAACGGTACGCTAAAACGTACGTATTGTCAAGCCAGTTATCAGGGTTGCCAGACCATCTCAATGTGGTCGATACCATCTTCGAGATAGGGCCGGTTGGCGTCTACAAAGCCGTGGCCGCTGTAATACTTTTTGAGCCGCGCCTGTGCACCAATGCGAATCGGTTGCGGGCCCCACTGCGCGCAGACTGATGCCACCGCTTTGTCGATCAGCACATGCCCCAGACCCTTGCCGCGCCACGTGCTGCGGGTCAGCACGCGGCCGATGCTGGCTTCAGAAAATTTGATACCGGCGGGGAAGCAGCGCGCATAGGCCACCAGTTGCCCGCCCTGGTAACCCAGCAAATGCAAAGCCAGGTGATCGGTGCCGTCCATGTCCTGAAAAACACAGTTCTGCTCCACCACAAACACTTCGCTGCGCAGCTGCAGCACATCATGCAGCGTTTGCGCACTCAGAGCGTCGAAGGCTGCCAGCTTCCACTCCATAACACTGGGCGTGGTCATGCTGGAAAAACCGCCTTCAACATAAAGCCAATGCGTGGAAGTACTCACCGATGATGGCGTCGAAGTCTGCATCGGGCAGCAAGCTACATACCACTGTAATTCGGCCCACCGCCGCCTTCGGGTGTGACCCAAACGATGTTTTGCGTTGGGTCTTTGATGTCGCAAGCCTTGCAATGCACGCAGTTCTGCGCGTTGATTTGCAGCCTGTCCGTGTTGTCTTCGTTCTTGACGAACTCATACACACCTGCCGGGCAGTAGCGGCTTTCGGGGCCGGCATAGGTGGCCAAGTTGATGTTGAGCGGAACGCTTGCGTCCTTCAGCGTCAGGTGCGCGGGTTGCTGTTCTTCGTGGTTGGTGTTGGACACAAACACCGAACTCATGAGGTCAAAAGTAATCTTGTTGTCTGGCTTGGGGTAAATGATTTGCGGGCACTCTGAGGCGGGCTTGAGGTTTGCGTGGTCAGGCACTTTGTTATGGATGGTCCAAGGTGGCGATTTAAAGCCCAGCTTGGGCAGCAGCCACAGCTCAATGCCGTTCATGATGGACGACAGCCACAAGCCTTTCTTCATCCATTGCTTGGTGTTGCGCGAGGCCTCCAGTTCTTCGTGCAGCCAGCTCGCCTCGAACGCAGCCGGGTAAGCGCTCAGTTCATCATGCTGGCGGCCACTGGTCACGGCTGCATAAGCCGCATCGGCGGCCAACATGCCGGTTTTAATTGCCGTGTGGCTACCCTTGATACGCGCAAAGTTCAAAAAGCCTGCATCGCATCCAACCAGAGCGCCGCCGGGGAATATGGTTTTAGGCAGGCTCATCAAACCGCCGCAGGTAATGGCCCGCGCGCCGTAGCTGATGCGCTTGCCGCCTTCCAAGTATTTGCGAATCGCCGGATGGGTTTTCCATCGTTGCATTTCTTCAAACGGGCTTAACCACGGGTTGCTGTATTCAAGGCCAGTGATGAAACCAAGCGTGATCTTATTGCCCTCCAGGTGGTACAAAAACCCGCCGCCGTAAGTCATGTTGTCCATCGGCCAGCCGAGCGAATGCAGCACATGGCCGGGCCTGGCTTTGGCGGGGTCTATCTCCCACAACTCCTTGATGCCGAGGGCGTAAGTCTGCGGGTCTTTGCCAGCGTCGAGTTTGTATTTGGCCAGCAGTTGTTGGCCGAGGTGGCCGCGTGAGCCTTCTGCAAAAATCGTGTACTTGGCATGCAGTTCCATACCCAATTGAAAGTTGTCGCTGGGCATGCCATCTTTGCCGACGCCCAGGTTGCCCGTTGCTACACCCTTTACCGAAGGCACGCCGCCATTGGCAGATGCATCGTCGTTGTAAAGCACTTCAGCAGCTGCAAAGCCGGGGAAAATTTCCACGCCCAAAGCCTCGGCTTGCTGGCCCAGCCAGCGCACCAGGTTACCCAGGCTGATGACGTAGTTGCCATCGTTGTGCAGGCATTTGGGAATTAAAAACTGTGGTGTGTTGATGGCACCTGTCGCGGTCAAAAACTGTACGTCGTCGCCAGTGACGGGTTGATTGAGGGGTGCGCCCAGCTCTTGCCAGTTCGGGAACAACTCGGTCAGCGCGCGTGGGTCCATGATGGCGCCACTCAAAATATGCGCGCCGGGCTCGGAGCCTTTCTCTAACACCACGACCGAAACGTCGCCACCCTTCTCAAGCGCCAGTTGTTTGAGGCGAATGGCCGTAGCCAGTCCACCCGGGCCAGCGCCGACAACGACCACGTCGTATTCCATCGCTTCACGGGGGCCGAACTGGGCCAGTATCTCTTGGTTGTTCATGGTGGGACTAGCTGATAATGAATTTCAGGGCTATCTAGGAGCCTGTCGGATGATTTTATGCGGTCATCGCCGCTGACGACGGCTTCGGTATCTGAGCGCATTGGTGAGCGCATCGGTGAGTTATGTTAGTGCGCAATATCGTGTACACTATTAGCATGCGAAATATCACCCTTTCAGCCGCCGACGCACTGATCGACCGTGCCAGAGAAAAAGCCCGCACCCAAGGCGTGACACTGAACGATGAGTTTCGTAAATGGCTCGCCAGCTATGTGCAGGAGCAGGATGCGCAATCTGCCGTTGCGCGCTTTCGCAGTATTATGCAGGCGCTGCCTTCGGTTGATGCTGGCCGTACATTTACCAGAGACGAGCTGAATGAACGCTAGCCTTAGCCCAGCCGGGGTCGCGTTTTTAGACACCAATATTTTTGTCTATGCCTTCCTGGCCAGCGAGCCACGTAAGCGCAGCCGCGCAGTCGAGCTGATTGAAGGTGCCCTTGGTTCAGGCAAGGGTTGTATCAGCTATCAGGTGGTTCAGGAATTTGCCAATGTGGCCTGCAAAAAATTTGTCACTCGCATGAGCACGACCGACTGTAAGGCCTTTATCGACGCTGCCATGCAGCCCATGAACCGCATAGCCAGCAGTACACCGCTTGTTTACGCCGCGCTCGATTTACAAAGCGAATTACGCTACAGCTTTTATGACTGCCTGATGCTTGCTGCGGCGCTTGAGGCGGGTGCAGTCACGCTCTATAGCGAAGACCTGCAACATTGGCAA
>JBCKMZ010000088.1:0-4371 GCA_038902975.1 Polaromonas sp.
ATATTTCAAAAACATGGGGATCCTTGGAATCAGTCAACAAGATTATCGAATGGTTGGGAGGCAACCGTTGCACCCAACTCGCGCTCGGCGTGTGAGGCGCGGGCAGGCAGGCAGGCCAGGCAACAAACCCATCGGCGAAGCAACCCAACCGGACTTACTGTGACGCCATCTTGAAAATATTCGGGTCGTTTGGCTTGACACGCTTGACTATGACTGAAAAACTCGGAATACTCCAAAAAGTGGCGTAGAAATTCCTATCCTTTCATACGGTCGCGCCGTTTTCTAACATTCGGAGAAGTACAAACATGTCCATCAGCTATAACGACATCGGCCAGGATCTTCGCAGAATAGTCATCTCCGGCCGTCTCGACATACCGGGTACCGACTCGGTCGCCTCGCAGCTCGAGGAGCTGACCGCCGCGCCAAAAAAAGGCGTGGTCGTGGACCTGTCTGCACTCCGGTTTCTCGCGTCGATCGGCATACGCGCCCTGATTACCAGCGCCAAGGCCGTCCAGCAGCGCGGGGGGAAAATGGTGCTGGTCGTCAGTGATAACTCGACAGTCGTGATGAGCCTCGAAGCCACCGGGGTCGACGAACTGATTCCGCTTTTCAGGAACGTCTCCGATGCCGAAAAGGCAGCTGTCGCCTGACCGGTGGTGACCAAGCCGTCTGCATCGTCAGGTTTCGACGAACTCATGATCGATGCCAATGATACGGAGGTGCGACGCGCCTCGGAATGGCTGGCCGCGACCTGCCGGCAGCGTGACGTGCCGCAGGCGCTGGTGGAGCGACTTGTGCTTTGCCTGAACGAAGTGCTGGCGAACGTCATCGCCCATAGTGGCAGCACGGCACTTTCGGCGCCGGTCAGGCTGCGCTTCGAGGTCGGGCTTGATCCGGACTCAAGCCGGGCCAGCGTGACGGTATCGGATGCCGGCATGGCGTTCAATCCCCTGTCCGTCCCGAAGGCAATATTGCCGAAAACGCTGGCCGAAGCCGCGCTGGGCGGGCTGGGACTGGTAATGATCCACCGCTGTTCCGACTGGCTGGACTACCGCCATGCAGAGGGACACAACCATCTCACGTTCGGCGCGCGCTGGAACTTGCAATGAAACGCGCCGGAACCACGCATTTCCGTCGCGGATCCGATCGCAGGATTACGAAGAGTTCAATCGCCGAGGAACGGCGGCGCGGCGCCCGGCGTGACACCGGAATTCACTGGATTACCCTGTTCCGTGACGTCGATCAGCATGAACTCGACGCAGCGCTTGTCAATTGCGAGGTGTTGCTGCTGCCTGCGGGTGCGCCACTGCTCCGCCCGGGGGAGGCCAACAGCAACGTGTTCATACTCCTCTCGGGCCAACTGATCGTCCAGTTGGGGGAAGACACCAGCCCGGACACCGCCATCGAGATCTTCCCCGGCGAGTGCATTGGTGAACTCTCGGCGATCGATGGCAAGCCCATCTCGGCACTGGTGCTTGCGGTTGCGGATGTGCGCGTGCTCCGGCTCGACCGGGAGGTGTTCTGGGGCCGCCTGATGAAGCTGCGGGGTGTCGCCGAAAATCTGATGACCACCCTGACCGAGCGCATGCGCAGCTCAAACGAGAGGGCCCTCACGCTGCAGCATGAACGACTCGAGCTCAAACATCTCAAACAGGAACTGGAAGTCGCGCGCCAGCTCCAGGCCAGCATGCTGCCGCTGCAGCGACCGCTGTTTCCGGGGCGCTCGGATATCGAAGTGTGCGGTTTCATGAAACCTGCCTCGAAAGTCGGAGGCGATCTGTTCGACGCATTCTTTGTCGACAGCCGTACGCTGTTCGTCTGCATCGGTGACGTTTCGGGCCACGGCATCGCGGCCGCGCTGTTCATGGTCCAGGTGATCGGACTGTTGCGGATACTGGCCATGGAGACGCTGCAGCCGGAGAAAATTCTTGAAGCACTCAACGATCGCCTGTGCATCGGCAATGACACCAATCTCTTCGTGACCCTGTTCTGCGGTTTTCTTGACGTGCAGAGCGGCACATTGGTCTACTCGAACGGCGGGCATTGCGCGCCGATGGTATGCACCGGTCGCGATGCGGCGCTGCTGCCGCTGCCGAAGGGGATACTGGTCGGTGCTGCGAGCGGCAGGCGCTACGCCAGCATGCAGCGCCAGCTCGCCGTCGGGGAAACGCTGCTGTGTTATACCGACGGCGTGACCGAAGCGGAAAACCAGGCCGGCACCCAGTTTTCCGAGGAAGGCTGCCTGGAATTGCTGCGCCGTGGCGCGACGGGCGCGCTGCCCGCGCTGCTGGATTCCCTGTACAACAAGGTCGTCAGCCACGCCGGCTCGAAGCTGCTCGCGGACGACTGCACGATGCTTGCCTTGCGCCGACCGGCGCCAGACTGCTGATCCGGTGAGGCTGCCAAATATATCAGTGCGCGGCCACTCTAATTTGTTAGCCGGTTTATGCGATACCGGTAAAAACCGCGAGCGAGCGATTGACCTTGAGCATCGTTGCGTCGTCGAGGCATCCGATCACGCCGTCGATCTGTGGGAAGTACAGCAAAAGCCGGAGAAGCTGACTGACATCAGGCCGATCAAAAAGAAACTGCTGGCTGCTTGAAAAAAACGTGGTACGTTCCCGATTGTTTCCTCTTGAAAATATTCGGGTCGTTTGGCACGGGTCGTTTGGCAGTTGCCGAATCGCACTTTTAAGCGTATTATTAAAAGCACTCAAAAATACCCTATAGAGAGGACGAACCATGTCCAACCTGACAGCCAATGATTTAAAAACAAAAGGTGTCGCCGCCATCGAGGCCATGCTGACAGACCGCCCAGAGGTCATCGTCTCGGTACGCGGCAAAGACCGTTTCGTGGTGATGGGGATTGAGCAATACCACTACCTGCGCGAATGCGAACTGGAAGCAGCGCTGGCAGAAACGCGTGCCGACATTGCGGCGGGTCGCGCGGTTAAGGAATCGCCGGCGGCTCATGTTAAACGGGTGAAGAAAATCACCGCATGAGCTTCCAGCTTGTCTTCACCGCGCAATACGACAAACGCGCCGCGCGTTTTCTCAAGCGCCATCCCGAGCTGGAAAAACAATACCTGAAAACACTGCAACTACTGGAGATGAACCCGCATCATCCCGCGCTGCGTTTGCATCCTTTAAGCGGCAGGTTGCAGGGCCTGCACTCTGTTTCTATCAATCTTTCTTACCGCATCACATTGGAACTGCTGATTCAGGATGAAGAGATCATCCCGGTGAACGTGGGCGATCATGATGTGGTGTATTAGGCAAAGGGGGAGTGTTTTGTATTGCAATATGTTTGTTCAATATCACAATACAAGACGCGACCCCTTTGGTCCTATAGAAGATGAAAACCAAGGAAAATCACTATGGAATCTACAGGAAAACCGTGGTCTGCCCCCGGAAATGGCCATGCGTGTTGCCAAACTGCTCAACACGACACCCGAAAGCTGGCTGCGCATGCAGCAGGCCGTCGATCTGTGGGAAGTACAGCAAAAGCCGGAAAAGCTGGCTGACATCACGCCGATCAAAAAGGAGCTGCTGGCTGCTTGAAAAAAACGTGGTATGTTCCCGATTGTTCCCCCACAGCTAAATTTCCTGCCCTATGTACCTCAGGTCAACCCTGCTAGTCAGGACAGAGCGTCTTTTTATCCCATTTATAAACACTCTCTGGCAACCTTTTCAGCTCTTGGCGCTCGTTTAAAAGATATGTGGCGGATGCATTCTTCATAACATAGAGAGGCCGGAGCGTATTCTTTTTTTCTTCCCAAACATTCAGTGGAATACCACGCTTCTTACCCCTGTTTTCCATGCTAAATAAACGATGGTACTGGCGAGGTGCAATGCCGGTATAAGCTATAAATGCAACCTTGTTGTGATATGTAGCTCCTTCTGGTGCCTCAAATGCAATTTCCTCGTCGTGAAGGAATTGTGCTCTACTTTTAGGATACGGTTCCAAATAGACAACCTGCTTTATACCGGCAGCAATAATATGTTTTGCACAGTTGTGACAAGGAAATGTAGTTACATACATGGATAGGCCTTGTACAGCGACGCCCCGTCGTGCACTATCTATGAGCGCCGCCATTTCTGCATGAACTGGTCGTGAAAACTCACCAATATTCATGAATTGCGTCCCATTTAGTGACTTTAGCAATTCGTGCGCGAGGTCATCTAATTTTTTTTCACCTTCATTTAACAACCCTGCGTTCTTGATACGACCCAAGAGTTCTTCAAGTACAGACTCTTTTATCTCTTTTGCACGATCATCACCCTTTGCTTCCAGGTTTTGATCTCTTGGATCACCTGAGACACCGCTCCAATATAGTCCGCCGCCAGCGCGAGGCACTTCATTCATTCCAG
>JBCKMZ010000089.1:0-4276 GCA_038902975.1 Polaromonas sp.
GCGGTATGGGTGTGAAATTAGCGCTCTTGCTACCCGCATCCAGCTTCTTGCCCCACAGGATCGAGCCGACCGTGACGTAGATGTAGATGGTGCCGCCGATGATGGAGGCGATGCCGAAAACCCCGACCAGCCCCATCAGCAGGTAAGCCGCTCCCGGCCACTCATAAGCCAGTGCCGCGCCGCTGAAGGCCATGTCCCAGTGGCGGCGCGAGACGCCAAGTGTGCCTGCCCCCATCATCACAAGAACGAATCCGTACATCGACAGGCCGAACAGGTAGGGCTGTAATTTCGCCAGGCCCGGGTTGATCATTTCGCGTTTGAACAGCACCGGAATCAGGAAGTAGGTCAGCGCCATGAATGACAGCGTGGTGCCGATCACCACCGTGGCGTGGAAGTGCCCCGGCACGTAGACGGTGTTGTGAATGAGCATGTTGAGCTGTTCGGTACCCATCATGACGCCCGAGATGCCGCCGAGGAAGCCAAAGCCGATCAACGAGATGAACATGCCCGAAAACACCGGGTTGCCCCAGGGCGCCTTGCGCAGCCATTCGAACAGACCGTTATTGTACCCCTTCTGGCGCTGCGCCACTTCAATGGCGCCCGGAATGGTCAGACCGTGGATCATCGAGGCCAGCACGGCGAAATACATGAAGTAGCTGGTGTTGACGATCTTCCAGGCCGTGCTGACGCCGGGGTCGGCGAGCAGGTGATGTGCGGCCGCCAGTTGCAGGAACAGGATGTACAGCAGGAAAGCACCGCGGCTGACACGCTCGCTCATCGGCTTGGCGCCGAAGGCGATGGCCGCCACCGCATACCAGATGGAAATGTGCACGGCGACGTTGATCTGCTGCGACGAATGGCCGAACGCCCACCAAATGGTGCGGTAGATGAGCGGATCGATCTCCTTGACGATGCCCACCGACATCAGGAAGGTGGGGATGAGGATGATGGCGCCCGAGGTGATGGTAAACACCGCAATGATGGCCGCGGTAATGGCGCCGAAAGTCACCAGCGGCACCGAACCCTGATAGGTCTTCTCGCGCTTGGCAATCACCAGCGTGCCGAAGAACACGAAAACCGCAATCAGCGCACCCACCGCGAACAGGATCAGACCCAGATAAAACGTGGGTGCCGCCATCATCGGCACATAAGACGTCATCATGACGCTTGAGCCGCCCTGAAAGACGGCGACGTTGTTCATGATCGCGCCGATCAGCATCAGTGCAAAAGCGGACCACGCGACTTTGGGGGTGGCGATGCGACAGCGCAGCAGCGTGGAGGAGCAGAAGTAAAGCACCGCCACCTCGAAGAAGATGATCCAGAAGATCAGCATGTCGATGCCATGCGCGGTCAGCACCATGTAGAACGTGTCAGCAGGCAGCCAGTGGACGGCCGGCCAGCGCGTCAGCACCACGCCGATCGCGAGGAGGCCGCCGACCAGCAGGACGACGACCGCCGTGACGGCGTTCACGATCATCAGCTTTTCGGCCTGCGACTCGAATTGCAGCCCGGAACGCGGGCAGGTACGGTAAGTAGTCGTTGTCATCTGCGTCACCTTATTTCACGTAAATGCGACCCACCATCGCGTGATGGTTGATTCCGCAGAACTCGTTGCACACGACCGAATAAGTACCCGTCTTATTCGGTGTCACCTTCACCACATGTTCGTACCCGGGCACGATCTGGATGTTGATGTTGGCTGGTTGCAATGAAAAGCCGTGGTTGTAGTCCATCGAAGTGAGGTGAAGACGATAGGTCTTGTCTTTTTCGAGTTCAAGAATCGGCCAGAAACTCCACAGGCGGGCGATCAGATAGACGTCGCTCCCGGGGGGCGGCGCCACCACGGGAATCTTTTCGGTCGTTTCGGTGCGCACGGTGTATTTGTCGACCATCGCCTGGGTTTTTTGGGAGAACAGCTCCGGCGTGGTCTTGTAAGTTTCGGTGGACAAGTTCTGCTTGCCGTAGATATGCCAGCCAACCATCATGGCAAACATGATCAGGCACCAGATCAGGGCGATGACGATCCAAGTACCTTCCACACGATCCAGTGGATGCTTCCACCACAGCCGTTCTGCCGGCGGCAAGATTGCGCTCATATGTATTTACTCCTGGGTTTGTTGGATGGACTGCGCATAACCGGCTGGCAGCTACTTGGCGAGGGGCACGGTGAGGATGTCGATCACGCCCCACAGGGTGTAAACGATCATGGGAACCATGACGCCGATGAACAGAAGCAGGAACGGGTTGTCGAGCAACTGCTGCATCAGCGGCACCGGCTCGTTGGGGTCGTCGGCTGCGGATGGCGATACAGGGGTGGGATCGGGTTGCGACATATCGGTTTCCTCGGGTGAAATTTCAACGATAAACAGGTGAATTCTCGGCACCCGCTGCTGCCTTGCCCTTGATCTAGATCAAGGAAGGACGCGAAAAACAAGCTCACGCACGGCACGGGCCGCCCCGGGGTTGATGAGCCGAGACCCACACTGGGTCTGCGTTTGTCAAGGTTGTCGGTGGGTCAACTTTTTCCAGTAGTCAAAAGCATGTCGGCGCCAACAAAGTACACCGCAAAACTTGCGGATTAATCTGGCGGTTGCGCTGTGTTGGATTTGTGGTTGATCGACCCGATCCGCAAGGCGATTTTGTGCAAGGAGTTTCCGGCGTCGGGCTGATGAGGTGGGCTTGCTGTCAGGTGCCAAGCGGACTGCGGTCGAGGGCCATGGGCAGCACGCCGTCGTTTCAGGATAATAATGAAAAACTGGCTGCTGGCCCCCAAGGCCAGGCCATACAACGCACAGGAGTTGCAAGATGCCGGACAAAAACTTACCGCCCTCAAACGAATCGGCGAACAGCCCGCCATTCCGTTGCATGACGCTCCGACTGAATCAATTGTTAGAGGACGACGCATTGCGCGAATGTTCGGATTTGATGTCGCGTTTATCGAGCCGCAGAAAGACTTTGACGGAGTTGCCTACAAAGGAATCGCCGCCGTTGGCCTATCTGAAAAATATCCCGAAGTAGGCCTCATTGTCCGTGTTACCCAAATTTTTTTTGAACCACGCCCAAATATGAGTATCGAATTCCTTCCCGTTTTCACCGATCCTGCCGCCATGAAACCAGATTCCTTGCCCCTCTTCAGCGAAGTCAAAGCCGCTGCACTCTTGCCCAAAGGCCTGCCCCTGCTGCGCCTGGGTTTTCGACCGTTCTACATTGGCGGTGCGCTGCTGGCCGCTCTGAGCGTGCCCTTGTGGGTGGCCATGTTCCTCGGTCAGCTGCCGCTGGGCCTGAGCGTGCCGCCCATGCTGTGGCATGTGCACGAGATGCTGTTTGGCTTCGCAGCGGCTATCATCGTGGGCTTTTTGATGACCGCAGGCAAAGCCTGGACCGGGCTTGCCACCCCGCGCGGCCCTTGGCTGGGGGCGCTGGCCCTGTTGTGGCTGGCAGCACGGGTGGCATCGGTCACCGGGCCCTATGCGGTGTATGCCGTGCTGGACATCGCCTTGTTGCCGCTGGTGGCGGCCATTCTTGTCACCTTGCTGCTGCGTGCGCGCAATCACCGCAACCTGATACTGGCGCTGATACTGGCGCTGCTGGCGTGCGCCAACCTGGTGTTTCACCTGGCGGCTTTGGGCGTGCTGGCAGTGCCAGCCATCACGCCGCTGTATGCCGGTTTGGCGCTGATCGTGATGATCGAGTGCGTGATGGCCGGGCGCGTCATTCCGGCCTTCACCATGAGTGTCACACCGGGGCTCAAGCTCGTCGCCACCCCCTGGATTGAGCGTGTCACGCTGGGCGCCACCGGTCTGGGTCTGGCACTCTGGGTGTTTGCGCCTGCCAGCGTTGTCGGTCTGATCGTGCTCGCACTCGCCAGTGTGCTGCACGTGAGGCGGTTGCTGAACTGGCGACCAGAGGTCACTGCAAAGCACCCGATTTTGTGGATTCTGCATGCGGCCTATGCCTGGATACCTGTGGGGCTAGCGCTGCTGGCGCTGGCCCAACTCAGCCTGGTGCCGGTCTCGGCGGGTGTACACGCGCTGGCAATCGGTGCCACCGGCGGTCTCATCATCGGCATGATCACGCGCACTGCGCGCGGGCATACCGGACGACCGTTGATGGCGTCCATGCCTGAGGTGCTGGCCTACGCACTGGTGATGAGCACCGCAGTGCTGCGCGTGCTAGTGCCCTTGGTGGCGCCTTCGCTGCACGTGCTTGCCTTGGTGGCCGCCGCTGTGGCCTGGAGCGCGGCGTTTGTGATCTACCTGTGGCTGTTCACGCCCTG
>JBCKMZ010000090.1:0-4250 GCA_038902975.1 Polaromonas sp.
CGCGCTTTGCGGGCGACACTCTGCCGCGCAATGAAGTCGGCGTGGTGGTGGCACTGGCAGACAAGCTTGAAACGCTGGTGGGTATGTTTGGCATCGGCAATTTTCCGACTGGCGACAAAGACCCGTTTGCGCTGCGTCGTCATGCGCTGGGCATTGTGCGCATGTTGACAGACCAGAACATTGCTTTGGATCTGGATCGTATCGTTGCAATGGGTTCAAGATCGTTCGACGGCCTCTACGGCAGTTGGACAGAGGAAGAGCAAATCGTCTTTGGTTATGGCAAGCAGACGCTGTTGATTTTCATCTATGACCGCCTCGCTGGCACTCTGCGCGAGCAGGGTTACAGTGTCCAGGAAGTCGATGCTGTATTGTCCTTGCGTCCACAACGCTTCGGCGATGTGCCCAAGCGTCTTGCTGCAGTGCGTGCCTTTGCCGCATTGCCAGAAGCGCCAGCCCTTGCGGCAGCCAACAAGCGCGTAGGCAACATCCTCAGAAAAACCTTAGGTGCCGTTGAGGCCACCATCGACGAAGCATTGCTAGTCGAGCCGGCCGAAAAAGAACTCGCCAGCGCTCTTAAAACAGTAGCTGCTCGCGCCGATGTCGCTTGGGCTGCAGGCGATTACACGGGTAACTTGCAGGCTTTGGCCGCGCTTAAAGAGCCAGTCGATGCGTTTTTCGAAAGCGTCATGGTCAATGCCGAAGACCCAGACCTCAAAGCCAACCGCCTCGGCTTGCTGGCCACGCTGCATCAGGCCATGAACCGCGTGGCCGACTTGTCGAGGCTGGCGACCTAAGCCCATAATCCGCTTATGAAACTCGTCATCCTAGATCGCGACGGCACCATCAACAGCGACAGCGACGACTTCGTTAAAACGCCTGAAGAATGGATGCCGCTGCCCGGTGCGCTGGAGGCGATTGCGCGGCTTAACCATGCCGGTTGGCATGTGGTGATTGCGTCCAACCAGTCGGGCCTGGGGCGCGGTTTGTTTGACGTGGCTTTGCTTAACGCCATGCACGCCAAGATGCATAAGATGCTGGCGGCAGTCGGCGGCCGTATTGATGCGGTGTTTTATTGCCCGCACAGCGCTGAAGAAAGTTGCAATTGCCGCAAGCCCTTGCCCGGTTTGTTTGAGCAGATCGGTACGCGCTTTGGTGTGCCACTCAAGGGCGTGCCGACGGCGGGTGACTCGCTGCGCGACTTGCAGGCGGGGGCCAGCGCCGGGTGTGAACCGCATCTGGTGCTGACGGGCAAGTATTTTCAGTACCGCAAAGACCTTGCAGGTGGTCAACCCGATGGCTTGCCAGCGGGCACTGTGGTGCATGAGGATTTGTCGGCGTTTGCCGATTTCATACTCGAGCGCAGCGCCCAGCCGCTGCAGGTAGCGGTTTAAAAGTACTCTCCAGAAAAAATACACATGCCCTTGATCCGTTCAATCCTTCATCTTCTCTGGATGGTCATTACTGTCATTCCGTGGGCGCTTGCCGTGCTGGTTTTCTCTCTGTTTGGCACCAGTACCCAGGTTTACTGGATGTGCGCAGGCTGGTTGCGTCTGGCGGTAACCGGGGGTACGGTGATTCTGGGTATCCAGAACCGGGTGGCCGGTATGGAAAACCTGCCCACGCAAGAGTTGGGTGCCTGCGTACTGCTGGTCAAGCACCAGAGCACCTGGGAGACTTTTTCAATGGTGACACTGATGCCGCACCCGCTGGCCTATGTGTTCAAAAAAGAGCTGCTGTACGTGCCGTTTTTTGGCTGGGCCATGGGGCGCATGGACATGATTCACATTGACCGCAGCCAGCGTTCGCAGGCTTTCAACAAGGTTGTGGTGCAGGGCAAGCGCCTGATGGCCCGAGGCACTTGGGTCATCATGTTCCCAGAGGGAACGCGCATCCCGCGCGGGCAAAAAGGTGTTTATAAAACCGCTGGTACGCGCCTGGCGATTGAAACTGGCGCGCCAGTGATTCCGGTTGCCGTCACGTCGGCCAAATGCTGGCCGCGCAAGGCCTTTATCAAAACGCCGGGCATTGTGGACTTTTCAATTGGCAAGCCGATCAGCAGCGTCGGCAGGCAACCCGATGAGTTGATGCGCGAGGTCGAAACCTGGATTGAAGCCGAGATGCACAGGCTTGACCCCGAGGCTTACACGGCAACTAACGCGCAAGCCTTGATACAGGCATGATGCAGGGATGAGAACGAAACTGCTTCAGTTCACGCTGGATTTTTTTGACAGCTCACCTGTAGCGGCCCCAAAGCCGCCGCTCACCTTCCGTCATCCACGCGCCGTGCGCGAAGTTCTGCTCGATGGCATTGCCGTGGCCTACCAGTTCAAACGTGGCAAACGCCGCAGTATAGGCTTTGCAGTCGGCGCAGAAGGCTTGACCGTCAGCGCGCCCAAGTGGGTGCCGCTGTATGAAATTGACAAAGCGGTGGTTGAAAAATCTGGCTGGATCATCAACAAGCTGCAAGAAACGCGCGACCGTCATGCGCGACTTGAGTCTGCCCGCATCGACTGGCGTGATGGCACCATGCTGCCGTTTTTGGGCGAGCAAGTCATCGTCGTGCTGGACCCGCGCCATGCGTTTGGCGGCATAGGGGCTGAACTGAAAAGCAGTGACGCAGATACCTTGCCAGGCGTAACCCACCTGACCTTGCAGGTGGGTTTGCCGCACAAGGCTACGCCCGAGCAGATTCGTGACGCGGTGCAGGCCTGGTTGATGCGGCAGGCCAAGCGGATTTTTACCGAACGTCTCAATCACTTCGCGCCCACACTCGGTGTGCAGTGGCGCAAGCTAAGCCTGTCCAGCGCCGGTACACGCTGGGGCAGCGCCAGTGCCGACGGCTCGATTCGGCTCAACTGGCGGCTGATTCACTTCAAACAGTCGGTGATTGACTACGTCGTGGTGCATGAACTCAGCCACCTGCGAGTGATGGACCACAGCCCGCGCTTTTGGGACACGGTGCGCGCCGTGGTGCCGGACTACGCCGAGCTGCGCGGCCAACTGAAGGACGAAGGCGTGCCGCGCTGGTAATGCCAAAACCTATTAAACATTGAAGCACACCACCATGAACATGCCCGGCCTCGACTTTCAATTGGGTGAAGACATCAACGCCCTGCGCGATGCGGTGCGCGAATTTGCGCAAGCTGAAATCGCGCCGCGTGCGGCAGATGTTGACCGCAATGACCAGTTCCCGATGGACTTGTGGCAAAAAATGGGCGCGCTCGGCGTGCTGGGTATCACGGTTGGCGAAGAGTATGGCGGTGCAGGTATGGGTTACCTGGCCCACATGATTGCGATGGAAGAAATCAGCCGTGCCAGTGCATCGGTGGGTCTGTCTTACGGCGCGCACAGCAACCTGTGCGTGAATCAGATCAAACGCAACGGCACGCCAGAGCAGAGGCAAAAATACCTGCCCAAACTCATCACCGGCGAGCATGTGGGCGCGCTGGCCATGAGCGAGACGGGCGCGGGCAGCGATGTGATGTCCATGAAGCTCAAGGCGGAGCATCATGACGGCGCAGGAGGTGGCTATTACCTGCTCAACGGCAGCAAGATGTGGATCACCAACGGCCCCGATGCCGATACGCTGGTGGTGTATGCCAAAACTGAACCTGAACTCGGTGCGCGCGGTGTCACAGCCTTTCTGATTGAAAAAGGCATGAGGGGTTTTTCAGTTGCGCAAAAGCTCGACAAGCTCGGTATGCGTGGCAGCCATACAGGTGAGCTGGTGTTCAGTAATGTTGAAGTGCCTGCGCAAAATATTCTGGGTGACCTGAACACCGGAGCAAAAGTATTGATGAGCGGCCTTGACTACGAGCGCGCCGTGCTCACAGGCGGGCCGCTGGGCATCATGCAGTCAGTGATGGACAACGTCATCCCCTACATCCATGACCGCAAGCAGTTTGGCCAGAGCATTGGCGAGTTTCAGTTGATTCAGGGCAAGGTGGCAGACATGTACACCGTGCTGCAGGCGGGGCGCTCGTTTGCCTATACGGTGGCTAAAAACCTCGACATGCTGGGTGTAGAGCATGTGCGGCAGGTGCGCAAAGACTGCGCCTCGGTTATTTTGTGGTGCGCCGAAAAAGCCACCTGGATGGCGGGTGAGGGGGTGCAAATTTTTGGCGGCAACGGCTACATCAACGACTACCCGCTGGGCCGCTTATGGCGCGATGCCAAGCTCTATGAAATTGGCGCTGGTACGAGTGAAATTCGCCGCATGTTGATCGGGCGCGAGCTGTTCGCCGAAACCT
>JBCKMZ010000091.1:0-4233 GCA_038902975.1 Polaromonas sp.
CAAACGCTACGAGATCATTGCGGTGATGTATATCTAAACAAGATCAGCAATAGCTAGAGTCGCTCCGCAGCCTCAAGCGTATTAACCAGCAGCATGGTGATGGTCATGGGGCCGACACCGCCGGGCACCGGGGTGATGTAGCTCGCTACTGCCTTCAGACCCTCAAAATCCACATCGCCGCACAGCTTGCCTTCTTCATTGCGGTTCATGCCCACGTCGATCACTACTGCGCCAGGCTTGACCATATCTGCTGTGAGCATATTGCGTTTGCCAACCGCCGCCACAATCACGTCGGCCTGTAGCGTCATGGCCTTGAGGTTTTTGGTGGCGCTGTGGCAGATGGTCACGGTGGCATTTTTTTGCAGCAGCATCAGCGCCAGGGGTTTGCCGACGATGTTGCTGCGGCCTATGACAACGGCATGTTTGCCCTTCAGGTCATAGCCTATGCTTTCCAGCATCTTCATGCAGCCATAAGGCGTGCAGGGCCAGAAGCCCGGCTGGCCGACCATCAGCGCACCGGCACTGGCGATGTGAAAACCATCCACGTCTTTCGCTGGAGCGATCGCTTCGATCACTTTATGTGCGTCGATGTGCGTGGGCAGCGGTAATTGCACCAAGATGCCGTGGATGCTGTGGTCGTGGTTCAGTTCAGTAATGCGCGCCAGCAGTTCGGCTTCACTCAAGGTGGCCGGGTATTGCTCCAGCACTGAATGCAGGCCGTTGTCGACACAAGCCTTGACCTTGTTGCGCACATAGACCGCAGAGGCCGGGTTCTCTCCGATCATGATGACGGCGAGGCCCGGCGTGATGCCGTGCGCCGTGAGTGCGGCAGCGCGCTCGGCAACGTCAAGACGAAGTTTTTTTGAAAGGGCGTTGCCGTCTATTAGTTGGGCAGTCATTGAATCTCAAACTTACAAGTAAAAATGCCCGTTAAGCCAATGAAAACGGGCGTGACAAGCTATAAAAAATATAGCAAATTTTTAAATCAAGCTTTCGGTGCGATCGACCAGAGGGCTATTTTCAGCAAGTCGGCCACGGTCTTGGCAGCCAGCTTTTCCATGATGTTGGCGCGATGTGCTTCCACCGTTTTGATGCTGATGACCAGGTCGTCGGCAATCTGCTTGTTCAGTCGGCCTGCCACGATGCGTTCGAGTACCTGCGTTTCACGCGAGGTCAGCTTCGCGAGCAGGGCATCGCGGCTGGCAGATTGCTGGTGGCCTGCAAAGGCTTCCTTGGCCTGCTCCAGCATACGTTCGACCAGGTTGACGAGAGCTTCTTCCTGAAAGGGCTTCTGGATGAAGTCCATGGCACCTTTTTTCATGGTCTTCACCGCCATCGGAACGTCGCCGTGCCCGGTGATGAAAACAATCGGCAGTGGCGACTTGCGCTCGACCAGCCGGTCCTGCAGTTCCAGCCCGGTCATGCCGCCCATGCGGATATCCACAATCAGGCAGGCCACTTCGCGTGCGTCGTAGCGGCTCAAAAAGCTTTCTGCCGAGTCATAGCAGCGTACCCGATAGTCTTTGCCTTCAAGCAGCCATTGCAACGAGTCGCGCACGCCCTCGTCATCATCAACAACGTAGACAGTGCCTTTTTTCGGTATCAAGCTCATGCCAGACTTTCAGTGTGAAGTGTTATTGGGGTCAGACACCAATTTCGCAGCGGTGCGAAGCACCGCACCCGGAGGGCGAGCCACAGGCTCGGCGAATTTGGGCTCTGACCCCAAAAACACGTTATCTGTAGCAGGAGGTAGCGGTGAAAGCAGGGGAATTACAGGAATCCAGAAGCTGAACCGGCACCCGACCACCTCGTCGCCATTGTAGAGGTTCTCGGCAATCATCCGCCCCTGGTGCGACTCGACAATACTGCGGCACAGTTTGAGGCCTATGCCCATGCCTTCGGCCTTGGTGGAGTAAAACGCTTCAAACAGCCGGGCCATGACTTCGGGTGACAAGCCGCGCCCCGAATCAAGCACTGAAAACTCCACCACGCTCTGGTCTTCAATGTGTTTGGGCACCACCCGCAGTTCAACGCTGCGCCTGGCTGTGGGCAGCATCGCCTGCGTAATCGACTCGGCAGCGTTCTTCATCAGGTTAATCAGCACCTGCTCGATCAGGATGGGGTCCACCATGATGGCGGGCAGCCGCGCGGCAATGTAGTGGGAAAGGCGGACATGATGGCGGCGCAGTTCGATGTCGGCCAGCTCCATGGCGTTGCTGACAATCGTGGCCACGTCGCTTGATGTGCGGTTCGGCGCGCTGCGTTTGACAAAGGAGCGTATGCGCTGGATGATTTGCCCGGCACGGTGTGCCTGCCGGGCTGTTTTTTTCAGTGCAACCAGCAGGTCTTCGTTGCTGATCTGTTGGCTTTTGATGCGCGACACCATGCCGTTGCAGTAGTTGTTGATGGCGGTGAGCGGCTGGTTCAGCTCATGCGCCACGCTGGAGGCCATCTCACCCATGGTGATGAGGTGGCTGGCGGTTTGCGCGCGTTGGTTTTGCTGTGCGGCCTGTTCTTCGGCATGGCGGCGCGGGGTGATGTCGGTGGCAATCACCATCTGCGCCAGCCGGCCGTCCACCCAGGTCAGGTAGCGTGAGCGCACCTCCAGCCACTTGGACAATTCGGGTACAAAAATCTCGGCGTTTTCTGTCTGTGCCGCGGTCAGCGTGTCGGTGGGAAAACCGGCCAGGCCGTCAACCGCATCGAGCGTACCGTCTACCGGCTCGGCAGCGGGTACACCGGCCTGGGCAATCAGATTGATGTGGCCCGATACCTCAGCGCCAAACCATGAACGGTACAGCTTGTTGGCAAACAGCAGCTCTTCGCTGCCCAGCGGGGCCACGGACACAGCCGCATCGAGGCCTTCAAGTACGGTGGTAAAGCGCTCGTATGAGGCCGACAGTTCGTTCCGGATCCGATTGGGTTCGGTGATGTCGGTCATCGATGTCATCCAGCCTGTCTGCAGGCCACGCGCATCGATCAGTGGTGAGGTGTACAGCCGGGCGTCAAACAGACTGTCATCCCTGCGTTTGACGCGTACATGGAAGCCGCCGGGAATGGTTCGGCCGTGCAGCTCGTCGTCTAGTCGGGCCGCCAGGGTTTCGCGGTCCTTTTCAGGCCAGTAGGGGAAGGGTGCGGTGCGGCCGACCAGCTCGGCCTCACTCAAGCCCGTCATCTTGCAAAAGGCCGGGTTGACATAGGTGATGCGGCCCTGTAGGTCCAGTGCCCGCATGCCGGTCAGCATCGAATTTTCCATCGCCCGTCGAAAGTTGGTTTCCGAGATCAACGCGTCCTGCGCCTGCACGCGGCGCCGTGTGTGACGCCAGTTGCCCAGCAGCATCCACACCGTCAGCGCGCTCAGGGCGCTGACCAGCCAGAAAAAGCCGCTGCCAACTACGCCCAGCGACGTACGGTAACCCTGTGCGCGTATCAGCAGGCTATTGCCTACAGGCGATACCGGGATTTCATATTCAGCGGCGTTTTCAGACCAGGGCAGTAGCCGGGCTGCGGGGTTGCGCGGCGGCGGCAGGTTGCCAGCCAGCACATGATTTTTATCGTCCACCAGCGTCACCGCGTACTTCGCCGTCACCTCGGTGGGCACGCCAAAGCGCAGCAGCCCGTCCACCGAGTATTCGCCCATGATGACGCCAGCAAATTTTCCCTGCTTGTCGAGCGGCACCTGCAGCTGCAGGCTGGCAGCGGTGTTGTGGCGCGTGTCCTGCACGACCAGCGGCCGGGAATAAACCGGTTGGCGCAGGTCTCGCGCCAACTCGTAAGTGCCGGCCGTTTCCCCAAGCTTGAGCTGCTCGCCGACAGTGCGAAGCTCGATGGCATTGGCGCTGGGCGAGACATAAGATGCCTTGATGCGCCGTTTGCTGTCAATCCAGCTGACCGCCGTTAGTTCGGGATACTGATTGACCAGTGCCTCGGCCTGGATGATGAACTCTTCGGTGTTGATCTCATTGTTGGACACATCCCGGCCAATCCGCATCAGCTGCTCCTGCCGCTCCAGCAAGCGCAGGCGCAGGCGTTGCTGGGCGTATTCCACATCGCGCGTGACGGCCTGCTGCTCGCGGTCGATTTCCTCAATGCGCAGATAGCCGAAGGCGGCAATCACCGCCGCCAAAAACAATATCACCGCCAGCAGCGGCCCCAGGGTAATGAAGCGATCCTGCCGCGACGGGGACTGTTTGCGCCACCAGAGGCGCCACGAAGCCAGTGGTGCAGGCCGGG
>JBCKMZ010000092.1:0-4227 GCA_038902975.1 Polaromonas sp.
CCTAACTGGTCCTTTTTGTACCAGGCGGGTCGAGAGAAACTGTCTTCGAGAAGAATGGAAGGAATGCAAATGGCAAAGAGCTATGATGTAGTAATTGTCGGCGGTGGCCCTGTTGGCATGGGGGTAGCCATCGAGTTGGGGCAGCGCGGCGTTCGCTGCGTCGTTGTGGAGCGGTACGAACAGCCGCAACCCATTCCCAAAGGCCAAAATCTAACCCAGCGCACCATGGAGCACTTTCACGCCTGGGGTGCTGAGAAACAATTGCGCGCGGCCCGCACCATTCCTCCTGAATATGGCATCGGCGGCCTGACTGCCTATCGCACCCTGCTAGGCCCCTATTCTTACGACTGGCTCCAACGCGATCTGGTTAAACCGTACTACTTCAAGGCCAATGAGCGGTTGCCCCAGTACGCAACCGAGGCGGTGCTGCGTCAACGCGTGTCTGAACTTCCGCAGGTTCAGACGATTTACGGCTGGGAGGCCGACGAAGTGATCCAAAATGAGGCCAGCGTGTCGGTCTCGATCAGGGATCGTGCCAACAACCAGGCGCGTGTTTTGCGTGCCGCCTATGTCGTGGGTTCTGATGGCGCAGGCTCGCTTGTACGGGAGCAAGCCGGCATTTCGCAGACCCGCACAGACCATGACAGGCTGATGGTGCTGCTGGTCTTTCGGTCGGTCGAGCTTCACAAGTTGCTGGAGCGCTTTCCAGACAAGGCCTTCTACAAAGTCTTGCAACCCGAACTCAAGGGATACTGGAAGTTCTTTGGCCGTGTCGACCTTGGCAGTACGTGGTTCTTTCACGCACCTGTTCCGCCCGGGACTACTGCTGAGAACTTCGACTTCCGGGCCTATCTTCAAGAATCTGTCGGCGCACCGTTTGACATCGAGTTTCAACACATTGGTTTCTGGGACCTCCGGTTCATGCTCGCGGACTCATACCGCAAGGGCCGTGTGTTCATCGCGGGCGATGCCGCTCACAGCCATCCACCCTATGGTGGGTATGGCGTCAACTCTGGTCTGGAGGACGCAAGAAACATTGGCTGGAAGCTCGCGGCCACTTTACAGGGTTGGGGCAGTGAAGGCCTGCTGGATTCCTACGATGCTGAACGCCGCCCGGTGTTCAGGTCGACCATCGACGACTTCATTGCCAAGTCCATCGAAAACGACCGCGGATTTCTCGATTCTCACGATCCTGAACGTGATCGTGGAGCGTTCGAGAAGGCCTGGCAAGAACGGGCCGCAGGCGCCGCTGGCGAGGTCCATGCGTTTGAGCCGAACTACGAAGGCTCTCCCGTGGTGTGGCCTAACGCTGCTGCTGATGGCGTCTGTAGCGCCAAGGGCTCGCACCTTTTCGAGGCGCGTCCAGGTCACCATCTCGCGCCAGCATCACTTTCATCGGGAGAGAACGTCTTTGAGGCCCTTGGGGCCGGTTTCACCTTGCTGGCGATTGGAGTGCCGCGGGCCACACTCGACCGCTTCCGGAGTGCAGCGGCTGACCAGAATTTGCCGTTGACGATTGTCGCGGCCGCGCCTGAGGGCGAAGTCTTGCGATATTGCGCCGCCCTGGTGTTAGTGCGTCCGGACGAGTTCGTCGCGTGGGTAGGAAACACACCCGAAGTCAGTGACGCCGAGATTCGAGAAGTGCTGCAAGTTGTTCAAGCACGTGTAACCTGAACGCAGGCATTCCATCTGTGTAGGGCAATCGCCCGTGAGTTATTGGGGTCAGACACCAATTTCGCTGCGGTGCAACGCACCGCGCCCTCCGGGCGAGCCGTAGGTTCGGCGAATTTGGGCTCTGACCCCAAAAACTCTTGCCGCATAAAGGGCGTGAATACCTTGAAAATGGCGCGGTAAGCCCGAACTGAGTTTCAATTCAGATGGTCCAGAAAGACACCTATGCGCCAAGACAAAATGACCACCAAATTTCAGGAAGCCTTGAGCGATGCCCAGTCGCTCGCCCTTGGCAATGACAACGGCTACATAGAGCCAGCTCATTTGCTGCTCGCCATGCTCAAGCAGGACGATGGCCCGCGCGCCATACTTGAAAAGGCTGGCGTTAACGTGGCTGGCCTCACGCAAGCTGCTGATAGCGCTATCAAAAAGCTCGCACAGGTGCAAGGTCAGGATCAGATCCAGGTCGGCTCCGAGCTGGCCAAGCTGCTGCAGGCAACAGAAAAAGAAGCCATCAAACGCAATGACCAGTTCATTGCGGGCGAGCTATATCTGCTGGCTGTGGCCGACAGCAAAAGCGACATTGGCAAACTCGCCAAAGAAAACGGCCTGACGCGCAAGTCACTTGAAGCGGCGATTAACGCCGTGCGCGGCGGGCAGGGCGTTGACAGCGCCGACGCAGAAGGCCAGCGCGAAGCCCTGAAAAAATACACCATGGACCTGACCGAGCGCGCCCGCATGGGCAAGCTGGACCCGGTGATTGGCCGTGACGACGAAATCCGTCGCGCCATCCAGGTGCTGCAGCGCCGTACCAAAAATAACCCCGTGCTGATAGGCGAGCCGGGCGTCGGCAAGACCGCCATTGTCGAAGGCCTGGCCCAGCGCATCGTCGCCGGCGAGGTGCCTGATTCGCTCAAGGGCAAGCGTGTGCTGTCGCTCGACATGGCCGCGTTGCTGGCAGGTGCAAAATTTCGTGGTGAGTTTGAAGAACGCCTGAAAACCGTGCTCAAAGAACTCGCCCAGGACGAAGGCCAGACCATCGTCTTCATCGACGAGCTGCACACCATGGTCGGTGCCGGCAAGGCCGAAGGCGCGATGGATGCCGGCAATATGCTCAAGCCCGCATTGGCGCGGGGCGAGTTGCATTGCGTGGGCGCAACCACGCTGGATGAATACCGTAAGTACATCGAAAAAGATGCTGCGCTGGAGCGCCGCTTCCAGAAAATCCTGGTCGACGAGCCGAGCGTTGAAGCTACGATTGCCATCCTGCGCGGCCTGAAAGAAAAGTACGAACTGCACCACGGCGTGCAGATCACCGACCCGGCCATCGTGGCTGCGGCAGAACTCTCGCACCGCTACATCACCGACCGCTTTTTGCCCGACAAGGCGATTGACTTGATCGACGAGGCCGCAGCCAAGATCAGCATTGAGCGCGACTCCAAACCCGAGGTGATGGACAAGCTGGATCGTCGGCTGATCCAGCTGCAGATCGAGCGCGAGGCCGTGCGCCGTGAAAAAGACGAGGCTTCACAAAAACGCTTTGGCCTGATTGAAGAAGAAATTGTCAAGCTGCAAAAAGAAATCTCCGACCTCGACGTGATCTGGCAGGCCGAAAAAGCCCAGGCGCTCGGCTCCAAAGACGTGATGGAAGAGATTGACCGCATCAAGTTCCAGATTGAAGAGCAGACCCGCAAGGGTGACTTTAACAAGGTAGCCGAGCTGCAATACGGCAAGCTGCCTGACCTGGAAAAACGCCTGAAGGCCGCGCAAGACAGCGAGGCAAAACCCGGCACCAGCAACGCGCCCAAGCTGCTGCGCACGCAGGTGGGGGCTGAAGAAATTGCCGAGGTCGTGGCGCGCTCAACCGGCATTCCGGTCAGCAAACTGATGCAGGGCGAGCGCGACAAGCTGCTGGTGATGGAGGGCAAGTTGCATGAACGCGTGGTCGGCCAGGACGAAGCGATTGGCGCTGTGGCC
Organism: Polaromonas sp.; assembly: GCA_038902975.1. Taxonomy (GTDB): domain Bacteria; phylum Pseudomonadota; class Gammaproteobacteria; order Burkholderiales; family Burkholderiaceae_C; genus Polaromonas. Next base: position 3,649 of record JBCKMZ010000092.1, read on the forward strand.
AACGCCATCCGCCGTTCGCGTTCTGGTTTGAGTGATCCGAACCGTCCGACAGGAAGCTTTCTTTTCCTCGGCCCCACAGGTGTCGGAAAAACCGAGCTGTGCAAGGCACTCGCAGGCTTTTTGTTCGACAGCGACGACCACCTGATCCGCGTCGATATGAGTGAGTTCATGGAAAAGCATTCGGTGGCTCGCCTGATCGGTGCGCCGCCGGGTTATGTGGGTTACGAAGAGGGCGGCCACCTGACCGAAGCCGTGCGCCGAAGGCCCTACAGCGTGCTGCTGCTCGACGAGGTAGAAAAAGCCCACCCGGATGTGTTTAACGTGCTGCTGCAGGTGCTCGACGACGGCCGCCTGACCGACGGCCAGGGCCGCACCGTGAACTTCAAAAACACCGTGATCGTGATGACCAGCAACATCGGCTCGCCCATCATCCAGTCCATGGTGGGCAAGCCCTACGAAGACATCAAGGACGCGGTGACCGACGAGCTGAAGAACTACTTCCGTCCCGAGTTTTTGAACCGGATTGACGAGACCGTGGTCTTCCACGCACTGGATGCGAAAAACATCGAGTCGATTGCC
>JBCKMZ010000093.1:0-4069 GCA_038902975.1 Polaromonas sp.
GCATTCCCAGCCTGCGCGTCAAGGGTCTGTACCTGGCCGTGGCAACGCTGGCCGCGCAGTTCTTCTGTGATTGGGCCTTTCTGCGCATCGGCTGGTTCACCAACCACAGCACCTCCGGATCGGTTGCAGTTTCCAATCTGCAGCTGCTTGGCTGGAGCATCAACACCCCGGCTGAGAAGTACCTGTTTTGCCTGGGCATCCTGAGCGTGTTCGCTATCCTTGCCAAGAACCTGGTGCGCAGCGCCATCGGCCGCGAGTGGATGGCGATTCGCGACATGGACGTGGCAGCCGCGGTGATCGGCATCCGCCCGATGTACGCCAAGCTCAGCGCTTTCGCCGTCAGCTCGTTCATCGTCGGCGTGGCCGGCGCGCTGTGGGCCTTCGTTCACCTGGGCTCGTGGGAGCCGGCGGCCTTCTCGCTGGACCGCTCGTTCCAGTTGCTGTTCATCGTCATCATCGGCGGCCTGGGCTCTATCATGGGCAGCTTCTTCGGCGCGGCCTTTATCGTGATTCTGCCGATTTTTCTGAACCAGTTCCTGCCGGCCGCTGGCGCTGCCGTGGGTGTCGAGATTTCAACGGCACTGGTGGCCCATGCCGAGTTCATGATCTTCGGAGCGCTGATCGTGTGGTTCCTGATTGTCGAGCCGCACGGTCTGGCCAGGCTGTGGAGTGTAGCCAAACAAAAGCTGCGGCTGTGGCCGTTCCCTCATTAATTTTTCGTTCGTTAACCACAGGCATTTTAGTGCCCATACTTTAGGAGACTTTCATGAAAATTCGTAATATTGTGCTGGCCGGTTTGGTGGCCACTGCTGGTGTGGGTGCCTTTGCCCAGCCCAAGGAGCAGTTTTTCCCGGTCTTGTCCGGACGCACCGGGCCGGTTGCCCCTAACGCAACACCCTGGGCCAATGGTCATAACGACTATATGAAGCTGGTCAACGCCCGAGGTGGCATCAACGGGATCAAGACTTTGGTAGAAGAGTGTGAGACTGCGTACGCTACCGACCGCGGCGTCGAATGCTATGAGCGCCTGAAAGGTAAACACGGTGGCGCCACGGTTTTCCAGCCACTGTCCACCGGCATCACCTTTGCACTCACAGAAAAAATTCCAACTGACAAAATTCCAATGATCACCTCCGGCTATGGCCGCAGCGATTCCGCGGATGGCGGCATCTTCAAGTGGAACTTCCCCCTTATCGGTCACTACTGGGTGGCGGGCGACACCGTGCTGCAGCATATCGCCAAGAAGGAGGGTGGCTGGGACAAACTCAAGGGCAAGAAGATCGCCGTGGTCTACCACGACAGCCCGTTCGGCAAGGAACTGCTGCCCATCGTCCAGGAGCGCGCCGCGATGCACGGCTTCACGCTCCAGTTACTGCCCGTAGCAGCCCCTGGTGTCGAGCAAAAAGCCACCTGGCTGCAAGTACGCCAGCAGCAGCCGGACTTCGTGGTCATGCAAACCTGGGGCGTGATGACGGGTGCCGCACTCAAGGAAGCTCAAGCCGTCGCTTATCCGCGCGAAAAAATGTTTGGCACCTGGTGGTCGGGCGCTGAACCGGATCTGAAGGATATTGGCCAGGGCGCAAAAGGATACAGCGCCGTCATGATGCAACATGGTGCCGAGCCGCAGTCTGCCGTGGTCAAGGAAATCCTGGAAAAGGTGCACGCCAAGGGCCAGGGCACCGGACCGAAAGAAGAGGTCGGCAGCGTGCTTTATATGCGCGGGGTGATTGGCGCGATACTGGCTGTCGAAGGTGTGCGCGCTGCGCAGGAACGCTTTGGCAAAGGCAAGTGGATGAGCGGCGAGCAGGCGCGCTGGGGCTATGAGAACCTGCACCTGACGCAAGCCAAACTCGATGCGCTGGGCTTCAAGGGCGTGATGCGACCGGTGTCCACCAGTTGCGCCGACCACATGGGCTCGGCCTGGGCGCGGGTTCACACCTGGGACGGTGCCAAGTTTGTCTGGAGCTCTGATTGGCTGCAGGCCGACGATCAGATCATCAGGCCGATGGTGAAGAACTCCGCCGAGAAATATGCCGCCGAGAAGAAGCTGACACGCCGCACGCCGGCCGACTGCCAGAGCTAATGAGCATGGATGCGTGCAGCGCCGGCTTGATGCCGGCTACCGATGGGCCGTCCAAGCCTGCGCAGGCAGGCTTAGAGCCGCGGCCCATCGTTCTCAACGTCAACGGCATCGAGGTCATCTACAACCATGTGATTCTCGTGCTTAAGGGCGTTTCGCTGCAGGTGCCCGAAGGGAAGATAGTGACCATCCTGGGCGGCAATGGGGCGGGTAAAACCACCACCTTGCGGGCGGTCTCCAACCTGCTCAAAGGTGAACGCGGTGCCGTCACCAAAGGCTCGATCGAGCTGCGCGGCGAGCGCATCGAAAACCTGTCGCCGGCCGACTTGGTGCAGCGCGGTGTGGTGCAGGTGATGGAGGGCCGGCACTGCTTTGCGCATTTGACGATTGAAGAAAACCTGTTGACGGGTGCTTACACCCGAAAAAACAAGGCAGAAGTGGCTGCCAATCTGGAAAAGGTCTACAACTATTTCCCGCTACTGAAAAGGCGGCGCAACTCGCAGGCGGCCTACACCTCGGGCGGTGAGCAGCAGATGTGCGCCATCGGCCGGGCGCTGATGGCGAATCCGAGTATGGTGCTGCTCGACGAGCCCTCGATGGGGCTGGCACCGCAGATCTTGGAAGAGGTGTTCAACATCGTGCGGAACCTCAACCAGAAAGAGAAGGTCACTTTCCTGCTGGCCGAGCAGAACACCAACATGGCGCTGAAATACGCCGACTATGGCTACATCATGGAAAGCGGCCGTGTTGTGATGGACGGCCTGGCCAGCGACCTCGCCAACAACGAGGACGTGAAGGAGTTCTACCTCGGTGTCGGCGGTGGCGAGCGCAAGAGCTTCAAGGATGTCAAGAGTTACAAACGCCGCAAGCGGTGGCTCGCCTGAGGAAAGTGCAGATGACTTCCCATTTTGATTTACTGGAAACGCGCGAGCCGACCGAGCGCGAAGCGCAACTGATGGCTGCGCTGCCGGGCTTGGTGGCGCACGCGCAGAAGGCGGCACCGGCGTTTGCGGCGATCCTGGCGGATGTCCACGCGGCCGACATCAACTCGCGTCAAGCGCTGGCACAGCTTCCCGTCACCCGCAAGCCCGAGCTGTTCGAGCGGCAACAGGCCGGCCGCCCGGGCGATGCCTTTGGCGGCTTTTCAACCCTGCTGCGCGGCCCCCGAATAGCGCGCATTTTTTCCTCGCCCGGACCGATTTACGAGCCCGAGGGTGTGTGCACAGACTACTGGCGTTCCGCCCGCGCACTGTTCGCCGCCGGCTTCCGTTCTGGCGACCTGGTCCACAACGCCTTCAGCTATCACATGACACCGGGCGCTTTCATCATGGAATCGGGCGCGCACGCGATCGGCTGCAGCGTGTTCCCGGCCGGCGTAGGGCAGACCGAGCAGCAACTCCAGGCGATTGCCGAGCTCAGGCCCGAGGCCTACATGGGAACGCCAAGCTTCCTGCGCATCCTGGTCGAGAAGGCCTTGGAGACCGGCAGTGACATTTCCAGCATCCGCAAGGGGCTGACCGGCGGCGAAGCCCTGCCGCCCAGCCTGCGCGACTGGTTTGCCGGCCACGGCCTGGCCGTCTACCAGAGCTACGCCACTGCCGATCTGGGCCTCATCGCCTACGAAACGGCCGCGCGCGAGGGCCTGGTGCTGGACGAAGGCGTGATTGTCGAAATCGTTCGGCCCGGCACTGGCGACCCGGTAGCTGAAGGCGAAGTCGGCGAGCTGGTCGTCACCACGCTCAACCCGAGCTATCCGCTGATCCGTTTCGGCACCGGCGACCTCTCGGCCATCCTTCCCGGACCTTGCCCGACCGGGCGTACCAATACCCGCATCAAGGGCTGGATGGGCCGGGCCGACCAGACCACCAAGATCCGCGGCATGTTTGTACATCCCGGCCAGGTGGCCGACATCACCCGGCGCTTTCCCGAGGTGCTCAAGGCCCGCCTGATCGTGAGCGGCGAGATGGCCAACGATGTCATGCTTTTTCA
>JBCKMZ010000094.1:0-4003 GCA_038902975.1 Polaromonas sp.
CTGGCTCAGCCCATTCGCTTTCCCAAACTGGCAAGGGCTGTATGCGAATGCCGGTACTTAGCAAAATGTCGTAGGCGATGTCGTTCATCGCCATTTTGGTATGAATGAAATGACCTGCTTTTCCTGCCAGCACTACCGCTACATCTGCGTCGCTTTCATCATGCGCCGTGCCGCGCGCACGGCTACCAAACAAAATGGTTTTTTGCGTGGGGTAAACGCTGGCGACCCGCGCAGCAAATTCCCTTGTGGCTTGTAGCGTGGCGGGTGGCAGGTCTTCGGCGGTCATGGTGTAGCTTACTTTACCCAACTATCCTTCATCCCCGTAACCCGATTAAACACAGCTTTCCCCGCGCTGTGATCAATCAAGTCAGCCGCAAAGTACCCATGCCGCTCAAACTGAAAGCGCGTACCTGCAGGCACGTTGGCCAGTGATGGCTCTACATACGCGGTGATGGTCTTCAAACTGTCGGCATTCAGTTCTTGCAAAAAGTCGTTGTCGCCCGCACCGGGGTGTGCGACTGTGAAGAGCCTGTCATACAGCCGCACTTCGGCTTGCACCGCATCGCTCACACCGACCCAGGTAATCACGCCTTTGACTTTGACGGCGTCTGAGCCTGGCGTGCCGCTTTTGGTGTCGGGTATCAGCACGGCTTGCACTTGGGTGATGTTGCCTGCCGCGTCTTTGGTGGCACCCGTGCATTCGATGACGTGGCCGTATTTCAGGCGGACTTTGTTGCCTGGCGACGTGGAGCCGTCAGGATTCACCTTCGGCGGGAAGAGACGGAAGAAACCTTTGGCTGGTGTTTCTTCATAGTCGGTGCGTTCTATCCACACCTCTTTGCCGATTTTGAAATTGCGCCTGCCTTGTTCGGGGTGATGCGGGTGAACCGGGGCGCTGCAGTCGTCTAGCTTGTCCGCGCCCATCACTTCATCCCAATTCGTCAGCACCAGCTTGATGGGCTCTAACACCGCCATGGCGCGTGGGGCGAGGGGGTCGAGTGTGTCGCGCAGTGCGCCTTCGAGGGTGCTGTAGTCGATCCAACTGTCGCTTTTGGTCACGCCTATGCGTTCGGCAAACAGGTGGATGCTTTCGGGCGTGTAGCCACGGCGGCGCAGGCCGACTAGGGTGGGCATACGCGGGTCGTCCCAGCCGCTGACGCGCTTTTCATTGACGAGTTGCGCGAGCTTGCGTTTGCTGGTGAGCACGTAGGTGAGGTTCAGGCGTGCAAATTCGTACTGGCGCGGGTGCGGTGTAGCGATCAAGCCGCCTTCGGCCAGGCGGTCAAGCAGCCAGTCATAAAACGGGCGCTGGTCTTCAAACTCCAGCGTGCAGATGCTGTGGGTGATTTGCTCCAGCGCGTCTTCAACCGGGTGGGCAAAGGTGTACATCGGGTAGATGCACCATTTATCGCCGGTGTTGTGGTGGTGCGCGCGCCTGATGCGGTAGATGGCCGGGTCGCGCAGGTTGATGTTGGGCGAGGCCATGTCGATTTTGGCGCGCAGCACGGCAGCGCCATCGGGCAGCTTGCCGTCACGCATGTCACGAAAGCGCGCCAGGTTCTCGGCAACTGTGCGGCCTCGATCAGGGCTATTGGTGCCGGGGTGGATAAAGTCGCCCCGGTTACGCTTCATTTCATCAGCCGTCTGCTCGTCAACATAGGCGTTGCCTGATTCGATCAAGTACTCCGCCGCGCGGTACATGAAATCAAAATAATCGCTCGCCTGATACGGTAAATCGTTGCCAGGTTGCGAGTAGTCAAAGCCCAGCCATTTGACCGATTCAATGATGCTGTTGAGGTACTCCAGCTCTTCTTTTTCGGGGTTGGTGTCGTCAAAGCGCAGGTGGCAGACGCCGCCGTATTCGCGCGCCAGGCCAAAGTTGAGGCAAATGCTTTTGGCATGGCCCACATGCAGGTAACCGTTGGGCTCAGGCGGAAAGCGCATACGCACTTTTTGCGCATCGGGCTGACCCGCTGCGTGATGGCCCGCGTCACCGGGGCTGCCGCCCCATGTGCGGCTGGCGTAGGTGCCTTCGGCCAGGTCTTTTTCGATGATCTGGCGCAAGAAATTGCTGGGCTTGCTAGGCGTGTGGGTTTCTTTGTCGGCGGGCGCAGCTGATTTGGCGCTAGCTTCGGAGGGGGAGGGGGATGTCATAGCCTGATTTTAGGGGTATGCAGCGGTGATAATCAAGCCCACATTTCAGGAGCCAGCGTGGACATTGCACTGTTAGTCAAAGCCGCCATCATGGGCATTGTTGAGGGGCTCACCGAGTTTTTGCCCATCTCGTCAACCGGTCACCTCATCCTTGCAGGCGCGCTGCTGGGGTTTGATGATGAGAAAGCCAAGGTGTTTGACATCGCCATTCAGACCGGGGCCATTTTTGCTGTGATTCTGGTTTACTGGCAAAAAATTCGTGACACCATGGTTGCGCTGCCGACTGACAAACAGGCGCAGCAGTTTGCATTGAATGTTTTGATTGCCTTCTTGCCAGCCGTGCTGCTGGGCCTGCTGTTTGGCGCGGCCATCAAGGCCAACCTGTTCACGCCGGTGGTGGTCGCCAGCACTTTCATCATTGGCGGTTTTATTATTTTGTGGGCTGAGCGGCGGCAAAAAAATAATCCCTCTGCAGTGCGCATTCATGAGGTAGAAGCCATGACCGTGATGGACGCGCTCAAGGTCGGTCTGGTGCAATGCCTGGCCATGATCCCCGGCACCAGCCGCAGCGGTGCGACGATTATTGGCGGCATGTTGCTCGGCTTGTCGCGCAAGGCGGCTACCGATTTTTCGTTTTACCTGGCGATTCCGACGCTGATAGGCGCCGGCGTGTACAGCCTGTATAAGGACCGCGCGCTGCTGTCGGTGGCCGACCTGCCGATGTTCGGCATTGGCCTGCTGTTTGCCTTCATCAGCGCCTGGCTGTGCATTCGCTGGCTGCTACGCTACATCTCCAGCCACAGCTTTGTGCCGTTTGCCTGGTACCGCATCGTCTTCGGTGTGGTGGTGCTGGTGACGGCGCAGATGGGTTGGGTTTCCTGGACGGCGTAAACACCTCGCCCGCTCGCCTTGGGCGGGCCGAAGGGGTTCAATCCATCAGGTTGCGCAAGGCGGCTTCAATGGCCGCGGCTGTTGCCGCCGGTTTTTCCATCGGAAACAGGTGGCTGCCGTCAAGCATCATGATGCGGCCTTTGGTGACTTTTTCGGTCAGGCCTAAGCCCATCTGCTTCATCTCGACCGACTGGTGCCCGCCGATAAAGGCCACCGGGCACTTGAGCGGATGGCGCTTGAGCAGGCCTTCGAGGTTGTCGGGCAGGGTGTTGTAGATCGCGGTTTCCACATCGCGGTCAAAGCTCAGCACGCGCTGGCCCGCGGCGTCGTGCGTGCCGTGCTCGATGTAGTCGAGCAGCACCTGCTCGTCCCAGTGCGCAAACACCTTTTTGCTGCGGAAATGCGCCAGTACCTCGTCGCGGCCCAGCCACTGGTGTTTGCGCTTGCGACTGATGGCACCCGGCGAGATGGAGCCCACCAGTTGCGCGCGTTTGGCCACGCTCAGCGCGGCGGCACGCCAGCCGCCCAGAATCGGCGAGTCGATTAGCAGCACACCGCGCACCGGCTGGCCACCCAGCGCGGGGTTGCGCGCGGCGCACATCAGGCTCAAAAAGCCGCCCAGCGAATGGCCCACCAGAAAAGCCGCCTGGCCGGTTTTTTCGACCTGCTCGCTGGTGAAGTCGGCCAGTTGCTGCACCAAGTGCGGCCAGTTGCTGGTGACGGGGTAGGCCGGGTCATGGCCGAATTTTTCAATCGCCTTGACCTGATAACCACGCGCCTCAAGCCCCCGGAACAGCACGCCGTAGGTGCTGGCGGGGAAGCTGTTGGCGTGGGAAAAGATGATGAGGGGTTTTGACGAGTTGGGCATGGAAATGTTGGCTGGAAAGGATGACTGAGTCGGCAAACAGTGCGGGTGTTTGCTACTCTTTCTCCCTCTCCCAGAGGGAGAGGGAATAAT
>JBCKMZ010000095.1:0-3890 GCA_038902975.1 Polaromonas sp.
CGCCTAATCTAGAAATGATTTAGAAATGGAATAACCTGCCGGGGCGCATCGCGCTATCGGTATTACCGTATTTAAAAGCGATTTTTATGCCAATGACTTCCCAAATGCGAACCACTTATTGCGGTCTGGTGACCGAGGCCCTGATGGGGCAAACCGTCAGCCTGTGTGGTTGGGTCAACCGCAGGCGTGACCACGGTGGCGTGATTTTTATCGACCTGCGTGATCGTGAGGGTTATGTACAGGTGGTGTGCGACCCGGATCGTGCTGACATGTTCAAAACCGCCGAAGGCGTGCGTAATGAGTTTTGTGTGCAGGTCAAAGGCATGGTTCGCGCACGACCGGAAGGCACCACCAACGACAACCTCAAAAGCGGCAAGATCGAAGTGCTGTGCCATGAGCTGATCGTGCTGAACCCCAGCGTGACGCCGCCGTTCCAGTTAGACGACGACAACCTGTCAGAAACCACACGCCTGACGCACCGCGTGCTTGATCTGCGCCGCCCCTACATGCAGAACAACCTGATGCTGCGTTACCGCGTGGCCATGGAAACCCGCAAGTTTCTCGATGCCAATGGTTTCATTGACATCGAAACCCCCATGCTCACCAAGAGCACGCCTGAAGGGGCGCGCGACTACCTGGTGCCCAGCCGCGTCAACGAAGGCATGTTCTTCGCGCTGCCGCAAAGTCCGCAATTGTTCAAGCAGTTGCTGATGGTCGCCGGGTTTGATCGCTACTATCAAATTACCAAGTGTTTCCGTGACGAAGACTTGCGCGCTGACCGCCAGCCCGAATTTACCCAGATTGATATTGAAACTTCCTTCATGGGTGAGCAGGAAATCCGTGACCTGTTCCAGGAAATGCTCATCAATATTTTCAAGACGGTTCTCGCCACCGATCTGGGCGAGTTCCCGGTCATGGCCTATGCCGATGCCATGCACCGCTACGGCTCCGACAAGCCCGACTTGCGCGTGAATCTTGAGTTCACCGAAATCACCGATTTGATGGCTGGTGTTGACTTCAAGGTGTTCAGCACGCCAGCCACCACACCGGGTGGCCGTGTGGTTGCATTGCGCGTTCCCGGCGGTTCGGAGATGAGCCGCGGCGAGATTGACGGTTACACCGAGTTCGTCAAAATCTACGCTGCCAAGGGCCTGGCCTGGATCAAGGTCAATGATGTGACCAAGGGCCGTCAGGGTCTGCAAAGCCCGATCGTCAAAAACATTCACGACGCTGCGCTGCTTGAAATTTTGAAGCGCACCGGCGCAGCCAATGGCGACATCATTTTCTTTGGTGCCGACAAAGCCAAAATCGTCAATGACAGCATGGGTGCGCTGCGCCTGAAGATTGGTCACAGCGTGTTCGGCAAAAAGACCGGCTTGTTCACCACCGGCTGGAAGCCACTCTGGGTGGTTGACTTCCCGATGTTTGAACATGACGAAGAAGGCAATCGTTGGAGCGCCGTGCATCACCCCTTCACCGCGCCCAAAGACGGTCATGAAGACTGGATGGACACCGACCCCGGCAAGTGCATTGCCAAGGCCTACGACATGGTGCTCAACGGCTGGGAGCTCGGCGGCGGGTCGGTGCGCATCCACCAGGCCGATGTGCAGAGCAAGGTCTTCAACGCCCTCAAGATTGGCCCTGAAGAAGCGCAGGAAAAGTTCGGCTTTCTGCTCGATGCCCTGCAATACGGCGCACCACCACACGGCGGCCTGGCCTTTGGCCTGGACCGCATCGTCACCATGATGACGGGTGCAGAGTCGATCCGCGACGTGATTGCCTTCCCGAAAACCCAGCGCGCCCAGTGTCTGCTGACCCATGCACCCAGCCCGGTCGATGAAAAACAGTTGCGCGAATTGCATATCCGCTTGCGCAATCCGCTGCCCGTTTAGATATGTGGCCCCCACGGTCGCTCACCTCTTGTAGCCGCAACGCACGCTGCGCTGGGACCCCTTCAAATCGGGGCCGCGGAACTGGCTTTGCCAGGCCGCAGGCGCAGCGGCCCCCTCGGGGGGCAGGAAGCTACACGAAGTGAGCGACCGTGGGGGCAACAAACTTCAAAATCCCCGAGTCGGTCATGGTGGTGATACACACGCTAGAGCATGAGGTGCTGTTGCTGGAGCGTGCCGACAACCCTGGCTTGTGGCAAAGCGTGACGGGTTCGCGCAACACGCTTGAAGAGCCTTTTTTGCAGACGGCTGTGCGTGAGGTTTTTGAAGAAACCGGCATTGCCGCAGAGGCCGCCAGTTTTCGGGTTTGGGGGCTGTCCAATGTGTACGAAATTTACCCGGCCTGGCGCAAGCGCTATGCGCCCGGCATTACACACAACACCGAGCATGTGTTCAGCCTGTGCGTACCGCGTGATGTGGCCGTCAAGCTCAGTCCGCGTGAACACATGGCGTGGCTTTGGCTGCCGCTGCTTGAGGCGGCTGACAAATGCTTTTCGCCTTCGAATGCCGAGGCGATTTTACTGCTGCAGGGTTTTATCGAATAAGCTGGGGCATGAACCTGCGGCACAAATCTCACGCGCTTGAACTGCTTGAAGGGGGGCGGCAATACTTTCCTGCGCTCATCAGGGCCATCGACGCAGCGACCTCGTGGGTGCAGTTTGAAACTTATATTTTCGATGTACATGGCGCGGCTGGCGAGCTTGCCCAGGCGCTCATCAACGCTGCGCAGCGCGGTATAAAAGTGCAGGTGCTGGTTGATGGTATTGGCTCCCAGCCGCTGCCCGCAGAGTGGCAACAAAAAATGAAAGACGCAGGTGTGCAGTGGCTCGTTTACTCGCCACTGGCTGCGGGTTTAGGTGGCCTTGGTCTGCTGATGCCACACCGCTGGCGCCGCCTGCACCGCAAGCTGTGCGTAGTCGACGAGCGCACGGTTTTTTGCGGCGGCATCAATGTACTGGATGATTTTTACGATCCCAACCACGGCGAGTTGCAGGCACCGCGCTTCGATTTTGCGGTGGCCGTGACCGGGCCGCTTGCGCTAGAAGCCAGTCAGGCGATGACGCTTTTGTGGTGGCGTGTGCAGGCGGGCTATAGCGCACGGCAAAACCATTTGGGCGCAGCCTTGGACCAGTTCAAGGCTGCGGGCTATGGTGTTCGCACGGTAGCCGCGCGGCTCTCAGGCAAAGCCGCAGCGCTACTCTCCGATCCACCCCCTTTGTCGGGATCCAAGGCCACGCTGGTACTGCGCGACAACCTGCGCAATCGCCGAAGCATCGAGATGGTCTATCGCAAGGCGATTGGTAAAGCGCGTCACGACATTCTGATCGCAAATGCCTACTTTGTGCCGGGTGGCAAGCTGCGCCGTGCGCTCATCAATGCATCACGGCGCGGCGTGAAGGTAACCCTGTTGCTACAGGGGAAGTACGAATATTTCATGCAGTACCATGCAGCTCGCCCAGTGTATGGCGCGCTGCTCAAGGCAGGCGTGGAGATTCATGAATACGAAGCCAGTTTTCTGCACGCCAAAGTAGCCGTCATCGATGGTCACTGGGCCACGGTCGGTTCGTCCAACCTCGACCCCTTGAGCCTGCTGCTGGCGCGCGAGGCCAACGTGGTGGTTGAGGATAAGGTGTTTGCAGATAAGTTGCGCAGTAGCTTGTGTACTGCCATAGCCAACCACGGGCAGCGCCTTGACCCTGTGGCATACAGCCAGCGCCCCCTGCGCCAACGCCTGCTGGACCACATAGCCTATACATTGATGCGGGTCGGTGTTTTCATCGCAGGCCAGCGCTACTGACAAGCGTTACCAACATGCGTTAATGAGGCAGGGCCAGCTTTGAGTCGGGCTGTTAATATCTTGCCATGCTTATGAAATCAGACACCTCATTGGCGGATGCTACCGAAGAAGGCGTTCCGGTTTCCGTCAAAATCCGCGAGCGC
>JBCKMZ010000096.1:0-3800 GCA_038902975.1 Polaromonas sp.
GCACAGCGCATAGCCAGGATCGACAGCGGTAGCGAATCAGTCAGCCCGTGGCCGCAAGCAAAAGAGCGCATCCGCGCACAAGCGCGTGGCAGTTGATGCGGGTAGAGATTGCCCGGTCTGCAGAGACTGATCTGCTGCAAGGCTTTGCGTTTTATGAACGACAGCAAGCGGGAGTTGGCGACTACTTTCTCGATAGCCTGTTTGCGGATATCGATGCCTTGACGCTCTATGGGGACATCCATCCCAAACCAGGCGGATGCCTGCACCGCACTCTGGCGAAGCGGTTTCCATTCGCCATCTACTACACTTTTCAAGACGACACCGTGACGGTGGTTGCCGTGCTTGATTGCCGCCAAAATCCAGCCTCGATCACCGACCATTTGCAACGCGTTTGAATCGGGCCGAACCGGGCCAGTGACAGGAATCACTTGCCAACCAGCTGATTCAGCTTGTCGGCTTCAAAGGTTTCTTCGCGCGCTGCATCAATCGGCACACAGTCGCTGCGCAGGCTGGCTGCTGTGCTTGACAGCGTCTCTATGGCCTGCCACAGCAGCGCAATCTGGTGCTCATGCGACGCTGCGTTGTCGATCAGCCCCTTCATGGCCTGGCCTATGGGGTCGTCATCCAGCGTGATGCCGTAGGCAGAGAACTTGGTGTCGGGTGCTGTGACATCGGCGCTTTCGCCAGCTTTGGACAGGATGATGCGGGCCGGAATCCCCACCGCCGTGGCTCCGGCGGGCACCGGCTTGATGACCACCGCGTTGCTGCCAATCTTGGCACCGTCACCCACCAGAAAGCCGCCCAGCACCTTGGCGCCGGCGCTCACCACCACGTCGCGGCCCAGTGTGGGGTGGCGTTTTTCGCCCTTGTAGAGCGAGGTGCCGCCCAGCGTCACGCCCTGGTAAATCGTGCAACCATCGCCAATCTCGGCGGTCTCGCCCACCACCACGCCCATCGCATGGTCAAAAAACACACGCTCGCCAATTTTTGCGCCAGGGTGAATTTCAATACCCGTCAGCCCACGCGCAATGTGTGAGATGAATCGGCCAGACCACTTGAAGCCGTGCGTCCAGCACCAGTGCGCTCGGCGGTGCAAGATCACGGCATGCAGGCCGGGGTAGCAGGTCAGCACTTCCCAGGTCGTACGGGCCGCAGGGTCACGCTCAAGAATGCACTGGATGTCGGAGCGGAGTCTGGAGAACATGCTGCGAGTTTAGGGGCTAGCGGCCGGTTTTGCTGAAGCAGTGGTTTTTTGCACCATCGGCTTTGCCAGCATCGCTTTCGCCACCCCGCGCAGGATGTGGATTTCTTCAGGGCTGAGTTGCGCGCGGTTGAACAGCTGGTTGAGCCGGGGCATGAGTTTTTTGGGTGAGGCGGGGTCGAGAAAGCCGATCTCAGTCAGCGCTTCTTCCCAGTGCCTGAGCAGGCCTGCCAGCGCAGCAGCATCGGCCAGTTGCGGTGCGGCCGTCGCGCTCTGGACTGCAAAGCCGCCAAGGGCTTCACGCCAGTCATAGGCAATCAGTTGCACCGCCGCGCCCAGGTTGAGCGAGCCAAAGCCCGGGTCGGTCGGAATGCTCAAACACACATGGCAACGGTAAACGTCCTCGTTTTGCATACCAAAGCGCTCAGATCCGAACAAAAAGGCGATGCCGGACGGCTGGGTACCCAATAGCGCGGCAAAATGCGCACGCGGTGTCAGCGTAGGCGGGCCGAAGTCGCGCGGGGTCATGGCGGTGGCGCACAGGTGCGTCATGCCGTCCAATGCTTCATCCAGCGTTTCAACTATCCTCGCATTGGCCAGCACATCCAGCGCACCGCTGGCGCGCTGAATCGTTTCTTCACGTTGCAACACATTGGCCCAGCGCGGCTTGACCAACACCATATCGTCAAAACCCATGACCTTCATGGCGCGCGCCGCCGCGCCTACGTTGCCAGCGTGGCTGGTATGGATGAGGATGAAGCGCGTTTTCATGAGCGAGAGAATCGAACCGTTAAAATAGTAGATTGTCGCTGCCCCGGTTGCCGGGTTTCAGTCCGGCGCACCCCCAGTGCGCGCCCTACACGCTCTTCTTCAAAATTTATGTCCAGCAATCTCCACCCCATGCTCAATGTGGCCATCAAGGCTGCGCGCGCCGCTGGTGCCATCATCAACCGCGCTGCGCTTGATATTGAATCGGTTCGCATCTCGACCAAACAGACCAATGACTTCGTCACTGAAGTTGATCAGGCTGCCGAGGCCGCCATCATCGAAACACTGCTCACCGCCTACCCCGGCCACGGCATTCTGGCCGAAGAATCGGGCAGCGAGCATGGCGCAAAAGATTCAGACTTCATCTGGATCATCGACCCGCTGGACGGCACCACCAACTTCATCCATGGCTTTCCGGTTTACTGCGTCAGCATTGCCCTTAGCGTTAAAGGCAAGGTCGAGCAAGCCGTGGTGTACGACCCCACCCGCAACGATATTTTTTGTGCCACCAAAGGCCGTGGTGCCTACATGAACGACCGCCGCATTCGCGTGGCCAAGCGCACCCGCCTGCAGGAATGCCTGCTGTCAACCGGCTTCCCCTATCGCCCTGGCGACAAACTCAAAATGCACCTGAACATGTTGGGCGACATCATTCCCCAGTGCGCCGGTGTGCGCCGCCCCGGCGCGGCAGCGCTGGACCTGGCCTACGTGGCCGCAGGTTTTAGCGACGGCTTTTTTGAACTCGGCCTCAAGCCCTGGGATGTGGCCGCTGGCTCGCTACTCGTGACAGAAGCGGGCGGCCTGGTGGGTAACTTCACCGGTGAGTCCGAGTTTTTGCATGAAAGCGAATGCGTTGCCGGCAACCCCCACATCTACGGCCAGATGGTGACCACACTGTGCAAATACAGCAAGTTTGCGGGCACTGCAAAACCAAAAGCTACCAAAGGCGCGCTGGCACAAGCCAATGCAGCAGCAGACAAAGTCGATGCCCAGGCCCATGGCCAAGCCGTGGTGCTGGCCGCGCTTGAAAAAACCAGCACCACGCTAACCGCCAAGCCCAAACGCATCAAACCCGCCAGCACCACCAAATCTGCCGAAGGCGCGCCAGAAGCGACTTTGTAGTCGCTTTGCTTAAAGCATCTTCCCGCGGCCCGCACTTCGCCGGGGGTTTTAATGATCAGTATTCCATACATGTATAGAATACTGGTCATGTCAGCATCACTTCAAAATATCGCCAAAGACCTTCGCGCCCTGCGGATTTCCAAAGGCATGACGCAACAAGCGCTGGCCGACGCTGCGGGTATCAGCCGCACGACGCTGATTCAGATCGAAAAAGGTAAAGACGCTCAAATGTCCAGCATAGCCATGGCCGGGCAGGTGCTAGGCGTAACTGTCGGCGTTTTGCAAGAGTCCCCAGAGATTGCAAGGCGCAGGCAAGCGCGTGCCGACAACCAAACCAAGCTGGCCGTGTCACGCGAAAAGCATTTGAAGCTCGCCGTCAAGTTCGCACTGGGTGGCCCTGATGCAATAGCGCTTAAAAAAGACGCACTGCGCATGGTCAAGCTCTGGCAAGACAAGCAACTGTGCAGCCCTGTTTACATAGAGCGTTGGCTGAAGATTTTGAATGCCAAGCCACTGCAGGTGGCTCAAAGCTTGGCAACGATGGATGACGAATGGGGCCCCGCGATGCGTCAAAATACACCCTTCATGACACCACTGACCACGCCATGAACATCGAAGACATAGACCGCGTGTTGAGTGCGATCCGCGACACCAGTGGGCTTGACGAGTTTATAGTGATCGGCAGCTTGTCGGCACTAGGTATTACCGG
>JBCKMZ010000097.1:0-3738 GCA_038902975.1 Polaromonas sp.
CGATTTATTGAAAATGCCGCTGCATGATCTGCATGTAGAGCTTGGCGCGCGCATGGTGCCGTTTGTGGGCTACTCGATGCCGGTGCAATACCCTGCCGGGTTGATGGCCGAGCACCACCACACCCGCACAGCCGCCGGACTGTTTGACGTGTCGCACATGGGACAGTTGCGGCTGGTGGGTGTGGACGCTGCTGCCGCGCTTGAAACCCTGATGCCGGTCGATGTGATGGGCCTGCCCGCAGGCAAGCAGCGCTACGGACTGCTACTGAACGATGACGGTGGCATCATGGACGATTTGATGTTTGTAAACCGAGGCAGTGACATTTTTGTGATCGTCAACGGTGCCTGCAAAATCGGCGACATTGCGCATATCCAGCAAAAAATCGGCACACGTTGCGATGTTATTCCCATGCCGGAAATGACGCTCATGACGCTACAAGGCCCGCACGCCGTCAATGCACTCGAACGCATTGCGCCCGGCGTTGAAAAGCTGGTGTTTATGACGGGAGGCCGGTTCACGGTTGCAGGTTGCGACTGTTTTCTCACGCGCAGCGGCTATACCGGCGAAGACGGTTTTGAAATCTCGGTGCATGAATCGCAGGCAGACACCCTGGCCCGGGCCCTGCTCGCGCAACCAGAGGTCAAACCCATAGGCTTGGGTGCGCGCAACTCGCTGAGACTGGAAGCTGGCCTGTGCCTTTACGGCAATGATATTGATACCACCACCACACCCATCGAAGCAAGTCTGAACTGGGCGATTCAAAAAGTACGCCGTACCCATGGCGCGCGCGCGGGCGGATTTCCGGGTGCAGAAAAAATCCTCGCACAGCTTGACAACCCGTCGCTGCTAGAGCGCGTAAGAGTGGGACTTATCGCCCTTGAACGCATTCCGGTACGCGACCACACCGAGCTGCAAAGCATCGATGGCGCGCCGATTGGCGAGGTCACCAGTGGTCTGCTGGCACCGACCATCAACCAGCCCATTGCCATGGGCTACGTCAAACCCGAATTTGCCACCCTAGGCTGCACCATCAACGCTATCGTGCGAGGCAAGCCGGTAGCGATGCAGGTCAGCGCCATGCCCTTCGTCGCCAATCGCTACTTTCGCGGTTGAATTTTTATTCACTTATGGGCACTTCTAGAAATTCAGATTTTCAGGATAAAGTGCAAGGCGCACGGAGCGGAGCAACCGGAATGTACTTAAGGTACATGAGGATTGCGAGCACCGCGCAACGCAGCAATTTGCCTGAAAAATGAATTTATAGAGGTGCCCTTTTTTTTGGAGAACCCCATGACACTCAAATACACCGAAGACCACGAATGGCTCAAGATTGACGGCGACACTGCGACCGTCGGCATCACCGTACATGCGCAGGACGCATTGGGCGATGTGGTGTTTGTAGACCTGCCTGCCGTCGGTACAAGCTTTGCACAAAAAGATACCGCTGGCGTGGTCGAGTCAGTCAAAGCAGCAGCCGATGTGTACATGCCGGTCAGCGGTGAAATCATCGAAATAAACCAGGCTCTCAAAGACAACCCCTCACTCGCCAACAGCGACCCGCTGGGTACAGGCTGGCTCTTCAAAATCAGGCTGTCGGATGCGTCGCAACTGGATGCCTTGATGGATGAGACCGCCTACACCACATTCTCGGCTTGAAGGGAATCGCGACATGTTGATGCAGTCCGCCAGGTCATTGATTGATCTTGAAAATTCCGCTGAATTCATTGCCCGCCATATCGGCATCAACGAGCTTGACGAGGCACACATGCTGGGCATCGTCGGTGCCAGATCACGCAGGGAATTGATAGACGGCATCGTGCCGCGATCCATCGCACGCAGCACAACCATGGCCATCCCGGCATCCGTCACCGAGGCCGAAGCACTTGCACAGCTCAAGGCGATTGCAGCCAAAAATCAGGTTTTGAAAAGCTTTATCGGCCAGGGCTACTACGGCACGCACACGCCCGGAGTCATCTTGCGCAACATTCTTGAAAACCCGGCCTGGTACACCGCCTACACGCCCTACCAGGCCGAGATTTCGCAGGGCCGCTTGGAAGCGCTCATCAACTTCCAGACCATGGTCTGCGACCTGACGGGTATGCCTATTGCCAATGCGTCCATGCTGGATGAGGCCACCGCTGCAGCTGAAGCGATGACGCTGGCCAAGCGCAGCGTTAAAAGCAAAAGCAATGTGTTTGTCGTCGCCGGCGATTGCCACCCGCAAACGATTGAAGTCATCCAGACACGCGCGCAGCCGCTGGGCATTACGCTGCTGCTTGCCAACTCGGCTGACGAGTGGCACGCCGCTTTGCAGGGCGACTATTTTGCGGTACTGGCGCAGTACCCCAGTAGCAGCGGTCGTATTGATGATTTGCGCGTTGACGTTGCTATGGCGCACAGTAAGCAAGCGGCATTTATTGCTGCTGCCGATCTGCTGGCATTAACGCTTCTCAGCCCACCGGGAGAATGGGGTGCCGACATTGTGGTGGGTACCACACAACGCTTTGGCATGCCCCTGTGCGCAGGCGGGCCACACGCCGCCTATCTGGCCTGCAGAGATGAGTTCAAACGCTCCATGCCGGGTCGTCTGGTTGGCGTGAGCGTAGATGTACATGGCAACCCCACCTATCGCCTCGCACTGCAAACCCGCGAGCAACACATTCGCCGTGAAAAAGCTACGTCCAACATTTGCACGGCGCAAGTATTACCGGCCGTGGTGGCCAGCATGTACGCCGTTTATCACGGCCCGCAAGGTTTGAAGCGCATCGCCCAACGCGTAGCTAGCTACACCGCGATCTTGGCCCAAGGTTTGGCGCAACTTGGCCACCCCATGCGGGGCAACAGCGCGTTCGATACGCTGAGTTTTAAAACCGACGATGCGACTGAATCGATAGCTGCTCGCGCCCGCAAATCGGGCGCTAACCTGCGAATTCACTATCAAAACTACCTGTGTATTACCCTTGATGAGACCACCACACGCGCGGATATTGAACTGCTCTGGTCTGTATTTGCCAAGCCAGATCAAGCCTTGCCGCGCATCAGCGATTTTGAAAAGGGTCTGGAGCCGCTGATACCGCAAGACCTCCGCCGCACCAGCGACTTTCTAACGCACCCGGTCTTCAACACCCACCACTCTGAAACGGCCATGCTGCGCTACATCCGAGCGTTAAGCGACAAAGACTTGGCCCTTGACCGCAGCATGATCCCGCTGGGCAGTTGCACCATGAAGCTCAACGCCACCAGCGAGATGATTCCTATGACCTGGCCAGAGTTTGCCAATATCCATCCCTTTGCGCCCGCTGACCAATTGCAGGGCTATGCAGAGCTAGACCAGCAACTGCGCGACTGGCTCTGCCAAGCCACAGGCTACGCCGGCATCAGCCTGCAGCCCAACGCCGGCTCGCAAGGCGAATACGCCGGGCTGCTGGTCATCAAAGCTTACCTAGCGGCCAACGGCCAAGGCCAGCGCAATATGTGTTTGATTCCGTCATCCGCCCACGGTACCAACCCAGCCAGCGCACACATGGCCGGGATGACGGTGGTGGTTACCGCTTGTGATGCGCAAGGCAATGTGGACATGGCCGACCTGAAAGCCAAGTGCCAGCAGCACAGCGAAAAATTAGCCTGCATGATGATTACCTACCCCAGTACACACGGCGTGTTTGAGACGCAGGTCAAAGAACTCTGCGCCCTTGTACACAGCCACGGCGGTCGGGTGTATGTGGATGGTGCCAACA
>JBCKMZ010000098.1:0-3702 GCA_038902975.1 Polaromonas sp.
GCGATCGGTATTTGGGGTGGGCTTTATTGCCTGCCGGTTTTTGTGGATGAAGATGCGCTCAGGGTATTTCTTCCGAAATCAGTGCAGCAAGGCCTGGAATTTCTCAAACCGTTCAAGCATGTGCTGACGCACAAGGACATGCATTTGAGCCCGGTGATCGCGGGCTTCTCTGCAACGCAGGAGATGCCGTCGATGTTATTGGCGGCATCTGAGGAACAAACCCATGGCGCGTGGTTTACGCCAAGTGCCTGGCCGGGTTTGGGCTTGCCTGCGCCTATCCGCAAACTGCTAAATGGCAAACTGCTAAAGGGCAAGGCTACCTTGCCTTGTAGCGTCTAGTTCCCGGTGGCGTTTGAGCGTTTCCCATTTTTGGCCAAAAGCCAGCGCCAGCGCTTCAACCAGATAAACCGAACGGTGTTGCCCGCCCGTGCAGCCAATAGCCACCGTCACATAGCTGCGGTGATCCCGCACCAGGGCTGGCAGCCAATGACTGATGAACTGTTCAATGTGCCTGAACATGTCGTCCACTTCCGAATGCGTGCGCAAAAAGCTGATCACGGCTTCATCTTTTCCCGTCAGTTCCCGCAGTCCTGATTCGTAGTGCGGGTTTGGCAGCATACGCACGTCAAAAACATAGTCTGCGTCCAGCGGTACGCCGCGTTTAAATGCAAACGACTCAAACACCAGTGTCAATTGGCTGGAGGGTGCTGAAATAAGCGATTTCACATAGGCTTGGAGCTGTGACGAGCGCAGCATGCTGGTGTCGAGCACATGCGCCTGTTCGCGCATGTCACCGAGCAGTTCGCGCTCCAGCTCAATGGCTTCAATCAACGCCAGGTGCTGGTCCGAAGTGTCTATGCGCGACAGCGGATGCAGCCTTCTGGTTTCCGAAAAGCGTCGTACCAGCGTCTCGGTGTTGGCATCCAGAAACAGCGACTGAATCGTCACGCCTTGCCCGCGCAACTGTTCAAGCTGTTTGGGCACCAGTGGCAATGATGTCGCACTGCGTACATCCATGGCAATCGCGACTTTGCTAGCGGCGTGCTGTTTTTCGAGTTCGGCAAACGAGGTCAGCAATTCTGGCGGCAAGTTGTCAACACAGTAATAACCGGTGTCTTCCAGTGCGTGCAATGCTACTGACTTGCCAGAGCCCGACATGCCGGTAATCAAGACGATTTCAAGCGAGGTAGTCATTGCCGAGCATTACAAGACGATTTCAAGCGAGGTAGTCATTGCCGAGCATTACAAGACGATTTCAAGCGAGGTAGTCATTGCCCGAGTATCGCCTTGGCGTGTGCCAGTGTCGTACCAGAGAGCTGCTGCCCGCCCAGCATGCGGGCGATTTCAGCGACGCGCAATTCGCCACTGACGGGCTCAACGATACTGAATGTCTTGCCTTTTTCAGTTTGCTTGGCCACTACCAGATGCTGGTCAGAACAGGCTGCTACCTGCGGCAAATGCGTCACAGCCAGGACTTGCCGGTCTTTACCGAGTTGCTTCATCAGGCGGCCCACCGTTTCAGCAACCGCACCGCCCACGCCAGCGTCAACTTCGTCAAATATCAGGGTTTGCGCCTGACCCAGCTCGCTGGTGGTCACGGCAATCGCCAGCGCAATACGCGACAACTCGCCACCCGATGCGACTTTGCCAACCGGGCGCGGCGTGCTACCGCTGTGCCCGGCAACCAGAAACTCAGCCTGCTCCAGCCCGTACTGCGCGGGTTGCTCCAGTGTGCCAAGTACCACATCAAACTTGCCGCCTTGCATACCCAACCCCTGCATGGCTTGCGTGATGGCCTTGGCCAGAGCGGGTGCAGCCTTGGCGCGCAGTTTTGAAACCTTTTTGGCTTCGTCAAGATAAGCGTTGTGCGTCCGGGCTTCAATGCGTTCCAGGTTTACCAGGTCAGCAGCGGCATCGAGTGTTTGCAACTCGGCGCGCCATGCAGCGAGCAACTCAGGCAATTCGGCGGGCGGCCTTTTGTAGCGTCTTGCCAGACTGAGCCAGAGCGACAGGCGCTGGTCCAGATCGCTCAGGCGCTGCGGCTCCAGCTCTGCGTGACGCGCATAGCCGTTGAGCGAATGCACCACGTCTTCGGCCTGTGCCAATGCGCTGGCCAGTACTTCGGTCAGCGGTTTGAACTGCGGCTCAATATGCTCCTGGCCTTGCAGCAGGGCAAGCGCTTGCCCCAGCGCGCTGGTAGCGTTTTGTTCAGATTCCTGAAGTGCATCAAGAGCTGACTGAACCGCATCCCTCAATGCATGTGCATTGGAAAGCCGGCTGTGCTGCGCGTTGAGCTCAACCCATTCATCGGGTGCCGGTGCCAGTTTGTCAACTTCGCCAATCTGCCAGGCCAGGCGCTCACGTTCGCGTTGCAGGCTGTCCTGTGCGCTGCGCGCGTCCAGCAGCGTCTTTTGCGCCCCGCGCCATTGCTGCCATTGCTGGGCCAGTAGTTGCGTAGGCACCGCGCCGTAAGAGTCGAGCAGGCCGCGCACGGCATCGGGCCGGGTCAGGCTTTGCCAGGCATGCTGGCCATGAATGTCAACCAGGTTGTCAGCGATGTCTTTAAGCTGCGTTGCCGTTGCTGCGCTGCCGTTGATCCATGCCCGGCTCTTGCCTTGTGCATCAATCGTGCGCCGCAGCAGCAGCGTATCGCCGGCCGTAAAACCGGCTTCTTCAAACCAGTCAAGCAAGCTCGCCGGACTGTCAAACTCGGCACTGATCTCGCAGCGCAGCGCGCCTTCGCGCACCACACCCGCATCAGCCCGTGCGCCCAGCGCCAGTTGCAGGGCATCAATCAAAATTGATTTGCCGGCACCAGTCTCGCCCGTCAGCACGGTAAAGCCATCAGTCAGATCAAGATCGAGTTCCTTGACGATCACGAAGTCGCGCAGCGAAATACTTCTCAAGCTCATGCCACGCCTTCATTCCAGTGAAGTTTTTTGCGCAGGGTGTCAAAGTAGCTCCAGCCCTTGGGGTGTAAAAACCGCATCTGGTGCTCGGATCTTCGCACGCTAATCCGGTCGCCATGCAGCAGAGTGGCCAGCGACTGCATGTCGAAGTTGGCACTGGCATCCCGGCCTGCCACCAGTTCGACCGTGATCTCGCCGCTGTCTGACAGCACGATGGGCCTGTTCGACAGTGTGTGCGGCGCAATCGGCACCAAAACCCAGCCCGCGATGGACGGGTGCAACAAAGGCCCGCCCGCAGAAAGCGCGTAGGCGGTTGAACCTGTGGGCGAGGCAATGATGAGTCCATCGGCTCGCTGGTTGGATAAAAAACGCCCATCCACCTCTACGCGCAGCTCCACCATGCCGGCAGTCGCCCCGCGGTGGACCACCACATCGTTCATCGCGGTGGCGTTGAAAACGCAGTGCCCGTCACGCACCACTTTGGCCTGCATCATCCAGCGGCGGTCTTCTTCAAACTCGCCGTGCAGCATGGGCTCTAGTACGGTCTGGAAGGCTTCAAAAGCAATATCGGTCATAAATCCCAGCCGGCCCTGGTTGATGCCGATAAGGGGCACACCAAACTGCGCCAGCAGCCTGCCAATGCCCAACATGGTGCCGTCGCCGCCCACCACCAGACCCAGGTCGCAATGCGCGCCTATGCCTGCCACATCAAGAATCGGGTACTGCGTCAAGCCCGTGTTGTTGGCAGTGGCTTGCTCAATCGCCACATCGCAACCCTGGGCACTCAAAAAGT
>JBCKMZ010000099.1:0-3559 GCA_038902975.1 Polaromonas sp.
AGAACCCGGTCGTCGGCGTGAGCGTCTTGATGCCAAAGTCCAGGTAGCCCTTGCCGCTGATGTAGCTCTGCAAGGTGCCATTTGCTTCCAGGCTCGGTGCGTAGAAGTACCAGTTGGGGGCTGTGCTGTCCCAAGCCCACAGCGTCGTGATGTTGACCGGTATCACACCTTGCGCCGGGGGTGTCACGCCCAACGCCTGATTGAATGCGCTCGGGGTTGGGTTGTCGCCCGTAGCAATCAAGCTCCATCCCGGAGGTAGCTTGTTCGGCGGAGTCAACTGATCCTGGAAGTAGCTCGTGCTAATAGCGGTTCCCGCCGGAAGTTGCGCCGTGAAGGTTTGTTTGGCATTGACCCAGAATCCCTCCCCGCCGTTGATACTGGTCAGCACCTCGTAGCCCTTGGTAGCAGCATAATCGGTCAATGCCTGACCCACTAGCGATGGCGTGTAGAACGCCCACTTGCTGCCAGCCGGCATCCATTTCCACACGGTGGTGATGTTGGCGGCATTGGCAAAGTTATCGGCGACGACAAGCGGCGCATTGACGCTGTTGCCCAGCAGGTTCCAGCCTACAACTAGGTTCAGAGTGGAGCCGACGGCTGCCTGAGTCGTTGCCGATATCGCACTTGACTGCACCGAGCAGTTGCCCGCTGCATCGCACGCCTGAACTTTGTAGTCGTAGCGCGTCGATGGCGATAGACCCGTGTCGCTAAAGCTTGTTGCTGGCGGCGTACCGGAAAGTGTCGGCAGAAGCTTTATGGCGGAGTACCACGCCGCGCATACAGTTGTAGCGGACGACACACAGTTGTTATAAACGGTTTGATAAATTTTGTACTGCGTAACTCCAACGTCGTCGGTCGAAGCTGTCCAGGAGAGGTTGATCTGCGTCGTGCTGACTGCGCTTGCGGTCAAACCGGTTGGTTCGGTGGGCGGGGTTGTGTCGATTGTGCCTCCGAGCGCCACGGTGTGCGCAGTTCCCGCCGCAATCGCGGTCACGCCACTCAAGCCTGCGGGTATCGTCGTTTCGCCGAAGAAGTTGGATCCCCACGCCACCACCGTGCCGTCGTTCTTCAAGGCCACGGTGTGACCAAATCCCGCCGCAATCGCGGTCACCCCGCTCAAGCCTGCGGGTAGCGTCGTTTGGCCGTATTCGTTGGATCCCAACGCCACCACCGTGCCGTCGTTCTTCAAGGCCACGGTGTGAACACCTCCTGCCGCAATCGCGGTCACCCCGCTCAAGCCTGCGGGTAGCGTCGTTTGGACGAAAAGGTTCGATCCCCACGCCACCACCGTGCCGTCGTTCTTCAAGGCCACGGTGTGCCAACCTCCCGCCGCAATCGCTGTCACCCCGCTCAAGCCTGTGGGCACCGTCGTTTGGCCATCGCCGTTCAATCCCAACGCCACCACCGTGCCGTCGTTCTTCAAGGCCACGGTGTGCCAACGTCCCGCCGCAATCGCTGTCACCCCGCTCAAGTCTGCGGGTATCGTCGTTAGTCCCCACACCACCACCGTGCCGTCGTTCTTCAGGGCCACGGTGTGAAAGTCTCCCCCCGCAATCGCGGTCACGCCGTTCAAGCCTGCGGGTATCGTCGTCTGGCCGTAGCCGTTGTATCCCCACGCCACCAGCGTGCCGGTCTGAGCAAAGGCCGACGGGGCTGCAAAGGAACAAAGAGCCGCAACCATCAGAATGGTTTTTAACCACAAAATTTTCATCGGGTGCCCGTTCATAAAACGTTCATCGCTTTAAGATTCGCCTGCGGAACCGGACCGAAAAAACGGCGAGTCAGATTGACAAACATAATTCTTAGTGCCGTGCGGGGAAAATGTCAAGCTCCGAAGTCAAGCTCCGAAGTCAATAGCGTGCAACACTGCCGAACCCAAGCCGAACCAAGTCCCCCAATGCCGCCAATCCGCCAACAAAAAAGCCCCACTCTCGCAAAAAAGTGAGGCTTCAATACTGGTGGCCCGGTGCGGAATCGAACCACCAAGGATTTTCAATCTCGGCCCTGGACGTGATCGCCACGAAAAAACACCTCCAAGCTGAGCCACATCTACAATACGGGTTCGGGGCGTTAGCTCAGTTGGTTAGAGCAGAGGACTCATAATCCAAGAATCTGGCGTGCTAGTTCGTTGATTCGTAACGGTTTTTTGCCTGTTGGGGCCTGGCCGCCGAACGTGTTGCCGAACTCTTTCGGTCCGGCCGGGTGCATGGCCATACGTTTTCTCTATGTGGATCAACGCAATGGCGACGACGACCGCCGAACTTCGCCGATTGGCCCTATGGCCGCGCCAAGGCTGCGCAATGGGCTTGAGACAGGACAGACGAATTTAGCACACCGGCGGCAGAAAGGCGGGGGGGATTTGATTCAATCGCCCTACCTCTGCGACAGATTATGACCAGCAACCCCCCAAAAGATATTTGCAGATCCCGCGCTGACGGGCCGGGCTCCAACCGGATCGTGGCAAGCACGGTCTGACCTTGTTCGTTAGGCGGCAGTTTAGGAGTGCGCTGCATTCTGGCGCTCCGCATAATGTTTGAAGTTGACGCCCTCAACGCGCATGTGCTCGCGCACTGCGTCGAACTCCCGCTTGTTCAGGCGAGCTCCGAGTGGGCCGACGCGCAGGAATATCTCGGCGAAGAACCGAAAGGTTCCGGGACTGGTGGCTTCAGCCCTGAAGATGAGACGCGGAAGGAAAAGCCGCATGAGCCAGAACGTCGGCGCGAACTCGATGTGCCGGTCCTGCTCGATGCGGGTGAACTCCACGGACTTCTTGAGGAGCTTGTCGGCAATGACTTCTTCGAAGTAGAAGCGATTTCCAAGCTTGACTCCCTGGCCCTCGGTCCAGCGGAAGTGCTTGTGGTCCGGATGCCAGCCGAGATAGCGCTCATTGCTCATGCCCTCGAAGAACTCGAACAACATGGCCAGAGGGGCTTGGACTTCAATGGAGTCACGCAGGATCATGGTGGTGCACGAGGGTGGCTCTTCTGCTGCCTAACAATCAGCGTTTATCCGCCGCGCCGTAAAGCCAGTACAAAGCAAAGACGTCAATCGCGTCGGATAAACCATGCTGGACCTCCTGTGCTGCGGTGGTGTTGCGGTAGTTGCACTATAGGGGATTTGGGCGTGGTTCAAAATTGGTTGACAATGTGAATTTTTGATGTCTATGATTGATGGTCGCTGGAAAAAACTCGATTCTGAATCCCGAAAAGATATTTCCAGTGAACCCCCTCCGTCACACACCGGGATTGTCCAACAACCGGTTGGCTGGATGCATGAATGGGAGAGTAGCCCCTTGCGTTCGTCCGCAGGAATGTCAAATGTAAGGCCTGACCCAATACTGTTCGTTTAATGGACTTGGAGACTTCAAACATACCTGTTTCGTCATTGCGAGCGCAGCGCGGCAATCCATGCCCCGCTGGCTCGCCACCATGGATCGCCACGGCCTTGCGGCCTCGCGATGACGAGCTGATGGTATTTCTGCTATTTCCAAGCCCGAACGGCCTTAAACGAACAGTATTGAGGCCTGACCCTCGGTTTTTCAGAAATTGTTGGAATGTTA
>JBCKMZ010000100.1:0-3394 GCA_038902975.1 Polaromonas sp.
AGGCAATGCCGCAGTGCTGCCCATCAGCTGGATGTATTTCCGCATGATGGGGCCTGAAGGCCTGCAGCAAGCCACCGAGATCGCCATACTGAGTGCCAACTACATCAGCTCAAGGCTCAAAGACCACTACCCCACTTTGTATGCCAGTGAAAATGGCCATGTCGCACACGAATGTATTCTCGATTTGCGTCCACTCAAAGAAACCAGCAGCGTGACCGCCGAAGACGTGGCCAAGCGTTTGATGGACTACGGCTTTCACGCACCCACGCTGAGCTTTCCGGTACCCGGCACTTTGATGGTCGAGCCAACCGAGAGTGAAAACCTTGCCGAGCTGGATCGCTTTATCGAAGCCATGATTGCCATCCGCGAAGAGATTCGCCAGATCGAAAACGGGCACTGGCCAGCAGACGACAATCCGCTCAAACACGCACCGCACACCGCAGCCAGCTTGTTGGTCGCTGACTGGTCTCACCCCTATTCACGCGAGGTCGCAGCCTTTCCAATAGCCGCTATCCGACAGTCGAAGTACTGGCCACCCGTTGGCCGGGTTGACAACGTCTACGGCGACCGCAACCTGTTTTGTAGCTGTGTTCCGGTGAGCGATTACGCCTGATTGCTATTTTATTTGTAGCAGCTTGAGATAATTGGAGTCTGACCCCGATTCTTTTGCGCCGCTGAACCATGCAAACACGAAACGGCGCGCTGAGGACAGACGCGCCCTACCATCTTCACTGCCTCGCTCCGCCCTCGCGCGTCATGGGCACGAACCGCACGGGGAGGACGGACTTTCGCCGCACTTCCCCGCCGTGCTTCTCCAAGAGGTAAAGCTCCTGCACGCCACCGTCTGGCCCGACGGGAATGACCATGCGGCCACCTTCCTTGAGTTGTTCGACGAGCGACTGCGGCACCTGGTCGGGCGCGCAGGTGACGATGATGGCATCGAAGGGAGCGTGCTCCGGCCAGCCCTTGTAGCCGTCGCCGGCCTTCACGAAGACGTTGGTATAGTTGAGCCGCCGCAAGTCCGCCTCCGCGCGCTTCGCGAGCGGCTCGACGATTTCGATGGTGAAGACTTCCTTCACCAGCCCGGAGAGAATCGCGGCCTGATAGCCGGAGCCGGTGCCGATTTCCAACACCTTGTCCGTCGGCTGCGGCTTCAACTGCTCCGTCATGAAGGCGACGATGAACGGCTGCGAAATCGTCTGGCCGTGGCCGATGGGCAGCGGGCGGTCGTCGTAGGCGCTGAAGCGCACGTCGTCCGGGACGAACTCGTGACGCGGCACGGTGCGCATCGCGGCGAGGACGCGTTCGTCCTTGATGCCGCGTCCGGGGCCGGTGAGTTGGTCGTGAAACATGCGATGGTGGGCAATGGTGAAGTCGCGGTCTTTCTCCGGCGCGCAACCGGCGGCCAGCCAGAGGCCAAGTATGCCTCCACCAGCGCGGTCATGCCGGGCACACTGCCTGTTGATTGGCGCTTCGCGCTGATGGCAACGCACCCAACATCGCAATACGGCAGATCGAAAGATTTTCAGGGCTTGGGCGACCTCCTGCCCTGAATCCCCTATCATTTGGATGCCGGGCGCTGTCCGGTTTGAGTATCTATGCCACCTACCGTCAACCCATCACTTGTTGAATTGCATCACCTGACCTTTGGGTACGGGGAGCGCGCCATTCTGGATGACGTTTCCCTGCGCATTCCAAGGGGCAAGATCACTGCGCTGATAGGGCCGCAGGGCGGTGGCAAGACGACGACACTGCGTTTGATGAGCGGCCAGAGCCGTGCGTGGTCGGGGCAAGTGTTGTTTGACGGGCAAGATATCACCCCCATGAATCAGAAGCAACTCTATGCAGTCAGGCGTCGTATGGGCATGCTGTTTCAGTTCGGCGCCTTGTTTGCTGACATGAGCGTGTTTGAGAACGTTGCCTTCCCGCTGCGTGAACATACCGATTTGCCCGAATCACTGATCCGTGACATTGTCTTGATGAAGCTCAATGCGGTGGGCCTGCGAAATGCGCGTGACCTCATGCCCAGCGAAGTGTCGGGAGGGATGGCCAAGCGTATTGGAATAGCGCGTGCGATTGCACTGGACCCGGAATTGGTGATGTACGACGAACCTTTTTCCGGTCTCGATCCGATTTCGCTTCGTGTCGCAGCGCGCCTGATTCGCCAGCTCAATGATTCCATGGGACTGACCAGTATTTTTGTGTCGCATGAACTTAAACAAACCCTTGAAATTGCCGACCATGTGATCATTCTGGACAATGGAAAGGTCGCGTTTCAAGGCTCTGTGGATGAGGTACGCAAGAGCACCGATCCGCTGGTGTTCCAGTATGTGAATGAACGCCCGGATGGCCCGGTGCGGTTTAATTACCCGGCCGTCGCGATTGAAGAAGATTTTGGTGTCTCCACCAAATCCAAATAAACGCCTGGTGAAGGATAGGAGGCTCAACCTTTAAGTGCTCGATCCCGATCGCGCGAGTTTGGCTTTGGAATTTTTTTGAGCCGCATCAGTCTGCTGGGGTCGTTCTTGTCTTTTTTCACTTGCCGCTCAGCGTCCAGCAACTTGCCTGCGGCTAACCAAGCAGCAAACTCTTGCGGTGTCTCCAGCGTGATGCGGCCCAGCGTGGCAGCGCGAAATTCGTAGATCACAATTTCTGCCGCTTTTTGTAAATTCACCCGGCCTTTGGTGAGTACCGCGCCGCGCTTCCGGCCAATCTCTTCAAGCGCCTGCTCATCTGTCATGCCCGGCGTGATGGCCAGCTTGTAGCGTGCCTCAAGCGCCTCTGGGTAACGTTTAAGCAAATAGTCGAGCAACTCCAGAGCGACTTCCTCTTCATTGAACGCATTGCGGCCAATCGCACCGCTGGCGGCCAGGTTGTAACCACTCTTGGCAACGATGATCCGTGGCCACAACATGCCGGGTGTGTCCCATAAATAAAAACCATCAGCCAGCACCAAGCGCTGCTCAACCTTAGTAATTCCCGCCTCATCGCCCGTTTTGGTCGCGCGCTTACCCGTTAGTGTGTTAATCAGCGTGGACTTGCCAACGTTGGGAATGCCGCAAATCAGCACCCGCATGGGCTTGACCATGCTGCCGCGTGTGGGCGCAAGCGCGTGGCAAGCGTCTATGAGACGGCGAGCTGGTGTGGTCTCACTCGCATCCAGTTCAATCGCGCGCGTGGCGCTCAAGGCGTTGTAGTGTTCTAGCCACAGCGGCGTGATGGCTGGGTCGGCCAGATCTTGCTTGTTTAAAACCTTCAGCGCGGGTTTGTGGCCGGTTAGTTCAGCCAGCATGGGGTTGGCGCTGGAGCCGGGCAGGCGCGCATCCAGCAGCTCGATCACGACATCAATTTCCTTGATGCGTTCGGAAATCGCTTTTTTGGTCAGATGCATGTG
>JBCKMZ010000101.1:0-3381 GCA_038902975.1 Polaromonas sp.
CTGCGTGTGGCACCGCATGTGATCGACACGGTGCTGCTGGGTTCTGCGCTGTGGCTGGCCTGGCGCATCGGCCAATACCCGTTCGTGGAGACCTGGCTCACGGCCAAGGTGCTGGCGTTGCTGGTCTACATCCTGCTCGGGATGCGGGCGCTGGGGAAAAACACGCCGCAAGGGCAGCGTCTGCCGTTTTTTGTGGCGGCATTGCTCAGCGTCACTTACATCGTGGGCGTAGCGCTCACGCGCTCGCCGTCGTGGGATTTTCTGTAATGCCTACGCCACTCTGATGTCGTACTTTCCCTGATGTGGCGATCTGAATCCCCAAGGTTTTTCCGCCCACCGACACAATAGGCATGTGAACACCGGGCTGTAGCACCGCCCTTGATGAAGGTCTATTTCGAAGGTGTTGGTTTTTTGAGTTGTTTCATGATGTCGTCGTCCCATTTGCCTTCGACATTCATGTGCGCAGCAGCTCCCAGAAGCACTGCTTCAATCAGGTTATGACTGAGATACACATATAGCCCGGGCATGCGGAATTCATACAGCGCAGCAACCGCAGCACCACCCGGAACCCACCAGGTCTCCTGATTGGTTATGGGTGGGTCGTTGAACGAACCGCCTTGCCATACCAGGTCGCCATGGCCGCCAATCAGGTGTGGACGGCTATCGCGGTTTGCCTGGGCGTGAATGAATAGCACTTTCTCACCCACTTTTGCCTTGAGCGCATTGGCTCCGGTCAGCGCACCTACTGCGCCATTGAAAACTACGTGGGTCGGGATGAGTCCCTTCGCCAGCTCCAGCATCTCAGCCATACCTTCGGCGGGTTGGGCGTAGGATTTGTATTTTCCAGCCTTATCCTTGGGAACGTAAAAATCCTGTTCGCCAATGTAATAAGCCCGATCGTAGCGTACCGGTTTGCCTTTGTTATCTGTCAGACCACCGCGCGGCAACACCATAATGGCGCCGCTCATTCCGGAAATGACGTGAAACGGAATCATGACTCCACCCGGAGCGCAGTGATAAACGAATACGCCTGTCTTCAGCGCCTTCCAGCGTATTACCACTTCCTCGCCAGGCGCCACCAACGTCAACTCTGCTCCACCCAAGGCACCGGTTGCCGCATGAAAATCAACGTTGTGCGGCAGCGTGCTGGTCTTTGGATTGACGAGAGTGACTTCTACATAGTCGCCCTCATGCACCACAATCAGCGGACCGGGTACGCTGCCGTTGAAAGTCAAGGCCCAGATTTTTGTACCATCCGGTGCAATTGTGATGAGTTTTTCATCAGTCGTCATGCGCACTGCCACAACCCTGGGGCCGCCTTTGGCAACTTGATCATGCTCCGGTGCAAAAGGGGGTGCCACCAGCTTTTGTGTTACGCGTGCCAGCTTATCGACATGACCCGCTGCCACGGGCAGTGGCTTGGCGGTCACCGCAGCAGTCTGAGCCATGGCTCCATTGGTCCAGGTTGCCAGTCCTGCGGCGGCGAGTGCGCTGGTGCTGATGGCCAGCAGGTGACGGCGGGGCAATGAGGTCGGTGCGCCAATCATGTCTGTCTGCATCAACGGCACCGGCTCGTTGGGGTCGTCGCTTGCGGGTGGCGATACAGTGGTGGGATCGGGTTGCGACATATCGGTTTCCTTGGGTGAAGTTTCAACAATGAACAGGTGAATTCTCGGCACCCGCTGCTACCTTGTCTTTGATCTGGATCAAGGAAGGACGCGCAAAACAGGTTCATGCACGGCACGGGCCGCCCCGAGCTAATGCGAGAGCGATCTTCATGGAAGTTCCAATCGATGACGTAGTGGCCCCCATAAGCCCCCGTACAATGAAAAGCATTATCCAGATTCTCACGTCATGCCCCGCAGCAATCCCCTCGAACAACAACAAGGTTGCCTGCCGCGCGTGATGCTATTCCCGGTTTTAAAACCTCCCGGAGTATTTTCATGTCCAACCTGTTTGATAAGGCCGCATTAGTCGTAGCGTTTGAAAATTTGAGAATCAGTGATATCGAGGTAGTAGGCGGTAAAAACGCCAGCCTCGGCGAGATGATCTCGCAACTGCCTACCGGCCCTGACGGCGTGCGCGTGCCGACTGGTTTTGCCACTACAGCCCATGCCTTTCGCGTGTTTCTGGCGCAGGACGGGCTGGACAAAAAAATCAACGCAGTGCTCGACAAGCTCGACATCGACGACGTGCGGGCGCTGTCCGTCGCCGGCGCCCAGATCCGTGCGCTGGTCGAAGCCCAGCTTTTCCCGTCGGAACTTGAAAAAACCGTGCGGAGTAGTTTCGCCACGCTGAGCGCAGGCAACCCCCAGGCCAGCTTCGCAGTGCGCTCGTCCGCCACCGCCGAAGACCTGCCCGATGCGTCGTTTGCCGGCCAGCAGGAAACTTTTTTGAACGTGGTGGGCATTGAAGACGTGCTGCACAAGATGAAAGAGGTGTTTGCATCGCTCTACAACGACCGCGCCATCAGCTACCGCGTACGCCAGGGCTTTGCGCATTCAGATGTGGCGCTGTCAGCCGGTGTGCAGCGCATGGTGCGCAGCGACAAGGGCGCGGCGGGCGTGATGTTCACCATCGACACTGAAAGCGGTTTTGAAGACGTGGTCTTCATCACGTCCAACTACGGCCTGGGTGAAACGGTGGTGCAGGGCGCGGTAAACCCCGACGAGTTTTATGTCCACAAGCCGATGCTACGGGCTGGTAAACGCGCCGTGATTCGCCGCAACCTCGGCAGCAAGCTGCTACAGATGGAGTTCACCACGGTGGGCGAAAAAAAATCCAGCGGCAAGCTGGTCAAAACCACCGACGTACCGATCGAGTTGCGCAACCGTTATTCATTGACTGATGCAGATGTTGAGCAACTCGCCAAGTACGCACTGATGATTGAAACCCA
The DNA here is from genome assembly GCA_038902975.1 of Polaromonas sp. Taxonomy (GTDB): domain Bacteria; phylum Pseudomonadota; class Gammaproteobacteria; order Burkholderiales; family Burkholderiaceae_C; genus Polaromonas. Next base: position 2,897 of record JBCKMZ010000101.1, read on the forward strand.
TTATGGCCGCCCGATGGACATCGAGTGGGGCAAGGACGGCACCGACGGCTTGCTCTACATCCTGCAAGCCCGCCCCGAGACGGTCAAGAGCCAGTCCAAGGGCAAGGTCGAGCAGCGCTACAAGCTCAAAGCGAATCAGGCCAGGGGCGCGATTCTTTCAGTTGGCCGCGCCATCGGCCAGAAGATTGGTTGCGGTCCGGTGCGGGTTATTAACGACATCAAGGACATGGATCAGGTGCAGCCCGGCGATGTGCTGGTGACCGACATGACAGACCCGAACTGGGAGCCAGTGATGAAGCGCGCCAGTGCCATCGTCACCAACCGTGGTGGCCGCACCTGCCACGCCGCCATCATTGCTCGCGAGCTGGGCATTCCGGCGGTGGTCGGCTGCGGTGATGCGACCGAGAAATTGAAGGACGGTATGCTGGTCACGGTGAGCTGCGCCGAGGGCGACACTGGCAACATTTACGACGGCCTGCTGGAGA
>JBCKMZ010000102.1:0-3264 GCA_038902975.1 Polaromonas sp.
CCCCGATGGATCTTCGACAAGCACCTGTTGGCCACCAGGACCTTGAACCGGCTCGCTGCGAAACTTGGCTCCGGTTGGGCCAAGCGCTTGCATTGATGCGCGCAGATCAGGGACCTCGATGACCAAGCGATTCCAACCCCCTGGCGTGGGGATGGAACCGTCCGAGAGCGGCTTGAATGCCGATGTTCCCGGGCCACTGAGCCAGAGGGTTAGATCGCCGCGCGCAAGCATGACAAACGGCGGACCCCAGCGCTCCGCGACGGTGAATCCGAGCGCCGAGTAGAACGGGAGCGAGGCATCAACGTCGTTGACGAGATAGCGCACAGTTGTCATCGGGTTCTCCTTGAGTGGCACTAACGATTGAGTTAGACATCACTGTTTGCGCCGAATGACAAATGCGTTTTCTGCCAGCTCGAAGCCGAGACTAGGGTAGTACGACAATGCGTTCGGCGCCGATAGCAAGATGAGTGAGACCTGGTCGCCGATGATCGCCTGAGTGCGTTTGACCAACTCTCTTCCGATTCCCAGGCCCTGATGGGTTTTGTCCACGGCGAGGTCGGACAAGTAGCAACAGTACGCGTAGTCGGTAAGAGATCGGCTTACCCCCACAAGTCGACCTGACACCCACGCAGACAGCGTCAGGCTTGGCGCGGCGAACATGCGTGCAATCCGCGGCAGTTCACTTGTTGGACGCTTGATGCCCGAGAGATCGAAGACACGAACCACGTCGAGGGGGTCCAGCGGAAAGTTGTGGCGGTATTCGACAGTTTGGGCTTCCATGGCGTAGCAGCGTTGATATCTATGAGCGTCTGAGTTTGGGGTCGGTGTGAGTTCAACGTCAAAATTCAGCGGTGAGCGAAGCGAGTCCGCTGCAATGCAGAATTAGGCAGACTTGCTGGATTGGCGGGGGGAGCCAGAACCTGGACACCGGTTGCCTTGAGTTTGGCTTCTCCACGTTTTATTTCCTCAAACAGTGCATTCAGGTCATGACCATACTTCGAACCAATCGCGTCCTTGATGGCATGGACTTCCATCATGATTTCATCATTCATCGTCGTTTCCTCCAAGAAGTTCCTCGGGAGTACAGATGATGGGGAGAAACAAACCCTGTTGCTCAAGATACACGGCAATTTTTTCCTGAATCACTGGATTGGCGATGTGACGGCAATTCCAGGTCAGTAGAAAATCTACGTGGTGCAGTGTCGAGATTGCAATATGAAGCGCATCCTCAAGCGCTTTGGCCGGAATGATGGCTTGCTCTATAAAGTCCTGGGCCATTCGAATCATGTCCTGCGTTACTGCGAGTACCGACATTCCCTCAAGTGCCGCAAGCCTTTTCTGTGCAGCCACCGGATCGCCAGCGGCGCACTCTTGCCAAACCGACTGAGAAACCAGAAGTTCATATTCCCAGCGACGATCCCACCAAGCCAGAGTGATTTGCTGATGTGCGGCCCCAATAATTGTCTTGCTGGGACGTGCCGTCAAATAGCTGATGACGGAGGTTTCAACGTAAATTGTGCGCTTCACTGGTTCAGCCTTGCTTCAGTAGTCCGTGATCTGTCCGTTTGCATTCGTTAAAGCTGACTGACGTAAAATGGAGGGGCGCCGCGCTTTTGCAGCGTCCCTCTCGAATGCAGGGTTCAGATCGTGGCTTCGCACGATCTAATCTTATTCGTTAGGAAGTAGCACCTCACTCCGACCCGTTTCCCCCGTTCTCACGACAACCTCATTCAAATAGCCAACCGTGCAGCGTACGCCCCGGCATCAATGCAAATGAGCCTGCAATCAGTAGGCCGCCTATATAGAGTCCGATCATGTTGCCTCGGTGGGTCTTGATGTCGCCACGACGGGCCGCAAAGTAAGCGGAAGGAACGCTGTAGAGTGTGAGCAAGCTGAAAGCGTGGATGAATCCAACATGATTAAATATTCTTCGGCCGACCTCGGCTGGCATTGCTAACGTGATCAGCCCGGTTGTGAGCATAAGTACAAGATAAACTTTTCCGATGCTCTTGTGTAGCGGCGTACCTTTGTGGCTGAGGAGCATGAACGTTCCAATTGCGAATGACGGCAAAATCGTCGCCAGATGGACGTACATAAGTTGCGTGTAGGTCATTTCGTACCCCTAACCGGTGGGATAAGCTGGACCGTTGGATTGCAATGACCCCTGCGAAACGTGACAACCCCGCTTGACAGCTTGTCTTTTGGCGTCAATACCGTGTTTTTGTACATGGTTTCGATTCTATGAACTCTGTCGCCTACCTTCCCCAATCCAAGCGTCTGCTGGAGCAGGTGAGCGAGGTATCTGAAACGCGCTCGCCGCAGCAGCTCAGCGAATCGGGTAGGCGTACATCAGACCGCCCTTGTTCCACAGGTTGTTGATACCACGCGGCAGGCCGAGTGCGGTCTTCGGCCCGACATTGCGTTCAAAGATTTCGCCGTAGTTGCCGGTCGACTTGAGGGCTCGGGCCATCCACTCTTTATCCAAACCCAGCAGCTTGCCGGTGTCCTCATTGCCACCGCCCAGCAGGCGCTGCACCACGGGGTCGGTGCTGCTGGACTTCAGCTGATCCACGTTGGCTTGCGTGACGCCGTATTCCTCGGCCTCCAACAGGCCGTAGATGACCCATTTGACGATGGCGAACCACTCGTCGTCACCACGGCGCACCATCGGGCCCAAGGGCTCTTTGGAGATCATCTCGGGCAGGATTACATGGTCATTCGGCTTCTGTGCCTCTTTGTTGCGCACCGAGGCCAGACCCGAGGCATCCGTGGTGTAGGCGATGCAGCGGCCCGCAAAATAGGCGCCGGTTGCAGCCTCGACTTTTTCAAACACCACCGGTTTGATCGCCAGCTTGTTGGCATTGGAGAAGTCGGTCAGGTTCTTTTCGGTCGTCGTACCCGACTGCACGCAGACGGTTTGCCCCTTCAGCTGCTTGGCGCTCTTGATCTTGCTCTTGACTGGCACCATGAAACCCTGACCGTCGTAATAGGTCACTCCGGTCACGTTCAGGCCGAGCGAAGCGTCGCGCGTCAGGGTAAAGGTGGTGTTGCGCGACAACACGTCGATTTCGCCAGACTGCAGGGCCGTAAAGCGCGCCTGAGCGCTTAGCGGAACCCATTTGACCTTGCTCGCGTCGCCCAGCGTCGCCGCTGCAATCGCCTTGCAAACGTCGGCATCTAGGCCAGACCAGTTGCCGCTGGAGTCGGCCTGTGAAAAACCGGCCAGACCGGTATTCACGCCGCAAACTACTTGGCCGCGGGCTT
>JBCKMZ010000103.1:0-3154 GCA_038902975.1 Polaromonas sp.
ACTATGACTGCACCGACCTGCCTGTTGTAATCCGATGATCGAAGTGATGCTGACCATGATTGATGCATTGCATATTCGCGTTGATTGGGCGTTTCGAATGGATGACCAAATAGCAGATTAACAAACCTTATTACCGCACCTGCACCACCTTCATTAGTAAGGTCGATAAAAAAATCTGCCAGCGGATAGGTGTCCCTTGTATTCTGCCCGAATTCCGGATCAACCGACTGATTCTCATCATCCTCGATAATCTTCACGGCAAGCCCGACATAAGTAGAATTTTTACTTTTAGTGGGATCAGGAGCACACCGTCTAGCGAGACTTTCTCCCCGTTTCGTTTTAGGTTCATGTCCTGCAAGAAGCACGAAAGCTGAACCGTAAACTTGTCGGAGCAATTCCACCTCACTCGGATGTTTCAATTGGTCAAGGATATATGCATGGCCATTCCACGGACAATCTGGATTCCCAGATTCCGCCGCCCTTCTCTTGCGAATCTCGGCGATAGCCGCTAACGTTGGTGCTGCACCATCTTCTAGTTCTCGTCTAAAATCTAGCGCTACGTTTTGACAATAAAGTATTCGCTCCCCTTCACCGTCCCCAATTTTACTCTTGTCGTAGCCATGATAATTTTCCAATAATTTCGATACGGAAATTATTTCAGTCGTGTAACCAAATGGCTTGAGATGTTCGACTAGGGCTTTTGATACATCCCGAAGCCGTACTCCTGCCGGACCAACTAACCCAATTATCAATTCCGGCTTGTCATTTTCTCCAGTGACCATACTTACCTCCCCTTAGTTTACTTGGGCCTCTATTTCAGTCGTCTTACCAATTTGAGTTTGGCGGTGTTCCGGTATTGCCGCACCAGTAAACACGTCCATCCTGAATCCAAAAATGGCTCATACAACCGACATCTCTCCATACGGAAGGATACAAAATAGGCCGATTATTCTGGCTATTTTTTAACGTCCAGCGTGGTCTATGTGCCTGCTGCAGCGACAGTGTAATGACGCTATTACAGCCGCAAGGGCAACGAAAGAGAACCCACTTCGGGTTATTTGCTGGTGCGACGAAATACAGCGTGTTTCCTTCTACCTCTTCATTACGAGGTGGCTTATCAACAGTTCGTATTCCAGGAAAGGCAATCGGCGGTAACGACTGTCGTTCAAACCAATCACGCAGCTTCTTATCGTGATCAAAATACTTCAACCATTCCAGCATATGATTAAAGCGCGACATTTGGTTTTCCCAAGATTGGGCGGTTCAGGCGATATTTCTCCTGAACCAATAAATATTCTTTTTGTTTACAATAAGCACAGCTCGTATCATTCCTTTCGGCGCGGCTTTGGAACTCCATTTTTACAAAATCCACGGTGAAGAAATCACTTCGTAGCTCACCCGGAAACTTTCGGAATGGTTTAATCAGGTCAAACAGCGTCGCAACACCATAATCTGCGACCGCACTGGTGAAGGGGCCAACACCTGGCGCCTGCTCGCCACCGCCCACCAAATAACGTTCTCTTGCTTCTTCAGCTGCAAGGTTCGGATTCTCCCTCAATGCGTATTGGTGCCGAATCCATACGTCTTTGATGATCCCTTGGCAAAACAGGCACTCGCCGCTTTCGGGTAGAATCGTGCTTACCCTTCCGTGGTGATACCTTAAATATGGTTGCCCTTCCGCGTCTTCTGCTATTTGACCTCCAAGTCCAATGTCGATATACGGTTGGGCATAAACATATAAGGCAGTATTCAATATTTCGCGGCCAATCTGGTCATCGGTGCATCCAAAAATCACATCACAACTTGAGAGTGCATCCAGAGCTGCTGGATCCATATCAATCAGAGATTCTAGGGCAGCCACGGCAGTGGGCAGCTTCATTTGTTCAATAAACTCTTTAAGGATTTGCGCCTTATTCTTTCCAACATCATCAAGACCAGCCCCTCTTACTCGGTTTAAATTGCTTTTCTCCAATCTATCGTTGTCGATTACAACTAGTTCACCAATGCCAGCGCGCGCAAGCAACAACGCGGTTGGGCTTCCGGTACCACCGGCACCAATAACACCTACTCGCAATGATTTAAGCTTGTCTACAAAGGGCTGGCCAAATGCAGCGGCATGACGGGCGGTAATGGCCTGATCCGCAAATTCTGTTTTCTCATACTCATACAACTTGAGCGGACGGCCATGCACAAGGATATGTCTGACCGACTGTATAGTCTCAGGTTGATGTCCGTATCGGATTCTTGCTTTCCATGAATTGTTGGTCCACAACATTGCCACAAAGTGTATTTCTTTGCCGTTGCGATTCGTGAGCGAACGCAATAGCGTGCACTCGTTGTCATCGTCGACATGTGAAAAATCTGGGTAACCACCTGGGTGGTTGTGTATAAAACCAAATACAAGCGATTCCTCTTCGCACTGTCGAAACAGGTCGCGCAGATATTTCAACTCAAAGCTGATATGTGAACCTGAACTACTAGTTACCCAACTTTGTTTAAAGGGAATCACTCTAACAGCGATGTAACGATCGGACTCTGCCAATCCAGGCACTAGGTGAGAAAACCGACGAAATAAAACGACCGCCGCCATTTCATGGGCATGAGGATCCGATTGGAGGTGTCCAAGCAACACCTTTTCTTGTGAAGCCAGTAATGTGATTCGAGGGTTGTTCATTGAGTATCAGGATTTTTCAATGCCCAATCAATCCGGCGATAAATTGAAATGACATCATCCCTTCCGGGACGCCACACTCCTGGACCTGACGACCAGTGCCGAGACCACCTGCAATACTCCTTACCATTTAGAATACGGTTATCGCCTCCAGCAGGGTCCATAACTGCTGGTATCGGTTTGCCATCCGTACGATGCAGACGTGGAAACGTCCAAAACATGTCATTTCCATCCTGATTATAGTTTGGGGGAATTACGATCAAGACATCACATGCAGCAACTGTGTACGTGCCCGCTGGCAGGGTATGTTGGGTGAAGACAAAAAAACGGTGCGGCTCACTCTCTTCGTAGGTGATCCCACGCTCCATTAGTTTTTCGTAGTCATCGTCAAGCAACAAAGGCATCAGTGCTAACCGGCCTGTGAACCAGGTGATTGGGTCGAGAACTTGGCTGGCCCATGATGCTTTTCAAGGTCAATGACGG
>JBCKMZ010000104.1:0-3131 GCA_038902975.1 Polaromonas sp.
TGCGTCGGGGCGCGGGGCCTGGTGGTCGGTTTCGTAAGCATTCTTCATCTGGCTGTCTCCTTTATCGCGGCCGCAGGGGCTGCATTGGTTGGTTGATTAACAGGGGTTCAACGTTGCGCTACTTCTTCTTTAGCTCGATTGAAAGTTTGGCGGCCTCGCCGCCTTTGACGGTGACTTGCATTTCGGTGTCGCCGGTGTAGGTCTGGCTGGCCACCAGCGTGTAGCTGCCGGCTGGCACGTCGGCGATGCTGAAGCTGCCGTCGGTGCTGGTCAGCGCGTAGTACGGGCTGTCGGCCACGTACACATGGGCTAGCATCCAGCCATGGGCGTCGCATTCGATGCGCACCAGCCCGGGCCGCGGCAACTCGCTCGAAATTTTCATGCCCTTGTCTGGCATCGCCAGGTTGAAGGCCGTGCGCTGGCCGTAGAAGGCGTGTGTGTTGTGCAGCACTGGGTCAGAGTTGAGGATGTCGATCTTGCCGGCCCGGACCACCTGCACCGCGGGCTTGAACATGCACTTCTCCTGGTCGAGCACCGGTGTCTTTTCCAATGCGCCCCAGGCCTTGCCCTTGGGCACCGCCTTGAGGTAGACCACCGCGTCTTGCACGCCCTTGTCGGCGCCAACGCGGATCGGCGACTCGTCGCGTATGCCGCCGCAGACTTCTTTGTCCTTGGTTGGGATGACCTTGCGCGTCGGCACGGGTCCCAAGAAGGTGATCTTGCCTTCGACCCGGCCGCCGTTGGCCACCGGTGCAACTTCGTAGCCCAGCGCTGCGGTGGCCGAACACGCCAGCACCAGTGCGGGCACAATACTCAGGGTTCGCAAGCTCATTCCGTTTCCTTCTTGTTGTCGGCAGAGCACAGCATCATGAACGCTGATGAACGCTGCCGCCTAATTGATGTAAATTGATGTAAGTTAGGGATCGTAGGTAGCTGACCCATGGTTCGCAAATCGATTGTTTCGATATTGGTTATGCACGCCGCCCGCGCAACAACAGAATGCTCTGTCTATAACCATCATCTGCAGTAGCTATGATCACGAGCCTTGCCGCCGGTTCGGCATAATGGTCGGTGTGGGTGCCGTGGCGCACCGGAGAACAATGATGACCCTGCAAGAACTACGCTATGTGGTCGCCCTGGCCGACAAGGGCAATTTCGTTCGCGCGGCCGAGGCCTGCCATGTCGCGCAGCCGACGCTGAGCATGCAAGTCAAGAAGCTCGAGGACTATCTCGGTGTGATGCTTTTCGATCGCAACAAGCATCACCTGTGGCCCACGCCGATCGGCGAGAAGATCATCGAACAGGCACGCATCGCGATCAACGTGGTCGATCAAATCAAGCAGATCGCGCACCGAGGGCAGGATCCGATGAACGGGCCGTTGCGGCTGGGCGTTATCCCGAGCTTGGGACCGTACCTGATCCCGCATGTGCTGGCGCAGATTCGGCAGGGTTTCCCGCAGCTGTCGCTGTACCTGCGCGAAGACCTCACCGGCCATCTGCTCGAACGCCTGCGCCAGGGCCGGCTCGATGCGCTGCTGCTCGCCATTCCCCTGCGCGGCGAGGACATCGAATCGATGGCCCTCTTCAACGAGGAGTTCGTGGTCGCGATGCCGCCCGGCCACCCGTTGGCTGCGCTGCGCTGCATCCGCGCAAAGGATCTCGCGCGCGACGACCTGCTGCTGCTCGAAGAGGGCCACTGCCTGCGCGACCAGGCGCTGGCGATCTGCAATGCCGACGTCTCCGAGCAACGCGAAGCATTCAAGGCCACCAGCATCGAAACGCTGCGTCAGATGGTCGCCGCCGGCGTCGGCTGCACCCTGCTGCCGGTGCTCGCCACCGCGTTCGGCGCCGGCGGCCTGAACCAGGGCTTGGTGCAAATCCGCAGCCTCGCGCGGCCGGCGCCAACGCGCACCATCGGCCTGGTCTGGCGCCACCTCTACCCAGGGGAGGCCTCGGTGCGGCGGTTCGGCGAACTGATCCTCGCCCATCTGCCGGCGGTGCCCGGTGTCACCGCGGTGGCGCACGCCAACGGGGCTGCCGCGCCGGCGCAGTTGCAGACGCCGCAGCAACCGCAGCGGGTTGCCCGAACCTTGTAGCCCGGGTTGAATCCCTGTAAGAATTGACTGCGTATACAGACTAACGACGTAACGCTAACGACATAAATCTTTCAAGGACTTCACGATGCTCATCAAGACCAATGCCAGCGGGTTTAGCCACCCGGACTCCAGCGACATCACGCCGCAGGGCATCTACCAAGGCCGGCGTGAGCTGATCAAACTGATGGCGACAGGCGCCGCCGGTGTGGCGGTGGCTTCATGGGCCGGGCGCGAGGCGCTGGCGCAAAGCGTGGCCAAACCCGGCAAGTTGGCCGCCTTGCCTGGTGCCAAGTCCGGTGTGGCGGGTGCGGTCACGATGGAAAAAGTCACGGATTACAAAGACGTGACGACGTACAACAATTTTTATGAGTTCGGTACCGACAAATCGGACCCGGCCAAAAATGCCCACACCCTGGTGACCAGGCCCTGGACGGTGGCGATCGAAGGCCTGGTCAAACAGCCCAAAACCTGGGCCATCGAAGACCTGATCAAACTCAGCGCGCAGGAAGAGCGCATCTACCGCATGCGCTGTGTGGAGGGCTGGTCGATGGTGATTCCCTGGGTTGGCTATTCGCTGTCAGAGCTGATTAAAAAAGTCGAACCACTGGGCAGCGCCAAGTACGTTGAGTTCATCACCCAGGCTGATCCCAAAACCATGCCTTTTGTCGGTTCACGTGTGCTTGACTGGCCGTATGTCGAAGCGCTGCGCATGGACGAAGCGATGCACCCGCTGACACTTCTTTCTTTCGGCATGTACGGCGAAGTGCTGACTAACCAGAACGGCGCGCCGGTACGCCTGGTGGTGCCTTGGAAATATGGTTTCAAAAGCGGCAAGAGCCTTGTCAAAATCCGCTTTACCGACAAAGAGCCGCGCACCGCGTGGAGCAAGGCCGCCCCCAACGAATACGGTTTTTACTCGAATGTCAATCCGGCCGTCGATCACCCGCGCTGGAGCCAGGCGACCGAGCGCCGCATTGGCGAAGACGGCCTGTTTGCCAAGAAGCGCAAAACCTTGATGTTCAACGGCTACGAAGC
>JBCKMZ010000105.1:0-3116 GCA_038902975.1 Polaromonas sp.
ACCACTAGCATGTCTGCCGTGATCTCGCTGCCGCACCTCGGATTCAGCCTCACCGCAGGCGGGCTGAGCACCTTGTCGCCTTGCGTTTTCCCGTTGCTGCCGCTGGTGCTCGGCGGCGCCCTGCAGGGCAGCCGCTTCGCACCCGTGGCCATGGGCGTGGGCATGGTGGCCTCGTTCGCCGGCATCGGCATGCTGCTGGGTGCGCTCGGCCCGGCCTTGGGCATCGATGCCGACAGCGTGCGCACGGCCGGTGCCGCCATGCTCATTGCCTTCGCCCTGGTGATGCTGGTGCCGGCGCTGGGCGAGCGCTTCACGCGGTGGATGCTGCCGATTGCCAGCACGGCCAACGCGGCCGCGGCCAAGCTCGACGGCGGGTCGCTGTTCGGCGCCTTGGCGCTCGGCAGCGTGTTGGGCCTGGTCTGGAGCCCATGCTCGGGCCCTTTGCTGGGCTCGGCACTGACCCTGGTGGCCAGCGAGGGCGGTGTGGCGCGCGGCGGCATCGTGCTGGGAGTCTTCGGCATCGGCGCGGCCATCCCCTTGGTGGCGGTGGCCTACGCCTCGCGCAGCGGCTTTGCCAGCGTGCGCGACTGGGTGCTGCCACGCATCGAGCGCGTTCGACATGGTTTCGCGTTGTTGCTGGGCGCCATGGGCGTCGCGATCCTGAGCGGGGGCGACAAGTGGCTGGAGGCGCGCGTCCTGGAGTGGCTGCCCGACGCCTGGGTCAATCTCACGATTGGCATCTGAGGGCCGAAACTATCGATTCACCAACGCCGGGGCCCGTTCGTGGGCTGCGGATCACCTAGAGGAAACACGATGATGAAGAACACAACCCTACTCGCCGCCGTTGCCATTACGCTCGCCGCCTGTGCGACCGCGCCGGCACCTGCGCCCAAGCCCCTGATGACGGCGCCAGCGCCGGTCTCATTCGACGGCAACGTCGCAGGTCAAGCAACGGACTATGTCTTCATGCTGGTCCCGGATGCGAATCCGGCGACTGCCGGGTTGGCCCTGCGCGCCGGCGAGGTTCTGCGTCTCGCGCTGCCCGCCGCCTTCAAACGCAACGCGTCAGTGGCACTGAGTCCCGACACCGACACGAACCTGTTGCTGACAAAGGGCTGGCCGCAGGGTCCCGTGCGCTTGAGCGGCCAGTACCGCGTCGGCTTTGACGAGAAGGCCAACACCGTGACCGTAACGGCCTTGCAGGCCGTGACCGCGGATGGTGCCAACGCGCCCGGCATCAAGGTGATTCACCTGCGGGGTCGCAGCTTCATCAACCCGATGCCGGACGACTACGCCGTCTCGGTGACGCATGTGGCAGCGGATGGCCAGACCCTGGCCGTTTGGCAAGGCCAGCTCAAGGTGCTCGACGACGCGCCAACCGCTCGGCTTGCACCGACCAATTTCCACCTGCCACCCGGCGCCAACGCGAACTTCCAGCAAGTAGCGCCAGGACAGGTGGCACCGCAGACGCTGGGGCTGCTGCTGTGGGGCGCGCAGGGCGCCGCGCTCAACGGCGTGGGCATCGCGCCGCGTGACCTGGCGCGCTTTCCGAAGTACACCGGCGGCCTGCTGGTGCAGGACACCAACCAGGACAAACGTCTGGATCCGGCGACCGACAAAGTCGTCGGAGGCATCATTGGCGCGGCGCCGGAGGGCGCAACCGGGCAGGCTGCAACCAGTCCCATCGGTGCCGACGGGATGCCGTTGTTGTCGGGCGCGGTCTTGCGGCATACCGGCTACCCCGCCGCAGTGGGCGGGGGTAAGCCGAACCCCGGGCTGCTGGCGATTCAGTTTAAGGCTGGTGACAAGGCCGGCCTATATCGACCGACGGTTGAACTCATCGGCGGCAACGTGTTTCAGTTCACCGTCGAAGCCAAGGTGCCTTGAGTTGCGGGGCCGAGCGGGGCACCAAGCTACGGCTCGGGTGCCGCTGGTGGAACACTCACCCGCTTGGATCACCCAACTGACAACCCGGTTCTAATAGGCGCTGCCCCGATTGAACCGCCACAAGGAACTAGCATGAACATCAAAGCCATCGCATTCGATACCGGAGGGACGGTTCTTGACTGGCACTCGGGCGTAAGAGACGCATTTGCGGCCATCGGGGCAAAGCATGGCGTGGCAAGGGATTGGGCATCGATTGCGAATCAACATCGGCGTCTAACGATGAAGGGCATTGTTGGTCAATCGCAGCCCGACTTCAACATGGACGACGTTCACTACAGCGTTTTGGATGAGGTGCTCGCGTCCAACGATCTTTCGGTTTTTTCAGAGCACGACCGCAAGTCGATTGCCCAAGCGTGGCACCACCTCGCCACGTGGAGCGACTTCGCACGCCCTCTGCGTGATATCCGAGAGCTGGTCCCGGTGGTTTCTTTCACCATGCTGCCGTTGTCGCTGGTTGTGGATGTGTCCCGGCTCAACGGCATTGTTTGGGACGCTGTGATCTCCTGCGAAGCCATTGGCTACTACAAACCTGATCCCCGCGCCTACCTGCAAGCCTCGAAATGGCTGGCGCTCGCCCCCGAGGACATTCTGATGGTGGCCTGCCATAACTTTGACCTCAATGCCGCGCGGGCATGCGGCTTGAAGACCGCATTTATCAAGCGCCCCAGAGAGTGGGGCCATGAGCCTCCACCGGAGCCGATGCCGCATCCCGATTGCGACTTTGTCTTCGATGGATTCGAGGAGCTGGCAAGGGCCGTTCCCTCGATTGCAGCTCCGATACCACCATCGCCGAGATCGTCGAGCGTCTTGGCGAGCAAGAGGGTGCAGTGAAAAACCGTCTGCGCCGGGCTCGCGAGCTGGTGCGCGAATATATGATCGAACCTCAGGCGACGCTCAAGAACAACGCCGCATAATTTACCTCTACACAAAGGACTAACCATGACACCAACACCCTTGATGCCGCGACAGAAAGTGCCGACCCTGAATGTCGCACTGACTGTCGGCGGTCGTTTCGAGCTCGGTTCAGCGCCCGCCGAAAAGTTCGACCTCCTGGTCTTTTACCGCGGGCTGCACTGCCCCATCTGCGCCAAATACTTGCTGGAGCTCGAACGCCTGGCGCCCGAGTTTGAAAAGCGTGGCGTGCAGCTGGTCGCCATCAGCAGCGATGC
>JBCKMZ010000106.1:0-3059 GCA_038902975.1 Polaromonas sp.
CCTGGGTGGAGGTGATGATGGTTTCAAAAGTCATAGGTGTTCTTGATTAACTTTTATTCCAATTGGAATTAGGGGGTTTTAGGGGCCATCAAAGCCCTACTTCGCATCAGCCAAAAACTTTTCGATCTGCTGCGCGTTGATCGCACCTGGCACGCGTGAGCCATTTGCAAAAAACAGCGTAGGCGTGCCGGTGATCTTGTGCTTCTTGCTGAAGTCCAGGTTGCGCTCCAGTGCGGTCGTGTCGCAGCTGGCCTTGGCGGCTGCTTGGTCGCGAATCATCCAGTCCAGCCAGGCCTTTCCCTTGTCTTTGGCGCACCAGATGTTCTTGGCCTTTTCGGCGGAGTCCGGGCCCAGGATGGGAATAAGAAAGATGTGAATCGTTACATCGTTCACTTTTTGCAAGTCACGTTCCAAGCGCTTGCAGTAACCGCAGTTGGGGTCTTCAAACGCCGCCAGCTTGCGTTTGCCGTTGCCGTACACCACGGTAAACGCATCTTTCAGGGGCAGTGCGTCAAAGTCAATCGCGCTGAGTTTTTCAACCCGCTCTTCGGTCAGGTTACGTTTGGCCCGGGTGTCAATCAGGTTGCCTTGGATCAAAAAGTTGCCCTCGGCATCGGTGTAAAAAATCTCGCTGCCGTTGACGCGAATCTCAAAAAGCCCGTTCATGGGTGTCTTTCTGACTTCATCAATTTTAGAAAAACCGGGCAGGCGTTCCTGCAGGTTTTTGCGGATGCTGGCTTCCTGGGCAAAGCTCGGGGCTGCTAGCAGCGCCGTGAAACTGGTCGCCACTAGCGCCATTTGCGCCGTTTTCGCCAATGCCCAGAGTGTTTTTGTAAATGTCATATTTGAATTCCTATTATCTGAAAAACTGAAAAAACTAAAGACCTGACGCTTGCCGCATAACCCATGTTTTTAACCGGCCACTTCTCGCAAAACTTCTCAATCCCCACTCACGAAAACCCTGCCAGCGGGCATCGGTTTGCGCAAACAAGCCGTGTAACTGGTTGGTGACAAAACCCATGCCCGCCACGTCTGCTTTGCGGGCGCGCTCATAGCGGCGCAACAATTTTTCATCACCCAGGCCGCGCCAGTATTCGCGCTTTGCAATCACACCAGCCAGCGCTAGAGCGTCTGCCAGGCCAAGGTTCAAGCCCTGGCCTGCCAGCGGGTGTACGGTGTGCGCCGCATCGCCTGCCAGTGCCCAGCCAGGGCCGACCCAGCGATCAGCGCTTGACAGTGCCAGCGGCCAACTGGCGCGCTCGCTGGTCAAACGCAACTGCCCCGGCTGGTCACCACAAGCGGACTGCAAGGCGGCGCAAAATTCGTCATTTGATAATTTTTGCAGCGCGTCAGCCCGCTCATTGGAGACTGACCACACCAGCGCGACAGAGTTCCCATCAGGGCCACAAATTGGCAAAAGAGCCAGGATTTCCCCGTTTTTAAACCACTGCCTGGCCACGCCATGGTGTGCTTGACTCGATTCAAGCCGCGCTGCGATGGCTTTTTGTGCATAGGGCTTGGAGGTCCAGGTCGCACCGAATTCGTTGCGGCTGATGCTTTTTTGACCTTCGCACACCACCTGCAATGCGGCTTTGACAGGGGCCTGCACGACCTCGATCTGCGGCTGAAAGCTGATGGCATTTGCCAGTTGCTGCTCCAGCGCTGGAACATCGACTATCCAGGCCAACGCTTGCCCGTCCGCGTTTTGTGCAGTGAAGTCTAGTTGGGGTTCACGGCCTTCAGCGCTCCAGATTTGCATCGTCAGCACCGGCGTTGTTGCGATGCCTTCGGGCCAGCCGCGCAGGCCTTCGAGAAGTTGTTTTGAAGCGCTGTTCAGGGCGTAGGCACGAACATCGAGGTTATGGTTATTGAAACCAACCAGCGCTACCTTCAGTCGCTCACGCGCCAGCAGCAAAGCCAGTGTGCGGCCGACCACGCCGCTGCCGCGAATACAGACATCAAAAGTTGAAGACATCCGGTATTTTAAGAGGCGGTGCAAAATAGCGCTTTTTATCCAACATTAAGGGCACTTCTAGAAATTCAGATTTTCAGGATAAAGTGCAAGGCGCGCGGCGCGGAGCAACCGGAATGTACTTAAGGTACATGAGGATTGCGAGCACCGCGCAACGCAGCAATTTGCCTGAAAAATGAATTTATAGAGGTGCCCTCAAGGACATGTCCAAGTGAGTGCAGACCTTATCCAGCCAGACGTTTCCTGCGCCATCTCCCGCCTGTTTGTCTATCCCATTAAATCATGCGCCGGAATCGAAGTGCAGGAGGCGATATTGACCGAGACAGGTCTTGAGTTTGACCGTGCCTGGATGGTGGTCGATGAGCAGGGCGAGTTTTTGACCCAGCGTGAGCTGCCGCGTATGGCGCTGATCAAGCCGCAGCTTAAAACCTACGAGATGGTGCTGCGCGCGCCCGGCATGTTGGCCCTGCATGTCAAGCTCGATGAGGTCGAGACGGCGGTGCGTGTGCGGGTCTGGGGCCATGAGGCGGCGGCTTTTGACATGGGCGGCATTGCGGCGCAGTGGTTTACCGACTTTTTGGGCTGCAAGGTGCGGCTGGTGCGCTTTGACCCGGATCATCAACGCCTGAGCGACAGCGTGTGGACGGGAAAAATCGAGGCCTGTAACCAGTTCAGCGACGGCTTTCCCCTGCTGCTTATCAGCGAAGCTTCTTTAAGCAAGCTCAACAGCAAGCTGATGGCGGCGGGGGCAAGTGCTGTGGCTATGGAGCGCTTTAGGCCCAACATCGTGCTGGGTCATTCAGCAGCGCTTTCGCCGCATGACGAAGACCGCCTTGAAACCCTGCAAATTTCAACCGATCAGGGCCAGGTACAGCTCAAACCCGTCAAGCCCTGCATGCGTTGCCCGATCCCGAATATTGACCCTTTGAGCGCCACCAGCAGCCCTGAAGTGCTGGACATGCTGCAAACCTACCGACAGGACGCGCGGGTCAACGGTGCGCTGACTTTTGGCATGAATGTGATTGCCAAAAACGCATGGGATGGTGTTGACCGCCTTTTAAAAGTTGGCCAGCCGGTAGTGGGTTAT
>JBCKMZ010000107.1:0-3040 GCA_038902975.1 Polaromonas sp.
GTCAGCGAACTCTCACTGGGTTCCTGGGTGACCTATCACAACCAGGTCGATACCAAATCCGCCACTGAAATGCTGGCTGCCGCCTACGACGCAGGCATCAACTTCTTTGACAACGCCGAAATCTATGCCAAAGGCCAAAGCGAAATTGTCATGGGTGAGGCCTTCAAGGCGCTGAAGTGGCCACGCCTCAATTACGTGGTCTCAACCAAGTTCTTCTGGGGCCTGGACCGCGAAGGCAGTTGTGTGAACCGGCGCGACACACTGAACCGCAAGTACCTGATGCAGGCCATTGACGGCTCGCTCAAGCGCATGCAGCTCGATTTCATTGATTTGATCTACTGCCATCGCCCTGATCCGCACACCTCGGTGGAGGAAACGGTCTGGGCGATGAGCGATATCATCAGTCAAGGCAAGGCCTTGTATTGGGGCACCAGCGAATGGAGCGCCGACGACATCCGCGCGGCCTATGAGATTGCCGAACGCCACCATCTGCACAAACCGGTGATGGAGCAGCCGCAATACAACCTGTTCCATCGGCAACGTGTCGAGCAGGACTACGTCCGGCTTTATGCGGACATAAACCTGGGCCTGACCACCTGGAGTCCGCTCGCATCGGGCCTGCTCACCGGCAAATACCAGACCGGCGTGCCCGAAGGCAGCCGAGGCGCATTGAAGGACATGGCCTTCTTGCTCGGTGCACTGACCGATCCGAAAAAAAATATCGCCGTCGGCAAACTGGCCGCGATCGCCGCCGAGTTGGGCGGCAACGTGGCCCAGCTGGCGATTGCCTGGGTCAACCGCAATCCGCGCGTCAGCACGGTGATTCTGGGTGCCAGCAAGTTGAGCCAACTTCAAGATAACCTGGGCGCCCTGCAGATCACACCCAAGCTTACGCCCGAGGTTCTGGAGCGCATCGACGCCATCGCCAAACCCCTGACTGCTTGACCCCATGAAAACGGCAGTCGAACCTGCCGTTTATGAATACAAATTAAGGGGTCAGGCTCGAATTAAAGAGCTAACATCGCGCCATGCTCCACCACATCTCCTTTGGCGTTCGTGACTTGGCCTTGTCAGGTGCGTTCTACGACGCAGCGCTTGGGGAGCTCGGGTTCCGCCGGGTATTTGAGGACGAAACCGCCATCGGGTACGGGCTGGTTGATGACAATGATTTACTTTGCCTGAAGTTGCGCCCTGAAGCCGCGCCACCCGGTCCGGGTTTTCATTTGGCATTCTCTGCGCCGTCAAGGTCCGCGGTCCATTCATTCCATGCATTCGCCTTGCGCGTTGGCGGAAGAGACAATGGCGCGCCAGGCTTGCGACCGGACTACGGTCAAAATTACTTCGCGGCCTACCTGATTGATCCGGATGGTCACAGAATTGAGGCTGTTATCAATGCGCCAGGTGGCTAATCTGTCGGCCAACCGGACTCGCGTCCGAAAACGCAAGGGGTCAGGTCTTGACAGCCTTGTTTTTTAGCTTGAATTCGAGCCTGACCCCTTTATTGTTTCAAGCGTGATGGTGACTTTGAGCTGCTTCATGGTGATTCTTTGGTGGCTGACTTGGGAGGTTAACCGAAGCGCTGCCATCATTCGTCCGACGACTAGCCTGGATTGATGGCGCTACCATATGCCTGTCCAACACCAACCATAGGGAAACGAGCAATGAAAAAACGTGCCGACCGTGCGCAGGCGCCGGTTGAACAGACCTGGAACCTCGATGACCTGTTTGCCTCCCATGCCGATTGGGAGGCCGCCTTTGAAGCCTTGGATGCGGCACGGTCGGATCTGATTCCATTCCAGAGGCACCTGGGCGAGAGTGCCGCGACTCTGTTGGATTGCCTCAACACGCTGGAATCGCTGCAGCAACGCGCAGTGCTGGTCTTTACCTACGCCCATCTGCGCAACGCCGAGGACGGGACCAACCCGCAGCACCAGGCGAGCGCGGCGCGTGTGGCGGCGCTGGGTGCCCGACTGAGTGCGAGCATCGCGTTTGTGGACTCCGAGGTTCTGCAGTTGCCGGATGGTCGTGTCGAGTACTATCTGGCGACTGAACCCGGGTTGGCGGCTTACAGCATCTTCTTAAGTGACCTGCTGGAAGTCAGACCGCACCGTTTGAGCGCCGACGCCGAGCATGTGCTGGCATCGGTCGGTGTAGTTCTGGGCTCACCTGGAATGGTCTACAACCGATCCAAAACCAGCGACATGCAGTTTGCGTCGTTTACCGACACTGCGGGGGTCGAGCATTCCAACTCCTTCAATTTGTATGAATCGACCTACGAGGGGCATGAGGACGCCAGCGTCAGGCGCGGCGCTTGGAAATCGTTCGGCGACGGTTTGAAGGCCTACAACAACACGTACGCAGCCACGTTCGCGACCGAAATCAACAAAAACGTGGTGCTGGCGCGCCTGCGCAAGTACGGCACGACTGAGGAATTCTTACTTCAACCGCATAAGGTTCCGCTGGCGTTGTATTCCAATATCCTGCAGATCATCCTGCGCGAAGTGGCACCCCACATGCGGCGCTATGCCAGTCTTCGACGCCGCGTGCTCGGGTTGGACAAGCTGCTCTACTGCGACATCAAGGCGCCCTTGGACCCCGCGTTTAGCCCAAGCATCGGGTATGACGAAGCCGGCGCGCTGATCCTCGACGCCTTGGCGGTCATGGGTCCTGGGTATTGCCAATTCGTACGCACCGCCTTGAACGAGGGCTGGATAGACCGGGCGGACAACGTGGGCAAGTCCTCCGGTGCATTCTGTGCATCACCCTACGGCTCTCACCCCTACATTTTGATCACCTGGGCCGATACCATGCGCAACGTGTTCACCCTGGCCCACGAATTGGGCCATGGCGGACACTTCAGCCTGGCCATGCAGCACCAGCGCCTGGTCAACATGCGCCCGGCCATGCCGTTTGTGGAAGCGCCTTCCATCATGAATGAAATGCTGCTGGCACAGCACATTCTGACCAAGAACGACGACCCCCGCATGCGACGCTCGGTGATCATGCAAGTGCTGGGCACCTACCACCACAATTTCGTCAC
>JBCKMZ010000108.1:0-3026 GCA_038902975.1 Polaromonas sp.
TCAAACAGCATGATCTTCGGTTTCAGGCACAAGGCGCGGGCAATCGCCACCCGTTGCTGTTGCCCGCCTGAAAGTTGCAGCGGGTATTTGCTCGCCTGCTCGGCAATGCGCACGCGCTCCAACTGCTGCATGGCCCTTTCTTCAGCTTCTTTTTTGGGCAGCTTGCCAACCCACATCGGCGACAGCGTCAGATTCTCCAGCACGGTCAGGTGCGGGAACAGATTGAATTGCTGAAACACCATGCCGACTTTCTTGCGCACATCGTCGATCGCCTTGATGTCGTCGGTCAACTCCACACCATCGACAAACAGGCGGCCCTGCTGGTGCTCTTCGAGCCGGTTGATACAACGGATCAGGGTTGATTTGCCGGATCCCGACGGGCCGCAAATGATGATCCGCTCACCCGGCGCGACCTCCAGGTCAATATCGCGCAACACGTGAAAGTTGTTGCCATACCACTTGTTGAGCTTTTCAAATTTGATGATGGGTTGTGACATGGTGGTTTGATTCATCCCAGATTGTCCATTAGACGAAAATCCGTCATTCCCGCGCCCTTCCCGTCATTCCCGCGAAGGCGGGAATCCAGGGGCCCCCGAACCCACTGGATCCCCGGGACAAGCCCGAGGATGACGCAATGCGGCGCGAGGATGACAGCGGGAATGACGGGGCTAATGGATTATTTGGGTTCATGAATAGATCCTTGGCCCTTAGCGTGCCTTGCCCTTGTTAACTTCCTTCTCAACCCACAGGCTGTAGCGGGACATGGCAAAGCAGAAGGCGAAATAGATGGCAGCGATAAACAGGTAGCCCTCGATCTTGTAGGGCCGCCAGTTGGCGTCGGAATTGAGGGCCAGGCCGAGTGCGCCGGTCAGTTCGTACAGGCTGACAATGGTGACCAGCGAGGTGTCCTTGAACAGCGAGATGAAGTTGTTCATGATGCCGGGCACCACCATCGCCAGGGCCTGCGGCAGCACAATCTTGCGCTGGGTCTGCCAGTAGGAAAGCCCGAGGCTGGCCGCAGCTTCAATCTGCCCTCTGGGAATCGCCTGCAGACCACCGCGGATGACTTCAGCCATGTAGGCGGCGGCAAACAGCGTGATGCCCGCCAGCACGCGGATCAACACGTCAATGGAAAAGCCCGGCGGCATGAGTAGCGGGAACATGAAGGAAGCCATGAACAGCACCGTGATCAGCGGCACGCCGCGCACGAGTTCGACGAAAATGGTGCAAAAGGCGCGAATCGCCGGCAGATCCGAGCGCCGTCCCAGGGCCACCAGCAGTGCAATGGGAAAGGCCATCACGATAGCCAGCGAGGCCAGCATGATGGTCAGCGGCAGGCCACCCCAACGGTCGGTTTCCACCTTCTCCAGCCCCATCACGTTGCCATACATCAGGGCAAAAAACGCGAGCCAAACCACCAGCCAAAGAATCAGCAGCCAGGGCTTCCAGAAGAAACGTATGCAACTTGCAACCAGCAGGCCGACTATCAGCAGGGTGGCGATCAGCGGGCGCCACTGTTCCTCGAAAGGAAAGCGGCCAAAAATGATCAGCCGGTATTTTTCCGCCACCACGCCCCAGCAGGCGCCCACGCCGTCGGCGCGACAGGCCTCGGCGTTAGGCAGCCAATAGGCGCTCAGCAGCGCCCAATTGGCGAGCGGCGGCAGCAGCCAGAGCAGCAAGGCAAGTACAAGCACTGTGGACACGGAGGTGAGCCAGTCGGAAAACAGGTTGACGCGGACCCAGCCGATCAGCCCTGCGGTGCGGACCGGGGCGGGGCGGGGGGTGATCGGTTGAAAGACTTGAGCACTCATGGGCTTCGGTTCTACCGTTCCTTGATCGCCGCGCGGGCGTTGTACCAGTTCATGAACGCCGAAGTGACCAAGGAGGTGCTCAGATAGACGGCCATAACGATGGCAATACATTCCACCGCTCGACCGGTCTGATTCAGCGCCGTGTTGGCAATCGAGACCACGTCCGGGTAGCCAATGGCCACCGCCAGCGAGGAATTCTTCGTCAGGTTCAGGTACTGATTGGTCATCGGTGGAATGATGACGCGCAGGGCTTGGGGCAACATGATCAGGCGCATTGCCTGGCCCTTGGACAGCCCCAGGGCTGCCGCGGCCTCGCTTTGGCCCTGCGAGACCGATTGGATGCCGGCTCGCACCACCTCGGCGACGAAGGCTGCCGTATAAAGGGTGAGTCCAAGCAGCACGGCGATGAACTCGGGCGTCAGTGCAGCACCCTGTTCGATGGCAAATTCGCCTTTGAAGGGGATATTGAAGTCTCCGGGTGCGCCACCCAACCACCATCCGGCCACGCTGCCGAGAAGGCTGATCAGCAGGGGCAGCCAGAACATGCTGCGGACGCCGCCGCTGCTCTCAAACTTGTGCAACGCCCAGCGGCGGTAAAGCCAGCCCGCGCACAGGCCGGCCAGCAAACCGACCAGAGCCCAGAGATGACCGTTGGCCCAGATCGGAAGCGGAAAGTTCAGACCGCCCTTGCTGAGATACAAGTCGCCAATCACCCAAGCGTCATCCGCGGGCGGGAGAACCTGGGTTAGCAGCAGATACCAGGTGAGCAATTGCAGCAGGATGGGGATGTTGCGAAACAGTTCGACGTAACTGATGCAGAGTCCTCGCACCAGGGCATTGCGTGAGAACCGGCCGATGCCAATCAGCGTGCCGATGAGGGTGGTGAGAATGATGCCGACGATGGCAACGCGCAGGGTATTGAGCAGGCCGACCAGGAAGGCGGTCCAATAATTTTGCGACGAGCTAAAGGGAATCAAGCTCTCGCCAATGTCGAAACCGGCCGTCTGGCTTAAAAAGTCAAAGCCGCTCTGGATGCCACGCACCCGCATGTTCTCCATGGTGTTGTGCGCAAGAAACCAGATCGCCATGCCAATCACGGTGATGGCAACGAGCTGATAAATCAGACCTCGGAACGCCCTCCCGCGCCAGGACCAGGTCTTTTTTTTCGGGGCAAGCGGTGCACTCATCCTAGAAACCGCAGTTGACCGCTTGCAT
>JBCKMZ010000109.1:0-3006 GCA_038902975.1 Polaromonas sp.
CGGCCGCTTCGTCAAACCGGAAGAAATCGCGCTTGAAGAAGTCGGCCCGCCCAGCAAAACCCAGCTCAAGGCCGAAGCCGACGAAAAGCAGGCTTTAGGCGAAGCGCTGCTGACCCTGCGCGCCGACCTGATGGCGCGGCTTGACCTGCCCGACAAACTGTTAGACGCGATTACTCAAGCAAAAAAAATCACCAACTTCGAGGGCAGGCGCAGGCAGATGCAGTTCATCGGCAAGCTGATGCGCCCGCTGGATGCCGAGCCGATACGCGAAGCCATCAACGAGCAGCTCAATGGTTGGTCGCAGCTCACGCTGGCCCTGCACCTGGCCGAGCAGTGGCGCGACAAGCTGGTGCTGGATGACGAAGCGTTTGGCGCATGGCTGACCGAATACCCCGCCACCGATTCGCAACAATTACGCGCGCTAATTCGCCAGGTCCGCAAGGATGCCAAGCCTGAAAAACCCGAAAGTGCGGGTGAGGCCCCGCGCCACGCCAAGTCATACCGCGAGATTTTTCAACTGGTCAAGGCGATCATGAAGAGCAAGGCTGAAGGTGATAACGAATGAGTGGCATGACTGCTCCGTATGACGCGGTCAAAATCGGCATTGTCTCGGTCAGCGACCGCGCATCGAGTGGCGTGTATGTTGACAAAGGCCTGCCCGCCTTAAAAGAATGGCTGACCCGCGCGCTGCTCAACCCGATCACGTTTGACGAACGACTGATCCCCGACGAGCAGGCAGGCATCAGCAAGGCATTGATTGCACTGGTTGACGCAGGCTGCTCGCTGGTGCTGACCACCGGCGGCACCGGCCCTGCACTGCGCGACGTGACACCCGAAGCCACGCTGGCGGTGGCGCACAAGGAGATGCCCGGTTTTGGCGAGCAGATGCGGCAGATCAGTTTGCGCTTTGTGCCAACCGCCATACTGTCGCGCCAATGCGCCGTGGTTCGTGACAAAAGCCTCATCATCAACCTTCCCGGCCAGCCGAAATCCATCGCTGAAACGCTGGAAGGGTTAAAAAGTGATGCTGGTGAGCAAATCGTGCCTGGCATATTTGCCGCAGTACCTTATTGCATTGACCTGATAGGTGGGCCTTACCTGGAAACTAACGATGCGGTTTGCAAGGCGTTTCGGCCCAAGTCTGCACTGCGCACGCCAGCCCCTTAGAACGAACCCTTGAAATCTTCCTATCCCGATTAGGCGACTGAAAATTTATCGGAGTGCCCGTGCCGCAGAAAGTCAAAGATCTTGTTGTTGCGCTTGAGCACGCGGGTTTTGTCAATCGCGGTGGCAAAGGAAGCCATCGAAACTTTGTTCACCCGAGCGTGTCAAAACCAATCACAATATCCGGGTCGCTTGGGGATGATGCAAAGTTTTACCAAATCCGCGCCGTAAAACGAAGCATTGAGGAGTCAAAACCATGAAAGAGAGCGCAAGATACGCAAAAATTGTGGAGTGGTCTGAAGAAGACGAGTGCTTTGTTGGTAGCTCCCCTGGGCTGGTCTACGGTGGTTGTCACGGACCTGATGAAAAAGCAGTTTTTGGTGAACTGTGCCAAATCGTCGAAGAAGCCATTGCCATTTACCACCAAGATGGAAAGTCGCTTCCGCCATCAACCGCTGGTCGTGACTACGCCAACAAGATGCAGAACGTCGCATAACACCACGTTGGATAATAAAAGGGGTCAGACCCCTTTGCAAAATCTAGGGCAGCATGAGATCAACGATGTTTCAAGGAACCACCGGATATGTAACCCGTATGTCCGGTGGTGTGGGCGGGAGGGGCTGCGAGGCTTCTTCCTATCCCGATTAGGCACCATTACTAAGCCGCTCACAATGGATAGAGAAGAACTACCACTGCTTGATGCTCTGCGAGGTTTGGCAATGCTTCAGCAAGAGTTTCTCCGTCTCGCGCTGTTCGTCGCATCTGAGGGCCCATCAATATTCGAAGGGGAAAAACTAACGTGCAGCCTCGCTGATGGTCAAAGACGTATAAGTACGTTCCTCGCCATGGCTGCAGGTCAATCGCTTGAAACGTTGCTTCGTATGGCTAAGCTTCGGGGTATACCGGTTCGAGACGCATATCCAGTCGCACGCTCAGCAATCGAATCTTTTGTTAATGCCAGCTACCTGTTGGCCGAGTCCGACGAAGTTGCAGAACGGGCCATCCGCTACATTGACTTCGCTTCATGGCGCCACCACAACAGGAAGTTTGGAAGCGGCGAGTTTTCAATCGAGGTTTGCTCTGACCCCGACCGTCCGGCCACGCTTGCGCGGGAATATCCCGAGTTCAGTGGAAAGCGCAAGGCTTCTTGGACGAATCTTAACGTTCCGAGCCGCATTAGACGAGTTGGCGAGCTCGCTGGGCGGCGAGCTGGATCACGCCTGCATGCAGCGTATGACCTGATTTACTCTCTTTCGTCCGAGATCATTCATGGTTCCCCCTTTGGAGCGAGCTACTTCTACTCTGCGCATCTGAAGGACGAAAGAACTACCGAAGCATTCCGTGCCGCGACGGCCCGTCACCTTGAGGAGATATTCATTGGGGTGCTTCATGCTGGCTGCGGTTATCTTGCAGCTTTCTTTGGGCAACAAGGTATGCAAGCACCTTTGAAGGCAGAGGAAAAGATTTTCAACCGACTCCTAGACTTGAGCACCAAGCCGTCTTCTGCATTTCCTCCCGCCTCTGAAAAAGCATCAGCCGATGGGAACGAGCAATGCAATGATGCCCAACCCTGCGGTACAGGGGACGCTACGCGATAAAGTCGCGCAGCACCCCTGACCTTGAACGTGTGTGCCGTGCATGGCACGAATCCAGTCGGGTGAAAGTCCTGACACCAGGTATTCGCAGAGCCGAGGGTTAGCCAAATGGCAAGTGCGTCGCCACGAGGCGGGGTGCGGTAGGCAAGCCCAAGGCGGAATCGCGAGTTATTGGGGTCAGATACTAATTTCGCTGCGGTGCATCGCACCGCGCCCGCCGGGCGAGCCGTAGGTTCGGCGAATTTGG
>JBCKMZ010000110.1:0-2956 GCA_038902975.1 Polaromonas sp.
CCAACGCTTGGTTTGGCTTTCGCCGGAGCATCTGCAGCCTGAGCCGCTTCTTTGGCATCCTGCTCTTCACGCAGGCGACGTTTTTCGGTCCGTTCCGCCTCTTGGCGGCGCAGCAATTCGGCGTGGCGATTGGCCTCGCCTTCACGCTGGATCAGTTCCGCAGCGTCAACCACCGGTGCTGACGCTGCAACAGCCACTTCAGCAGGTAAATCAGAACCGTCTTCACGTTTGACAAAGGTACGTTTTTTACGCACCACGACCTGAATGGTGCGTGTCTTGCCGCTGGCATCAGCCTGCTTGATTTCACTAGTGGTTTTTTTTCCCAACGTGATTTTTTTACGCTCTACCGAGACAGTGCCATGACTGACCTGCAAAAACCCAAGCAACTTCTGCTTGTCGGCTTCTGACAAATGGTCGTTGGCATTTGCATTGGCGACCCCTGCGCTGGTCAATTGCTCGATCAGGGTGGCAGTGGATTGATTCAGTTCAGCTGCGAATTCAGCGACGGTAGTGGTACTGGACATAGTTGGTTTTCCTGGCTGGCCTGCATCATCATTGCTCTTCGGCAACTGCCGGTGCAGGTGCCACAACAGCAGCCGCTTCATCGGTAAACCAATGGGCGCGTGCAATCATGATGAGGGCAGTGGCTTGGTCCGCAGACTGGCCGGTAATATCGCTTAGTTCGTCGCTGGCCAGATCGGCCAGGTCGTCACGGCTGTTGATGCCCGCTGCATTGAGCTTTGCAATCAGCTCAGGGCTCAAGCTCTCGACATCACGCAGGTTTTGCGAGACGCCTTCGGTATTTTCTTCCTGGACAATTTCCATCGTCAGCAGGGCAGCCTTGGCGCGCGTGCGCAGCTCATTGACGATGTCTTCGTCAAACGACTCGATCTCCAGCAGTTCCTGTAGCGGCACGTAGGCCACTTCTTCGAGGCTGGTGAAGCCTTCGGAGATCAAGATGTCGGCGACTTCCTCGTCTATATCGAGCTTTTCGATGAACAGCTTGCGGCTGCTGTTGGTTTCAAGCGACTGTTTCTCAAGCGACTCGTCGGCCGTCATGATGTTGATTTTCCAGCCCGTCAATTCGGCTGCCAGACGCACGTTCTGGCCGCCACGACCAATCGAAATAGCCAGGTTTTCTTCATCCACCACCACGTCCATGACGTGGCGATCTTCATCCACCACGATCGACGACACGTTGGCCGGTGCCAGCGCACCGATCACGAACTGGGCCGGGTCTTCGCTCCACAGCACGATGTCGACGCGCTCACCAGCGAGTTCGTTGGTCACGCCATTCACGCGGGTACCACGCACCCCGACGCAGGTGCCAATCGGGTCAATACGCTTGTCATGTGACAGCACGGCAATTTTTGCGCGTGAGCCGGGGTCACGGGCGCAGGCTTTGATCTCCAGCAGGCCCTGCTCAATTTCAGGCACTTCCTGGCGGAAAAGTTCAATCATGTATTCGGGTGCCGAACGCGACAGGATGATGGGCGCGCCACGCAGGGTGTGGTCGACTTCCATAATCATGGCGCGCACGCGGTCACCAGAGCGCAGGTTTTCTTTCGGGATCATGTCGCTGCGACGCAGGCGGCCTTCGACGCGACCGGACTCGATAATGATGTCGCCCTTGTCCATGCGCTTAACGGTGCCAACAAAAATCTTGTCGCCACGCGACATGAAGTCAGTGAGCAGCATTTCGCGCTCGGCATCACGGATTTTTTGCAGAATGACCTGCTTGGCTGCCATGGCACCAATGCGGCCAATCGGCATGCTTTCAACCGGTTTTTCAATGAAGTCGCCTTCTTCGATATCGGCGATTTGGTCGCGCGCATCGCTCACCAGCTCTTCGGCTTCAGGGTTTTGCAGACCGGCCTCATCCGGCACCACCAGCCAGCGGCGGAAGGTTTCATAGTTGCCGCTGTCACGATCCACTGCAACCCGGATGTCAACTTCACCGGGGTAGCTTTTTTTGGTGGCTTGCGCAAGGGCGAGCTCGACCGCGCCGAAAACCACGTCGCGTTCGACATTTTTCTCGCGCGAGATGGCATCAACCAACATCAACATTTCGCGATTCATTTCACAGGCCTTTCACTCTAATTTTCAAAAACCCGGCACCCTTTGGCTTGCGCCCCTTGAAGTCCACCACCGGAGCCAGCCTTGCGTGAGCAATCTCATCCAGCGTGAAACCCAGTGCCTGTAGCGGTGCAGGCACTCTTTTCTTGCTAATCTTTTGCCCTGGCTTGGCCGCTGGCCGATCGCTCAAGACGCTCCAGACGATTTGCCAACTACCTGCCGCACTACCAGATTCAGCGGATTCAGCGTACTCCAGCGTTCCCCGAAATTTTTTCTGACTGGCCGATATCGTCGAGCCAGCCGTTGCCGCTATCCCAATAGGCGCTTTAAGGGTGATGTCTATCAACTCACCGGCGAAGCGCTCAAAATCTTTCTCACTGCGCAGCGGCCTGTCGATTCCGGGCGAGCTAACCTCAAGCCGGGAATACGCCGCACCGTCCACTTCCAGTACAAACTGCAGCTGGCGCGTGACTTTTTCACAATCTTCAGCATTGATGAACTGTTCAGCTTGCGCAACATACGGCATGTCAATCGTCACGCGCAACAAGCCAGCACCAGTGCGTTCAATCTCAACCAGGTCATAACCTAGTCCGGTGACGGTTTGTTCAATCGTTTGGTTGGTACTTTGCGCGGCCATGCAAGATCAAAAAAATGCAGTATCTAAAAACAAACGCCCAAAAAAAATGGGCGGTGAAAACCCCGCCCATTTGGTCGTGAGGCTAGATTGTATCTCAAAACTACAAATTTCACCAAAACCAAGCCACTTTAGCGATCCATCAAAGCCGCCCGGCATGTTGCACATTTGATCGTTTATGATACGCGCCATGCGAACAACCCGATCCTGCAGAACGCACCGCCTGTTCGGTTTGTGTTGGTGGTT
>JBCKMZ010000111.1:0-2853 GCA_038902975.1 Polaromonas sp.
GGGGGAATCCAGGGACGCCTTCTACCGGAACAGGCTCAGGCTCAGGCACTGGCACTGGCACTGGCACTGGCACTGGCACTGGCACTGGGGCGACTGTCGTTGCGCAACCAGTGTTGACCCTGTCAATTGTCGATGGTTCTGGTGCTGCGGTGATCAACCATGTTCTGTCGCAGACGCTGGTACAGTATCTAAAGGTTACTCTCAAAAGCAGTGCAGGAGTTGCCGTACCCTACACGCGGGTCACCGTAACGCTTGATTCAACTGCGGCGGTGCTGGTTCCCAGTAGTGGTGCTCAATTAACCGATGAGTCGGGAATTGTTTTAATGCACATTGCGCCAGCCAGCGTCAGCTCCTCCGGTCCGGTACTTGCCACTGCAACGGCTACCTTAGACGGAATTTTGTTGTCCCAGCGTTACGAGTTGCAAATTACGCCCGGCACGGTGGGCCTAGCTAACTTGACCGTTTCCCCACTTTCGGTACAAAGAGGACAATCAATTAACGTGAGCGTCGATGTCACTGTGAACGGTGTTATAGCGTCTTCAAACTCGGTCGCAGTAAATTTCACTAGTGCTTGCGGAACCACGGTCCCCTCATCTGCTTTGGTGGATGCCACCGGGCGGGCAACAGCAGTTATTCAAACCACTAGTTCAGGTCAATGTACGGTGAGTGCCTCCTCTTTAGGCGTGTCAGCATCACCGCAGCCTGGTTTTACTGTAACGTTGCCCCCGGTTACAGGGCTCCTATTTGTTAGCGCCACCCCCAATTTGATTTACCAAACGGGTTCCGTAGGTGCAAATGTCTCAGTGGTCACGTTCAGAGTGATTGATTCAATCGGAGCTCCTGTCACAACGGGTGTCACGGTTAACGCTAGTTTGACAAATACGGACGGTGGTATTAACTTTTGCAATTCACCATCATCCAGCACATCAAATCATGAGGGGCTGGTCTCATTTTCGGTTTGTGGTGGCACCTTGCCCGCGACTGTGCAAGTTCGCGCTGCATTGGCAGCCCCCAATCAGGCTGTAATCACCAGTTCCAATTTATTGACTGTGCAGACTGGTTTGCCGACGCAGCGATTTTTTGATATGTCGGCCACTCGTTTGAACTTCTATGCTGGTGGTTACTTCACCACTAGATTTAATGGCGACAGTGTTGATATTTCAGTATTCGCAGCCGACCGGCAGGGTAACCCGGTGCCTGACGGAACCAAGATTGTTTTCGTTAGCGAGGGGGGGCAGATCAATTCTGCGGGTCAAAGTAGCTGTCTTGTGGCCGCCGGAAGGTGCAGTGTCAAGTTGATTGGCCAGGACTATCGGCCGATGGGTTCTGCCGCAGCAGGCGGTGATGTGCGCCCTGGGCGGGTAACGGTATTGGCTTATGTGGATGGTGAGGAGTCTTTCATCGACGCCAACAACAACAATCGGTATGACCCTGGAGAGCTCTTTGAAGATATTGGCTCACCCTATATGGATAAGGATGAGAACAAAACTTACAACGCGGCCTACACCAATTTGGTGACGGACACCAACGAGGGTGAAGTCTCTTATCCAATGCCGATGCATCCGACTGACGGGACAAGCTCAATCGGCACGTCGGTTTGCCCAGCTAACTCAAACGTAGGGCTTTCTGTAGCTGGTACTTGCAACGGTAAATGGGATGGCTACACGAAAGTGCGCAGGAGTATCGTGATCGTATTTTCCGGTGGTGAAATTGGTCAGCCTCGAAGTTACCATGCATCCATACCTGCTAGATACCATACGCAGGAGCTTTCTGTTTCTCGTTCGCGCATTGATGTCTTACTATCAGACTTGGACGGCAATCCACTTCCCGCCGATGCTAGTGTGGGTATCGAGGTGATTCCAGCTGGTTCTGATTGTAAGGCAACTTTGTTTGGTGGCGTAATAGGGAACTCGACAGAGCCGACAGTGCATTCGGCCTCATTGGAAAAGTGTGTTGGTGGTGAGACCATTCGATTCAAAGTCACTGTTGTTGTCCCAGGCGGTGCATCAAAGGTAAGCGCCTTTGATGTGACAGTTCCTTTGCCACTCGCAACATCTGCGGGATCTGCAACCACTGTAACAGTGGGTGCTACACGTTCGTTTACAGTGTCTGGTGGCACTGCGCCTTACAGTGTTTCTAGCGCTACTCCCAGTGTTGCTACAGCGACTGTGAATTCAACGATGCTTCAAATCAGGGGTGAATTAGCCGGGACAGCCACCGTTACAGTTACCGATAACGTCGGGGCTTCAGTCTCTATTACAGTGACAGTCAATTAGCCGCGATGCTCGCTGTGAGTATGAGACTAAGGGCGAAACACTGTTAATTTAAAGCGTATTGCGTTGATCTCCCTCATCGGCCTCCCCGGCTCCGGTAAATCCACCGTCGGGCGACAACTCGCCAGACGGCTGCAGTTGCCGTTCTTTGACTCCGATCAGGTGATAGAGCAGCAACTGGGCTGCTCTATCCGGGAGTACTTCGAGCGCGAGGGCGAAGAGCGCTTTCGCGAGCTGGAGGAAGCTGTCATTGACCAGCTCACGCAGCGCCCTCAATGTGTCTTGTCGACCGGGGGCGGCGTGGTGTTGCGGGCGGCCAACCGGCAACATCTGCGCGAACGCGGTCAGGTGGTTTACCTCAATTCTTCGCCGGACGAACTGTTTCGCCGCCTGCGCCGTGACGTGAACCGGCCTTTGTTGCAGGTGGCCGATCCGCTGGGCCGTTTGCGTGATCTGTATGCGCAGCGTGATCCGCTTTACCGGGAAACGGCCCACTTCGTTATTGAAACGGGCCGTCCGTCGGTTTCCACACTGGTTAACATGATCCTGATGCAGCTGGAGCTGGCCGGCATTGTTCCCA
>JBCKMZ010000112.1:0-2756 GCA_038902975.1 Polaromonas sp.
CGAGTTCTTCGGTCGAATGTTTTTCGAGTTGCGCCATCGTCGCCCTTCACGCCGCTTTTTATTTTTCTATTGAAAAGGGCCAGGAAGCATGACGCTCCCGGCCCTGTTCACCGACACCGGAAGGAATCTATTTGATCCAGCCTTTTTCCTTGTAGTAGCGCGCGGCGCCCTCGTGCAGCGGCGCGCTCAGGCCGTCCTTGGCCATGTTTTGCGGGTTCAGGTTAGCCAGTGCCGGATGCAATTTTTTAAATTCATCGAAATTTTCAAACAGTGCCCGGGTCACCTGGTACACGGTCTCGGCAGGCGTCTTGGCAGAGGTCACCACGGTGGCCAGCACGCCATAGGTGTTGGTAGCTTGCGGATTGTTCGGATACAGGCCGGCCGGAATCGTGGCCTTGGCGTAATAGGGTTTGTCAGCCACCAGCTTGTCAATCACCGGGCCGGTCAGGGACACCAGCCTGGCGCCACAGGTGGTGGTCGGGTCCTGAATGTTGGCCGAGGGATGTCCCACGCCGAAATAAAAACCGTCGATCTTGCCGTCACACAGCGCGGACCCGTGCTCATCGGCTTTGAGTTCGGACGCGAGCGAAAAATCGCCGAGCTTCCAGCCCATCGCACCGAGCAATTCTTCCATCGACGAACGCGTGCCCGAGCCCGGGTTGCCAACGTTGAAGCGCTTGCCCTTGAAGTCCTCGAACTTCGTGATGTTGGCTTCCTTGCGCGCCAGCACCGTGAAGGGCTCGGGATGCACTGAAAACACGGCACGCAAATCGGCGTAGGCGCCGTCTTTGTATTGGTTCAAACCCTTGACGGCGTTGTACTGCACGTCCGACTGCGCGAAGCCGAAATCGAGTTCGCCCGCCTTGATGGTGTTGACGTTGAACACCGAGCCGCCAGTGGACTCGACCGAGCAGCGGATGCCGTGTTTCGCGCGGTCCTTGTTGACCAGGCGGCAAATCGCACCACCGGCCGCGTAGTACACCCCCGTCACGCCGCCGGTGCCTATGGTCACAAACTTCTGCTGGGCAAGCGCCGGCGCAGACATCAAGGTGGCGGTCATCACAATACCGGCACTCACGGCGCTCAGCGCGCTCAACGCAAACTTTTTGCTCATGTCAATTTCTCCAGGTTGTAAAACTAGTCTCAAAAAAAATTCAAACCGCAGCTATCGCGGCGTCCATTGCTGAGCCGAGACGCTCCACCATCATCGTCAGTTCCGCTTCGCTGCTGATGAATGGCGGCGCCAGCAGAACATGGTCACCATAGCAGCCATCGACGGTGCCGCCCATCGGGTAAACCATCAAGCCGCGCGCCATCGCCTCCTGCTTGATGCGAACATGCAATTTGTGTGCCGGATCAAACGGCGTCTTGTCCGCACGGTCCTGCACCAGTTCAATGCCCCAGAACAAACCGCGCCCGCGAATGTCCCCGACATGGGGATGCCGGCCCCAGGTGCTGCGCATCAACTGCTGCAGAAACCCGCCACGCGCACGCACCTGCGCGAGCAACTGGTCGCGCTCGAACACCTGCTGCACAGCCAGCGCCGCCGCACACGCCACCGCGTGGCCCAGGTAGGTGTGGCCGTGCAGGAAAAAACCGGAGCCCTCGCGCATCGCTCCGACGATTTTTCCCTGCACCAGCACCGCGCCAATCGGCTGGTAGCCACCGCCCAGGCCCTTGGCCACCGCCAGCAGGTCGGGCAGCACGCTCTCCTGCTCACACGCATGCAGCGTTCCAGTGCGGCCCATGCCGCACATAACTTCATCAAGGATCAGCAAAACGCCGTAGCGGTCGCAGACCTCGCGCACCACCTTGAAGTAGCCCGGCACCGGCGCCAGCACACCGGCGGTGGCGCCACCCACGGTTTCCGCAACAAACGCGATCACGCGATCCGCGCCCTGTTCAAGAATTGCCTGTTCCAGCTCCTGCCCGAGGCGCTGCCCATATTGATCAGGCGTTTCTTCGGCCCGCTGCTCACGGTAGGGGTAACACGGGGACACATGCGTGACCGGGATCAGCAGGGGCGCAAACGGTTCCCGGCGCCAGGCATTGCCACCGACGGCCAGCGCCCCCAGGGTATTGCCGTGGTAACTCTGCTTGCGCGCGATGAAGCGGGTCCGCTGCGGCTGGCCAATCTCGACAAAATATTGGCGCGCCATCTTTATCGCTGCCTCCATCGCCTCGGAACCGCCACTGACAAAGTACACACGGCTCATGCCCTGCGGCGCCGTCGCGATCAGTTTGTCGGCCAGCGTTTCGGCCACCTCGGTGGTAAAAAAACTGGTGTGCGCATACGCCAGCTTGTCGATCTGCGCATGCATGGCCGCGAGCACGTCGGGATGACCGTGGCCCAGGCAGGAAACCGCCGCACCTCCCGAAGCGTCCAGATACTGCTTGCCATTGGCATCGGTCAGGTAAACACCTTTGCCGCCGACAGCGACTGGCGGTGTACGCCCCAGATGGCGGTGAAAAACGCGGGTGCTTGTCATGTGGCGTCCGTGGATTGAGTCCGTGGGTTGAATCAAAGCCGATGGAAGGAAATTCAACCGCATGAGGCCAAGTATCCCACCGAAAAGCCGCCTCCGAAACCATGCTAAACCTCAGTCGTCGGCCTGATTGGCCAAGAGTTTGCGCCCCATCATCCCAAACCACGCACCGCGCTGCCCATGGACACAGCTCTACCCCGGCGCAGTCGTCGCTTTTTAGGTCAGCAGGTTCACCAGTCTGTGCGCTGATCGTCGGGGTAGTCGGGTGGT
>JBCKMZ010000113.1:0-2651 GCA_038902975.1 Polaromonas sp.
GTCAACGACGACTGGATGACGGATATCCAGCGTGTCAACCAGTCCTTCAACGGCCAGCTCAGCGACCCGGAGCAAGACCCTTGGCAATAAGCAAGACACCTGCGGGGTATTTGGTAGACACAGGTATTTGGGTTGAAGTTGAGCGGGGTCGGCTATCGGCGGCAGACTTGGCAAGTATCGTCGGCGCAGCACCGGTTTACGTATCGCCCGTGTCGATTGCAGAACTGGCGCAGGCCGCCGAGATTCCTGCTGAAGAACACATCCGTGTGCGCAGGCGCGCTACGGTTCAGCGACTGATCGGGAAAGTTGTCTTGCCCATAGACGGTATGACTGCTGCAGTTTTTGGCAAGCTGGCCGCCAGCTTGGTGCAACGTGGACGAGGCTCCCCAACCCACCGTGTGCAAGATCTCTGGCTTGCCGCGCAAGCGATGCAACATGGGTTGCGACTAATCACCTACAACCGCAAAGACTTTGACGCTGTACCGGGGCTTGATGTGCAGGTTCTCAGACACGCGGGAAGTAATTGATCAATCCGTCACGATTGCCGCGCTTCTTCACAGCAATGCGCAGCTTTTACAATCGACGTGTGTTGCCCCCACGCTTGGCAAAAAGAGAATGCTAAATCTTCGCCAGCGTCACCAGATCCACGATGGTCATTCCCATCGCACGCGCCAATTTTTCAAGCGTCAGGATCGCGATATTGTTATCACCGCGCTCAACCCGACCCACATAGCTGCGATCAACTTCCGCCATCAAAGCCAGCATTTCCTGCGCAATGCCGCGTTCAATTCTTATTTGAGTTTGTGAGGTTTTTCATGCGGGTGGGTCTGCCCCCCCACTGTGACTGGAACGAGAAGGACGGCATGAGAAGGTATTTAATTTAGGCATTAAAAGTTTCCTACAAACCAGTCTTTAACCCTGCCAAAAGCGTTGTGAACACTGCCTGCTTTTTGTGCTACCTTGTAGCCGCGCATCCGTGCCAGGCGGGCTTCTTCCAACAGGCCCATGACGGTTGCAGCGCGCGCCTGCGCCACCATGTCTGACAGTGCGCCGGAGTAGCGCGGGATGCCGCGCCGCACAGGCTTGAGAAAAATATCCTCACCCAACTCGACCATGCCGGGCATCACCGCGCTGCCGCCAGTGATGACGATGCCGGATGACAACACTTCTTCATAACCCGACTCACGAATGACTTGCTGCACCAGTGAAAAGATTTCTTCAATGCGTGGCTCAATCACGCCGGCCAGCGCCTGCTTGCTCAACATGCGCGGTGCGCGGTCGCCCAGGCCGGGCACTTCAACCTGTGCGTCAGGGTCAGCCAGCAACTGCTTGGCATAGCCGCTGGCAACCTTGATTTCTTCCGCATCCTTGGTCGGTGTGCGCAGCGCCATGGCGATGTCACTGGTAATCAGGTCGCCCGCAATCGGTATGACGGCTGTGTGGCGAATCGCACCGCCGGTAAAAATCGCTACATCCGTGGTGCCCGCACCAATATCCACCATGGCCACGCCCAGCTCCTGCTCGTCTTGCGTCAACACCGCCAGGCTGGAGGCCAGCGGGTTCAGCATCAACTGATCGACTTCAAGACCGCAGCGACGCACGCATTTGATGATGTTCTCGGCAGCGCTTTGTGCCCCGGTCACGATGTGTACCTTGACCTCCAGGCGGATGCCGCTCATGCCAATCGGCTCGCGCACATCCTGGCCGTCAATCACAAATTCCTGCGGTTCAACCAGCAGCAGGCGCTGGTCGCTCGAGATGTTGATGGCCTTGGCGGTTTCAATCACGCGCGCTACATCGGCCTGCGTGACTTCCTTGTCTTTAACGGCCACCATGCCGCTTGAATTGAAGCCGCGTATGTGGCTGCCGGTGATGCCGGTATAGACCCGCGCGATCTTGCAGTCGGCCATCAGTTCGGCCTCTTTAAGCGCCTGCTGGATGCTTTGCACGGTGGCATCAATATTGACCACCACACCGCGCTTGAGCCCGTTGCTGGTCGCAATGCCCAAGCCCGCAAGCTTGAGCTCGCCGCCGGGCATGACCTCGGCCACCACCACCATCACTTTGCTGGTGCCGATGTCGAGCCCAACAACGAGATCTTTATATTCTTTAGCCATAGGTTTACCTTTCCACTTTTTTGTTCTCTTTGTCCCCGGGATTGACCGTGGTGACACCTCTTAACTTGAGCGCATAGCCGTTGCCGTAGCGCAGGTCGGCGGACTCAAGGTCGCGGCCATATCTGGCAGAAACCTGGGTCAGCGTTGCAATAAAACGCTGCGTGCGCGCCGCAATCTCGTCAGGAGAACCTTGGCCCAGCTCCAGCACCGCGCCACTGTCAAGCCGCGCGCGCCAGTTGCCCTGGCCTGTCAACTCCAGCCTGGCCAGGACGGCATCCAGCTTGTCAAACAGCGGCGTCAGAAGCTGGTAAGTCCCCAGCACCAGCCTGGCCTGGCCCTGTGGGCCATTGAGCAGGGGCAGCTCATCGGATTCAACTTCGCCCTGGTTGGCCTCAAACACCTCGCCAAAGCTGTTGACCAGGCGTGAATCACTCTCGGAGCCCCAGTAGGCGATGGCCTGATGCTCCTGCAACAGCACCTTGAGTCGGTTCGGAAACTGGCGCTGTACCACCGCCTTGCGTACCCACGGCACGG
>JBCKMZ010000114.1:0-2647 GCA_038902975.1 Polaromonas sp.
TGCGTAATGAGACCAGTCGACCGGCCACATCCGTTGCATCATGTCGGCCATCTGCTCGGGTGCGTCGTACAGGAACTCGGGAATGACTTCGATCGTGCGCAGCGATTGCACTACAGCCAAAGCAATGACGAGCCAGACAGCAAAGCGGATCAGGCGCTGGGCCAGCGTATGACGCTGCCACAAACGTTGCTGCAGCAGACCGTTCGGATGAGCCTGCGCGGCGTCAGACATGGAACACCTTTTTCACATAATTCGCCAGCAACTCGCCGACCACAATGATCATGATGATGGTGACCAGGATGGTGAACACGAAGCTGTAGTCGAAGCGCTGGAATGCGGAAAACAGCGGGCCGCCGATGCCGCCCGCACCAACGATGCCCACCATGGTCGAATTGCGCAGGTTTGAATCAAGCTGATAGGTAGAAAACCCGATGAAGCGCGACAGCACCTGCGGCAAGACGCCAAACAAGATCAAGTTCGGAAACGGCGCACCGGTGGCACGAATCGCTTCCACCTGTTTTTCGGATATCTCCTCGATGGCATCGGAAAAAAGCTTTCCGATGAAACCGATCGAGGCCACCACCAGGGCGAGTGTTCCGGCCAGCGCGCCGAAGCCGACAGCCTTGACGAACAGGATGGCGACAATCACCGGATGCAGCGAACGGCAGACCGCGACAATGCTGCGCGCCGTCCAGGACAGCCAGGCTGGCATCAGGTTGCGCGCGCCCATCAGGCCGAGCGGCAGGCTGATCAGGATGCCTGCCACCGAAGCGAGAACTGCGATTTGCAGGCTTTCGGAGATACCCTTCCACAGGATGTCCATCTTGCTCATGTCTGGCGGAAACATTCGGCTAAGGAAGCGCGCGCCGTTGTCCAGGCCAGAAACAAAGCGTTCCCAGGAAAACCCGAGCTGCGACGCAGCGTAAATCACATAGACAAACAGCAGCAGTGCCAGCACGCGCGCCCAGAGATCGATTCTGAACGCGGTGCTTACGCGCTGTGCGGAAGCAGTCGAGATCATCACAGCCAGGCCTCCCCGCCGTAGATCTGTTTCAAAACCTCGTCACTCAGGCCGTCCGGCGGGCCGTCATAGACGACTTGACCGCCCGACAAGCCAATGATGCGATCGGCATAGCGGCGCGCCAGTTCAACGTCGTGAATGTTCACGATAACAGGGATGTTGTTGAGCCGGCCCTGCTCCTTGAGCAGCAACATGATCTCGAACGAGGTTTTCGGGTCGAGCGACGAGGTCGGCTCGTCCGCCAGCAAGACCTTGGGCCGCTGCATCAGCGCACGTGCGATGCCAACCCGCTGGCGCTGGCCACCCGATAAGGCATCGGCGCGCTGATTGATAAAGTCGCTGAGCCCGACCGTCTCTAGTAGATTAAACGCATGCTCAACGTCCGCCTGCGGGAACTTGCGCCGCCATGCCGCCCAAGCCCCGACATAACCTAGCCTGCCGCACAAAAGATTTTCCATCACGCTCAGGCGCTCCACCAGGTTGAACTCCTGGAATACCATGCCGATCAGGCGCCGGTTCTCACGCAGCGCACGCCCCTTCAGCCCTGCAAGGTCGACGCACCGGCCACCGGAACACAGGTTGATGGTTCCAGAAGTGGGATCTACCAAGCGATTGATGCAGCGGATCAGTGTCGACTTGCCAGTGCCGGATGGCCCG
Organism: Polaromonas sp.; assembly: GCA_038902975.1. Taxonomy (GTDB): domain Bacteria; phylum Pseudomonadota; class Gammaproteobacteria; order Burkholderiales; family Burkholderiaceae_C; genus Polaromonas. The sequence continues at coordinate 1,679 of JBCKMZ010000114.1, forward strand.
ATGATGGCCGTCAGGCCGGTGCCATCGATGCGAAGGTCGATGCCTCGGAGGACGGGATTGCCCGGCGTGTAGGCCTTGACCAGTCCGCGAATTTCGAGAGAGTAGGAAATGGAATTACTTCTTTGCCTTCGCAGCTTCAGAATCATAGGCTGCGCGGTTGAACTTCTGATTGGCGGATTCGGAAACATTTCGCACCAGCGCGAAGTCCTTCTTGTAGGTGATCGGGAAGAAGCGGTCGGCGCCGGCAAAGGTTTTTTGCATCTCTGACGTGAAGCGGTAGTCGTAGAAGCACTTCAGCATGCGATCACGAAAGACAGGTTCCAGATCGTGCGCATAGGCGAACGAGGAAGTCGGGAACTGCTCGCTGCGGTAAATGATGCGGAAATCTTCCAGCTTGACTTGCCCGCGGTCCGCCATGCGCTCGAACACGTCAGAAGCGACTGCCGCCGCGTCATAGTCGCCGGAATTGACGCCCATCACGGACTGGTCATGCTTGCCGGAAAATATGATCTTGTAATCCTTGTCCGGCACAACGCCCAGTTTGGGGAACAAGGCCATTGGCGCCATGTGACCAGAGTTGGAAGATGGCGATGTGTGGGCGACTTTCCTGCCCTTCAAATCGGCCATCGTCTTGATCGAACTGTCTTTCTTGACAATCGTAATAAGGTTATAGCCTTGATAGCTCTTCGCATCGCCCTTCACGGCAAACGGCACAGCTCCGGCGATATTGACCGCGAAGGCAGTGGGGCCGGTAGAAAAGCCGCCGACATGCAGGCGGCCCGAGCGCAGTGCTTCGATTTGGGCCGCATTTGACTGCACCTGGAAGAACACCACGCGCTTTCCCGTGCACTGCGCAAGGTGTTGGGTAAACGGCGCAAACGCCTTTTCATAGACCGCCGGATCTTCCACTGGCGTGTAAGTAAACACCAATGTTCCAGGTGTCTTCAGAAGCTTCAGGTCGGTGGGCGT
>JBCKMZ010000115.1:0-2601 GCA_038902975.1 Polaromonas sp.
GAGCCGCGCAACCCCGATGCTCCGTTTGTCATTTGCACCCATGGAGTGGCGAATACCTTCACCACCACTCCGCTGTGGAGGGTTGCAAAGGAACTGAACGCCAAAGGCTGGGGAATCGCAATACTCAACAATCGAGGGCATGACTGGGTCTCCAAGAACCCGCTGGACCGGCGCTGGATCGGTGCTGCCTACGAGCGGATTGAAGACGGTGCCCTTGACTTCAAGGCCGGGAAAAAATGGCTCCAGCAGCGTGGCCATCGGTCGCTGGTGATTGCCGGACACAGCCTCGGGGGGCTGAAGGCTGCCTACACGCAGGCGTTCTTCCCGACCGATGAAGTGATCGCGCTGGCAATGTTTTCTTCTCCCCGGCTACCTGACGACAAGGTTTGGGATTGGGCCGCACACGAGAAGATCCTGAGCCATTGCCGCAGCCTCGTCAGTGCGCAGAAGGGCGAGGAACTGATGCAGGTGGAGATGCCGACCAACACGCCCGCAATGCGCGGGCTGATGAGCGCGCAGACCTACCTCAACAAATACGGACCCGAAGCGGCGACCACGACCCTGCGCTTCGCCAACCGCATCAGTGTGCCGACCTTCCTGCTGGCCGGCGAACTGGAGAAGCCGCAGCTGTCGTTCAGCATCGACATGGAGCCGGCGCTCATCAATGCGCCGTCGGTGCAGCGGGTGATGGTGGAAGGCGCGGACCACATCTACTCGGGCCGGCACGGTCAGGTGGCCGACGCAGCCGACCACTGGCTGACGACGCTGGGCTGAGGATTCCGGTGCTGGGCGCGATCCCGCCGGGGTAGGGCTGCGCTATTTGGCAGATAAGGGCTCGCTCTGGAATAAGTTGTGCATTTGGCCGTCGGATTCGGCGATGCAATGCTAGGCGCGAAGCGTGCCGTGTGGCTCTGCCACACAAACGATTCGCAACAACGCAGGGCGCCCGAAGCTGGCGCGCCAAATCTGCAAGTTATTTCTGAACGAGCCCTAAGCACCCCGCTTGTGCCCAATGGGGCAAAAATTCCTGGCGAGTCAGCCTGCCGCCTGAGGGTAAACACGTATTCTGAGGACGCGATACGGTGAGAAACTTGGGCTCATGCGGTTGAATTTTCGGTTCAGCACGCCAAGACGGTGGGAAAATGCAGTGTGCTTAAAAATTAGGCAGGTGATTTTTAAAAAAAATGGGGTTTTCTGGCAGGCACTAATTAGGATTGAATCATGGAAGTTATTAGTTTTGCTGCGCTGGCGGCTGGTCTGATCATCGGTCTGGGTGCCCTGGGCGCCTGTATCGGCATCTATCCGTACAACGCCCGGGGGATCGTTATGCGCAATATGGCAAGAAGCCTGGTGGGCGCAGCGGTTGCGTTGACGTCGCCCCTGGGGTTTTCGCAGCCCAGCGCGCCGGCGCCTCTCAAGCTGATCGTGCCGTTCACGCCCGGCACCGGGATCGACCTCATTGCGCGCCAGATCGGGCCGCACTTGTCGCAGCGCCTCGGTCGCCTGGTGATCGTGGAGAACAAGACCGGCGCAGCGGGCAACGTCGGTACCGCCGAAGTAGCGCGGGCCGCGCCCAACGGCAACACGCTGCTCGTGACGGTGAACTCCCTGGTGATGAGCCGGGCCTTGTATCCCAACCTGAGCTTCGATCCGCTGAGCGACTTCGACCCCGTCACGCTGACGAGCTGGGGTCAGCTCGTGCTCGTGGCGAGCCGGAGTTCCGGGATCGACAGCGCCCAGGCGCTGGTCGAGCGGGCAAAGAGCAAGCCAGACGGGCTGAACTACGGATCACCGGGTGCTGGCTCGCCGCATCATCTGGCGATGGAGTTGTTGAAAATCCAGACGGGCACCCGAATCGTTCATATCCCTTACCGTGGCAGCGGGCCGGCGGTGACGGATTTGCTTGGCGGTCAGATAGACGTGATGTTCCTGCCGATCCACGTCGCGTTGCAGCACGTGAAGGCTGGCAGCATCAGAGCCCTGGCCATCAGTTCGGACAAGCCGAACCCGCTGCTGCCCGAGGTGCCGCCATTGCGTCAATTGCAGATGGGCAGCCTCGACGTTGAAATGTGGTACGGCATCCTCGCGCCAAAAGACACGCCCAAGGCCTTCATCGAACGCTTGAACAGTGAGTTGAAGTCGATCCTCGCGTTGCCCGAGGTCAAGGCGGCATTCGAGAGGCAGGGCATGGTGCCGGCGCACAGCACACCCGAAGAATTCCGTGCGCTCATGGTCAAGGATACGGCGCGCTGGGCGGAGCTGATCAAAGTCCAGAAGATCACGGCTGATTGAGGAGTTTGCGTGGAAATTTCAATTGTCGGCGCGGGAATCGGGGGCTTGACCGCCGCTGCCGCATTGCTGCAGCGGGGCCACAAGGTGCGCGTATTCGAACAGGCGGCCGGGTTCGGGGAGGTGGGTGTGCCGGCATCCAGATGAGCGCGAACGCCGTCAAGGTGCTCGACAGCCTAGGCCTGCGCGCCCGCGTCGATGCCACTGCTCGCGGGAGAGATGTTCAAGGGAAAGACCCAAACGTCGGCGATTCACATTCCGTATCGGGGTGCCGCCTCGGCGGCCAGGCACACCGCTCACCCCGAACCGATT
>JBCKMZ010000116.1:0-2585 GCA_038902975.1 Polaromonas sp.
ATAGGTGCGCAAGGCGCAACGATTGGTGAGGTGGTTTTCAATACCGCCATGACCGGCTATCAGGAAATCCTTACCGACCCGAGCTATTGCCAGCAGATTGTCACGCTGACCTACCCGCATATCGGCAACTATGGCGTTAATGCGGAAGATGTGGAGTCGACAAAAATTTTTGCGGCGGGCCTCATCATCAAAGACTTGTCTTTGATGGTGTCCAACTTTCGTTCGACCATGACCTTGTCTGAATATCTGGTCAAAGAAGGCACGGTTGCGATTGCAGGCATTGACACGCGGCAACTGACCCGCCTGCTGCGCAGTAAGGGTGCTCAAAACGGCTGCATCATGGCCTTGGCTAAAGGCGAAGAAGTCACCCAGGTAGCAAAAGACAAGGCCATAGTGGCGGCTCGCAGCGCACCCAGCATGGCAGGGCTTGATCTGGCCAAAGTCGTGTCCGTCAAGCAGCCCTATGAGTGGACACAAACCGAATGGAAGCTCGGCTCGGGTTACGGCGTGCAGATCACGCCGAAATTCCACGTTGTCGCGTTCGACTTTGGTATCAAGAAAAACATCCTGCGCATGATGGCCGAGCGCGGTTGCCGGGTCACGGTGGTGCCGGCGCAAACCCCTGCGGCCGAGGCGCGCAAGCTCAACCCCGATGGCATCTTCCTGAGCAACGGCCCGGGCGACCCGCAGCCGTGCGACTACGCCATCGCTGCCGTGGCTGAGTTGATCGAAACCGGCATTCCCACTTTTGGTATTTGCCTGGGCCACCAGATCATGGCGCTGGCCAGTGGTGCCAAAACTTTCAAGATGAAGTTCGGCCATCACGGTGCCAATCATCCAGTCAAAGACCTTGATAACGGGCGTGTCAGTATCACCAGTCAGAACCACGGTTTTGCGGTGGATGATAAATCACTACCTGCCAATTTGCGGCCAACTCACATCAGTCTGTTTGACGGCACGCTACAAGGTTTGGCACGCACCGACAAGCCAGCATTTTGCTTTCAGGGCCATCCCGAAGCGTCGCCGGGGCCGCATGATATTTCATATTTGTTTGATCGTTTCACGGCGCTGATGGAACAGGCTGGGGAGAAGAAAAATGCCTAAACGCACAGACATCAAATCCGTTCTCATCATAGGCGCAGGCCCCATCATCATTGGGCAGGCTTGTGAGTTTGACTACTCCGGCGTGCAGGCCTGCAAGGCTTTGCGTGAAGAGGGCTACAAAGTCATTTTGATTAACAGCAACCCTGCAACGATCATGACCGACCCAGCCACGGCTGACGTGACCTATATCGAGCCAATCACTTGGCAGACGGTCGAAAAGATCATTGCCAAGGAGCGGCCCGATGCAATTTTGCCGACCATGGGTGGCCAGACCGCGCTAAACTGCGCGCTCGACCTGTGGCACCACGGCATCCTGGAAAAGTACAAGGTTGAGCTGATTGGCGCCAGCCCCGAGGCCATCGACAAGGCCGAAGATCGGCTGAAGTTCAAGGACGCCATGACCAAAATCGGTCTCGACTCCGCACGCTCCGGCATTGCGCACAGCATGGATGAAGCCTGGACAGTGCAAAAAATGTTGGGCTTCCCGACGGTGATTCGCCCCAGCTTCACGCTGGGCGGAACCGGCGGTGGCATTGCCTACAACTCTGAAGAATTTGAGACGATTTGCAAGCGCGGCCTGGAGGCCTCACCCACCCATGAGCTGCTGATTGAAGAGTCGCTGCTGGGCTGGAAAGAGTACGAGATGGAAGTCGTGCGCGACAAGGCCGACAACTGCATCATCGTCTGCTCGATTGAAAACCTCGACCCTATGGGCGTGCATACCGGCGACTCCATCACGGTAGCGCCAGCCCAGACCTTGACCGACAAGGAATACCAGATCATGCGCAATGCGAGTCTAGCCGTGCTGCGCGAAATCGGTGTGGACACCGGCGGCTCCAACGTGCAGTTTGCCATCAACCCGGTCGATGGCCGCATGGTGGTGATAGAGATGAACCCGCGTGTCTCGCGGTCATCGGCGCTGGCATCAAAAGCCACCGGCTTTCCGATTGCCAAGGTTGCAGCCAAGCTGGCGGTTGGCTACACGCTCGACGAGTTGCGTAACGACATTACCGGTGGCGCTACCCCCGCGAGTTTTGAGCCCAGCATTGACTATGTCGTCACGAAAATTCCGCGTTTTGCATTCGAGAAATTTCCGACAGCCGATTCGCGCCTGACGACGCAGATGAAGTCGGTCGGTGAAGTCATGGCCATGGGCCGTACCTTCCAGGAGTCCTTCCAGAAAGCATTACGCGGGCTTGAGGTTGGCGTAGATGGTATGAACGAAAAAACGCAGGATCGCGAAGTGCTTGAGAAGGAGCTGGGCGCACCAGGGCCAGACCGCATCTGGTATGTGGGCGATGCGTTTGCACTCGGTATGAGTGTTGATGAAGTCTTTGCGCTGACCAAAATTGACCCATGGTTTCTGGTCCAGATAGAGCAAATCGTCAAGATAGAGCTGGAACTTGAAACCACGACGCTGGACTCGATGGATGCCGTCACGCTCCGTATGCTGAAGCAAAAAGGCTTTTCAGACCGCCGCC
>JBCKMZ010000117.1:0-2573 GCA_038902975.1 Polaromonas sp.
CGCCAAGCAGGTGGGCTACCCGGTCATCATCAAGGCGGCGGGCGGCGGTGGCGGGCGCGGGATGCGCGTGGTGCACACCGAAGCGGCCTTGCTGCACGCGGTGCAAACCACCAAGGCCGAAGCCAGGGCGGCTTTCGGCAACCCGGAGGTCTACCTGGAAAAATTCCTGCAGAACCCCCGGCATATTGAAATCCAGATCATGGCCGACCAGCACAAAAACGCGGTCTGGCTCGGTGAGCGAGATTGCTCAATGCAGCGTCGTCACCAAAAAGTGATTGAAGAAGCGCCAGCGCCCGGCATTCCGCGCAAACTGATCGAGCGTATCGGCGAGCGCTGCGTGGCGGCGGCTAAAAAAATCGGCTATCGCGGCGCGGGTACGTTCGAGTTTCTGTATGAAAACGGTGAGTTCTACTTCATCGAAATGAACACCCGTGTGCAGGTCGAGCACCCGGTGACGGAGTGGATCACGGGCATTGACATTGTGCGCACACAGATCATGGTGGCTGCTGGTGAAAAGCTGCCTTTTAGGCAGCGCGACATCCAGTTCAAGGGGCATTCGATCGAGTGCCGCATCAACGCAGAAGACCCGTACAAATTCACACCTTCGCCGGGTCGCATCACGACCTGGCACACACCGGGCGGGCCGGGCGTGCGGGTTGACTCGCATATTTATGCCAATTATTTTGTGCCGCCGAATTACGACTCGATGATCGGCAAAATCATTGTGCATGGCGACACGCGTGAACAGGCCCTGGCGCGGATGCGAGGCGCGCTGGCTGAAACCGTGGTTGAAGGCATCAACACCAATATAGCGCTGCACCGCGAGCTGATGGTGGATGCCAAGTTCATCGATGGCGGCACCAACATTCACTACCTTGAAGAGTGGCTTTCAAAGCGTGTTCGCTAAGCGTGTAAGCGTGCGCAGCGCCGGGCCGCCCCAAGTAAGCACAGCCCCCTCGGGGGGCAGAGAGCTACACAAAGTGAGTGAACGTGGGGGCCAGATACACAGCATGTTTGAACTCATTTTGTTGGTGCCCGCCGACAGTGTTGAAACTGTCAGCGAGGCACTCGATGCGACGGGCGCGCTTAGCGTTTCGGTTGAGGACGCTGATGCAGAAACCGCTGACGAGCAGGCGCTGTTTGGCGAGCCGGGCATGCCACCACCGAAGGCGGGTTGGAATCGCTCGCGTGTGGTGTCGCTGTTTGCCACTGAGGCGTTGGCCCGCGAGGCATCCCAGTTGTTGCAAGCGCAAGATTTTTTTGCTGATTGCGCGTTGCTGGCAATCCAGGCCGTGCCCGAACAAGACTGGGTGCGGCTGACGCAATCACAGTTCACGCCAGTCGAGATCACGCCCGAGTTCTGGATAGTTGCGACCTGGCACGAGCCGCCTGCAGAGGCCAAACAGTTGATTCGGCTGGACCCGGGCTTGGCGTTTGGAACCGGTACGCATCCGACAACGCGCATGTGCCTGCGATGGATCTCGAAAACTGCCGCCTTCGGACGGGTGCTCGACTACGGCTGCGGCTCGGGCATTCTGGCTATTGGCACAGCCAAGTTTGGTGCGCTAGAGATTGACGCTGTGGACATCGACGAAGCGGCTGTTCAATCAACGCGCGCCAACGCCGATGCCAACCATGTGCGCCTCCATGCGGGTTTGCCAGACAAAGCCCAAGGCAGCTATCAAACAGTGCTCGCCAATATTCTGGCCACGCCACTAAAAGTGCTGGCGCCGCTGCTGTGCGGGCATGTTGAAAAGGGTGGTAATCTGGTGCTGGCGGGCATCTTGGCCCGGCAGGCTGACGAACTGAAAGCCGCTTACGCGCCGTGGTGCGCTCTGCAAGTGGCCGACAGCGAAGACGGTTGGATATTGATGACCGCCAGGTTTTAAAATGCACCGCTAAATGAGCCTGATTACGCGCTGCCCCGCATGCGGCACGATGTTCAAAGTCGTGACCGATCAACTCAAAGTCTCTCAGGGCTGGGTGCGATGCGGGCATTGTGCTGAGGTTTTTGATGCGTCGCTGCATCTGCAGGCCACACAGGAAACTTCCGCTCCTGACCCTGCCAATACCTCTACTCCCGCCCCTTTACCGATACAGGCGCAGGCAGGGCACGAGGAAGGCTTGAACGCACCGGCAGATTCAGCTGTACGCAGCGACCATAGAGACGATAGAGACGTTCTAAGTGAATTCCCGCTGGACCCACCTGATGATGCGAAGGATGTCTCGTTTGTCCGCGATGCAAAGCGGCGGGCATTCTGGCGCAAGCCAGGTGTGCGTGTTGCGCTTGGCCTGTTTGGGTTCGCGCTGGTGGTCTTGCTGGTTTTGCAGGTTCTGCTTCAGCAAAGAGATAGCCTGGCCGCAGCCGACCCAGCCTTTAAACCGTGGATACAGAAACTGTGCGAACAGCTTCATTGTGAAGTGGCTCCCCTGCGCAGGATGGACTCGCTGGTCATCGACAGTTCGTCTTTCAACAAGGTCAGTGCTGATTCATACCGCCTCACCTTTATGCTTAAAAATTCCGGCGCTGTTGCGGTAGCGATGCCCTCGCTTGAAGTCACGCTCACAGATAC
>JBCKMZ010000118.1:0-2418 GCA_038902975.1 Polaromonas sp.
ATTTTGCCCTCCAACTATCGCCAGTCACCCGCAACGCCGCTGGTTGCGATTGCGGTAGCGCCTTCTGCTGCACCTGCCGCTGCGGCAAGCCCCGCACCCGCTCGCGCACCCCCCGCACCCGTGCAGCCCGCAGCTACGACGGACAACCCAGGTGGCATCCGGTTTTAAAACACCAAAGTTTTGACACCACCCGCGCCGCCCAGCAAACACACATTAGCCTTCTGAAAAGCAAACACGCCCACCGACACCACCCCCGGCCACTGGCTGACGGTTGACTCAAACCCCAGCGGGTCGGTAATCATCAAGCCCGTCACATCCAGAATCTGCTGGCCGTTGTCTGTTACCAGCGGCGCACCCTCTTTTAACCGCAATTTTGCAGTGCCACCCAAAGCCAGAAACTGGCGTGCAATGCGCCCTGCCGCCATCGGGATCACCTCCACCGGCAGCGGGAATTTGCCCAGCGTTTGTACCAGCTTTGAAGCGTCTGCAATGCAGACAAATTTGCGCGACTGCGCTGCCACAATCTTCTCCCGTGTCAGTGCCGCACCACCGCCTTTGATCATGTAGCCCGCGTGGTCAATTTCATCAGCGCCGTCGATGTACACAGCCAGTTCCTCAACCTCGGCCGCATCAAACACCTTGATGCCGAGCGCCGCCAAGCGTTCGGTCGATGCGACAGAACTGGACACCGCCCCGGCAATGCTGTCCTTCATGCTGGCCAACGCATCAATAAACTTATTGACCGTCGAGCCAGTGCCGACCCCCACGATGCTGCCGGGTTCAACATAGGCCAGTGCGGCCTGGCCAACTAGAGTTTTGAGTTCGTCTTGGGTCATTTTTAAGATCGGCGATGGGTTTGATGGCCGCAGGTTTGCGACAATGGAGGCTGATTCGAAAACATCCAAATTATCCAATGTCTCTGCTCCAAAAGCTCCCCTATGCTCTGGTCCGTCCATTTTTATTTCGCCTGGACCCGGAAACCGCCCACGAACTGACCATGGCCTCGCTGGCCTGCACGCAGGGCACGCCGCTCTCTCTGGCCTACTGCGCAGCGCGGGTTGACGACCCGGTCACGCTGGCTGGTTTGATATTTCCCAACCGCGTGGGCCTGGCCGCAGGGCTGGACAAAAACGCCCGCTGCATTGATGGCCTTGCCGCCATGGGCTTTGGTTTTATTGAAGTTGGTAGCGTCACACCGTTGGCCCAAAACGGCAACCCAAAGCCGCGCATGTTTCGCTTGCCAGAGGCCAACGCACTGATTAACCGGCTGGGTTTCAACAACGACGGGCTGGATACGTTTTTGGCCAACGTACAAAAATCTGCCGTTCGCAGGCAGGGTACAAACAACAAGACTCAGAACAAGGTCTTGTTGGGTCTGAACATCGGCAAAAACGCCGCCACATCCATTGGAAATGCAGTCGATGACTATCTGATTTGCTTAGGCGGCGTGTACCCGCATGCCGACTATGTCAGCGTCAACATCTCCAGCCCCAACACCAAGAACCTGCGCGCCCTGCAAAGCGACGAGGTGCTCCACGCTCTGCTGGACCGCATCGCCGAACGCCGCGAAACACTGGCCAAAGAACACGGCAAGCGCGTACCGATTTTGTCAAAATTGCGCCAGACCTCGATGAGGCGCAGGTGCAGGTGATTGCCGCCACGCTCAAACGCCACGGCATGGACGGTGTCATCGCCACCAACACCACGTTGAGCCGCGAGGCCGTGCAGGGCCTGCGCCATGCAGATGAAACCGGCGGCCTGTCAGGCGCACCGGTGCTGGAGATGAGCAACCGCGTCATCCGCCAACTGCGTGCTGCATTGGGCAAGGCTTACCCCATCATTGGCGTGGGCGGCATCCTGAGCGCCGAAGACGCGGTGAGCAAGATCGAAGCCGGCGCTGATGTGGTGCAAATCTACACCGGCCTGATCTACCAGGGGCCGGGGTTGGTAAAGCAGGCGGCGACGCTGATCAAAAACAGTCGCTAGTCCTTTTAGAGCCATCGCCAACCAGCCAATTGCGCGGCCACATGGGATCCAATGGCCAGCGAACTCGTCAGTCCTGGAGACTCAATGCCGAACAAATTCACCAGTCCGGGTACGCCATGCTCGGCTGGCCCCTGGATCATGAAGTCCCGGGCAGGTTCGTGTGGTGCCTGAATCTTGGGACGAATGCCTGCATAGCCGGCAATCAACGCACCTTCGGGCAAGGTCGGCCAATACTTGCGCACCTCGGCATAAAACGCATCCCCCCGCGCCGGGTCCACCAGCAGATCCTCGGGTGAGTCCACCCACTGCACATCAGGGCCAAACTTGGCCTGGCCGCCAAGGTCAATCGTCAGGTGTACGCCCAGCCCTGCGGCCTCCGGTACTGGGTACACCAAGCGGCTAAACGGCGAGCGTCCAGCTAGGGTGAAGTAA
>JBCKMZ010000119.1:0-2416 GCA_038902975.1 Polaromonas sp.
ATGCCGCAATGGCTGCCGATATCGAGAGTCTCGCTGGCCGCGTTGCGAAGGACGCCTATATCGAGACTGGCAGCGAAGCGGCATTGATGGCTGCCATCGACGCCTACCAGCGCGCCGATCACTTGTGCCCCAGCGTTCACGCCCGTATCAATGCAGCGTCGATGCTGCGGGTCGCGGGACGAAATGCGCCAGCAGAAAAGCTTGCGCAGCAGGTGTTCGAAGAACTCGCCGCCGCACGCGACGCCACGACCCATTGGGACGACGCCACACGCGGTGAGGCCATGCTGCTGCTGGCGCGCACTGAAGAAGCGTGCCGTTATTATCGCGACGCCAATCGTCGCGCCGGTCGCCGCTATGGTGATATCGCCAGCATGCGTCGCCAGTTGCAGTTGCTGGCGCAAGTGCTCCCCGCTGCCACGCGCGCGCTGGCCGAAATTCCGGGTCCACGGGTCATCGCGTTTTCGGGTCACATGATCGATTCGCCGGACCGCACCAAACCACGATTTCCGCCTGCCATCGAAGACGCCGTGAAAGTGGCCATAGAACGCTCCGTCGCCGACAGCGTTCCCGTAATCGGCTACGCACAAGCGGCATGCGGCAGTGACATTTTGTTTTGCGAAGCGATGCTGGCGCGCCAACAGGAGATCAACATCGTGCTGCCTTTCTCGCGCGAAGATTACGTCGAACAGAGCGTTAGCCGCGCCGGGGGAAACTGGCTACAGCGTTTTGACCGGATCATGGCGGCTGCGACTTCCGTCACATATGCGACCAGCGAACGCTATCTCGGTGACGACACGCTGTTTGAGCACGCCTCAAATTTGATTCAGGGGATGGCATTCCTTCGCGCGAAAGAACTCGCCGTCGATCCGCACATGTTGGTTGTCTCGGATCGCTCGCAAGCGGGCGGCGTTGGCGGCACGCTCGCGACACTCGCGACCTGGGCTTCGCAAGCGAAGTTGCACCAGATCATCGATCTAGCCGACATTCGTGCGGCTGCACCTGCTGCACCCGCTGAGTCTTCGGCGGCGCTTGGCTTTGCTACGCAGCCTGGTCAGACGCCGATGGCCGCAGCCGGACGCACCATCAAATCGTTATTGTTCGCCGACGTGGAAGGCTTCAGTCGCATGCCCGAAGAGTATTGCCCCACCTTCTTCACCACCTTTCTTGGGCTGGTGCCGAAGACGTTGCGCCAGATCGCCGTCACACCGCTGGAAATAAGCTCCCGTGGCGATGGGCTCTACGCCGTGTTCGCGACACCAGAAGAAGCGGCGCACTTTGCGCTCGCCCTTTCGGATGCGGTGGGTGCCATCGACTGGCGCGCGATGCGGCTTCCCGCCGACACCCACGTACGCATTGCCCTGCACGCCGGCCCGGTGTTCACCGCCATCGACCCGGTAACCGACAAGCTCGCACACTACGGCTCGCACGTCACACGCGCCGCGCGTGTCGAGCCGATTGTCGTGCCAGGGCAGGTGCTGGTCACCGAGCCGTTCGCAGCGGTGCTCGCGTCCCGGCTAGATGCTGGATTCCGCTGCGACCTCGTTGGCACTGAACCGTTGGCCAAAGAGTTCGGTGCTGCGCGGCTCTACCGACTGCGGCGAAAATAGCCCACGCGAGCGATACGAGCAACGCAACGAGCAACGCAGGGTTTTACAATCGCGCGACAACATCGCAGAATAGTCCGCATGCCAAAGACCGCGCCCACATCCACCGCGCCCACATCCGCCCAATTTGCAGCGATTCGCGAATCACTTTTGCGCGCAGTTGCCGAGCAGGGCCGCATCACCACCTTTGCCAAAGACGCCATGATCATTCGCGAGGGTGAGCGCGGCGACACCATGTTCGTCATTCTCGCTGGTCGGGTGAAGGTCTTTTCGAGTAATCGCGAAGGCAAGGAGGTCATTCTCGACACCTACGGCCCCGGCGAAACGATCGGCGAAATGGCGCTGGATGAAGGGCTACGTTCCGCCTCCGTAGTGACGCTCGAGCCAACGACTTGCTCGCTGATTTCCTGCGACATGATGCGCCGCTACGTCGCCGCCAATCCCGACTTTGCACTGCAGTTGATTGCGAAACTGATTCGCCGCACGCGCATCGCGGTGGAGAACGTGAAGCGCCTGGCGCTGCTCGACGTTTACGGTCGTCTCACCAGCCTGCTCACCAGCCTCACGCCGGAACAATGCGGCGTCGGCGTGCTCACCGAACGTATGACCCAACAAGAGCTTGCGGAACGCGTCGGCGCGTCGCGGGATATGGTGAGCAGAACCCTGCACGATCTGTCCGCGGACGGCTATGTGGCGATTCGTTCAAGACGCATTGAAGTGTTGAAACGGATTCCGCAGACCTAGCGTTCGATTGCGTAGAACATCATTTGGCGCGTTTGGACGGAGGAAAAAGCGTCAGCAGCCGTGCCGAT
>JBCKMZ010000120.1:0-2395 GCA_038902975.1 Polaromonas sp.
TGGAGCGCCCCCTTCCTGGATAAAAGTCAAGCCCTCATCAGCATCACTGCGATTCCGCTGTATCACATCTTTGCACTGGGCGCATGCCTGGGTTTTATCGGCATGGGGGGAACCAATGTACTGGTCGCAGACCCGCGCAACATACCGGCGTTTGTCAAGATCCTGGCCCGCTACCGTTTTGCGTCCATGCCGGCGGTCAACACGCTGTTCAATGGGCTTGTCAACAACCCGGATTTTGCAAAAATCAATTTCAGTAAACTGCGCTTCGCCATTGGCGGCGGCGCAGCGGTGCAGCGCCCGGTGGCAGAGCGCTGGCAACAGATCACGGGCGCACCGCTGGTCGAGGGTTATGGGCTGACGGAATGTTCACCCACGGTGACGGTCAATCCTCTTGATCTGAAGGCGTTTAACGGCAGCATCGGCTTGCCGGTGCCGTCTACCGAGGTTTCCATCCGTGATGCAGAAGGCCGGGAGCTTGCGGTGGGTGAACCCGGCGAGTTGTGTGTTCGCGGCCCGCAGGTAATGCAGGGCTACTGGCAGCGCCCGGTCGAAACGGCAGCCGTCATGACGGCGGATGGTTTTCTACGCACTGGTGATGTGGCGGTAATGGACGGCAACGGTTTCCTGAAACTGGTTGACCGCCTCAAGGACATGATTCTGGTGTCAGGCTTTAATGTCTACCCGAACGAAATCGAAGAAGTGGTTATGCTGCACCCCGACGTACTTGAAGTAGCCGCCGTCGGCAAGCCGAATAAACACTCGGGTGAATCCGTCAGGATTTACGTGGTCAAAAAATCCCCGGCGCTGACCGACGTGATGCTGTTGGCGCATTGTCGTGAAAACCTGACCGCCTACAAAGTGCCGCGTGAGGTGGAGTTTTTGGCGGAACTGCCGAAGAGCAATGTCGGCAAAATTTTGCGCCGCGAGCTGCGTGAACGTGTATGAACTTAAATTTTCAGCAACAACATGACTGAGCTGGTCGTACGTCGCCTGCTGATTGACCTCGCCACACCTGGCGCAGCGGCGCGCACCTGCTGTTCGCCAAAGACGGCATGATCCGCAGCCACGCCTTTTTATGCCTGATTTCCGGTCACGCCACGTCTACTTCGACCAGAATCGGTCGGGGCGATTTTAGGGCGCTGTGTAACACGCTGGCAAGCTGGTCGGCGTCGCGCACGTTCACGGCATCGCAACCCTGGCCTTTGGCGAGCGCCAGAAAGTCCAGCTCGGGCAGGTCGGTGCCTTGCAGGGTTTCGCCGGGTCTGAAGCCAAATGTCGGTGCAAACTCCTGCAGCGCGGCGTAGCGTCGGTTTTTCAGGACGATGAAGGTCATCGGCAGCTTGAGTTGCGCCGCACTCCACAGCGCCTGGATGGAATACATGCTGGAGCCGTCGCCCAGCAGGCCGATCACCTTTTTGTCGGGTTTGGCCAGCGCCACCCCCACGGCGGCAGGCATGGCGTGGCCCAGCCCACCGCTGCACATGGCGTAAAAAGTTTCGCTGTGAAAGATCGGCAGGTGAGCCTGCATGGCCGCCCGCGAGCTGGGCGCCTCTTCCACCACGATGGAATCGGCATCACGCACCTCGGCCAGGGTTTGCATTACGAAGGCCACGCTCATCAGCGGGATGGGTTCTGCACGGACGCGTGGCGCGCGCGGCTGGGGCGGTTCGCGTTCGGCCAGTGTGGGCGGGGCCGGGCGGGCCAGCAAATCCTGCACGCCCAGGCGAATGCCGCCTACGGCCGAGGTTCCCTCGGGTGCCCAGGCGGCAATGTTAATCCTGAAATGTTGGGGACAGAGCTTGCCCACTGCGTGTGGCTGCGGTCTGTCCCACAAAGTATCAGAAGGGGTAATGCCTGGGCGTGGTTTGGATCGTGATCCAGCGCAGTTCGGTGAATTCGGCGACGCCGGTCTTGCCGCCGAAGCGGCCGCTGCCGCTGCCCTTGACGCCGCCAAACGGCATTTGCGGCTCGTCGTGCACGGTCGGGCCATTGACGTGGCAGATGCCGGAATCGATGCGGCATGCCACGTTGAAGGCGCGCGCGATGTCGGCGCCAAACACCGCAGCTGACAGGCCATATTCGTTGTCGTTGGCGCAGGCCACGGCCTCCTCCACCCCGTTCACCCGCACGATGCACTTGACCGGGCCGAAGGTTTCCTCGTGATAAATCTTCATGGCGGGGGTCACAAAATCGAGCACTGTGGCGGGCATCAGCGTGTTGGTCGCCTTGGCCCCGCACAGCAACTTGGCGCCTTTGGCCAGCGCATCGTCGATCAGCGCATTGCAATGCTCCACCGTGCTCATGCCAATCACCGAGCCCAGCACCACCGGCCCGGGCTTGCGCGGGTCGCCCAGCGGCAGCGCGCTGGCCTTGGCCACGAACTTCTTCACGAACT
>JBCKMZ010000121.1:0-2377 GCA_038902975.1 Polaromonas sp.
GCCCGAGTTCTTCCATCACCACCATGCCTTCGACCGGCCCCATGCCGAGACCGCCATTGGCCTCGGGAATGTACAGCCCGGCCAGGCCCAGATCCGCCAGTTCGCCATAAGCCGCGCGTGAAAATCCGCCGTCTTTGGTGATGTCCTTGCGGCGCTCAAAGGTGTAGCCTTTGTCAACCCATTTGCGGACTGCGTCGCGCAGTTGTTCTTGGTCGTCGGTGAAATCAAAATCCATGATGCGAATCCTTTGGTGTTGTTTTTTTAACCTAGAACAAACTGCGAAACGATATTGCGCTGCACTTCATTCGAGCCGCCATAAATTGTGGTTTTGCGCATGTTGAAGTACGTACCTGCCAGCGGCGCATTACTCAGCTCACCGCCTGGGAAGTTGCCTTGCCAGCCGGCCTCCATCGCCTCTTCAATCAACGGCAGGCTGAAAGGGCCAGCGGCCAGCATCATCAGCTCGCTGTAGCGTTGCTGGATTTCACTGCCACGAATCTTCAAGAGCCCTGCAATGTCGAGAGAGTTTTTGCCTGACTTCTCATTTGATAACACGCGCAGCACCAGCATTTCAAGCGCCACCACATCCACCTCAAGCTTGGCGATCTCGTCCCTGAAACGCGCATCGTCGTACACGTCTTCGGTTTTGGCGATGCGCTTGAGCCGCTCCAGCTCGCGCTTGGCGCGGTTCACATCGGCAATATTGGTGCGCTCGTGACTGAGCAGGTGCTTGGCATAAGTCCAGCCCTTGTTTTCTTCACCAATCAGGTTTTCAAGCGGCACTTCGACGTTGTCAAACCAGACTTCATTGACTTCGCTTTCGCCATCGAGCAGTTTGATAGGGCGTACCGTTACGCCGCGTGATTTCATGTCTATCAGCAAAAACGAAATACCGGTTTGTGGCTTGCCTTCATTGCTGGTGCGCACCAGGCAAAAAATCCATTCACCGTACTGGCCGAGCGTGGTCCAAGTTTTCTGGCCATTGACGATGTATTTGCCGCCCTGCTTTTCAGCCTTGCACTTGACCGATGCAAGATCAGATCCCGAGCCAGGTTCGCTGTAACCCTGACTCCACCACACTTCGCCGCTGGCAATACCGGGCAAAAAGCGTTGCTGTTGCTCTGCGTTGCCAAACGCCATGATGACGGGTGCGACCATCACCGGGCCAAACGGAATCACGCGCGGCGCACCGGCCAATGCACACTCTTCTTCAAACAAATGTTTTTGAATCGCGCTCCAACCGGTGCCGCCAAACTCTTTCGGCCAGCCGTGGCCCAACCAGCCTTTTTTGCCCAAAATTTTGGCCCAACGCTGATGATCGTCACGCGACAGACGCAAGGCGTTGTGTACCTTGTGCGAAATATCCGCCGGCAGACTGGCGTGAACCCAGGCGCGAATTTCTTCGCGGAAGGCCTGTTCTTTAGGGGTGAAAGCTAAATCCATAAAATGCGTATCTCCATCGGTTCTGTAACTTCGCCATTTTTAGCACGGTCGTTCGGAATTTTATGTCCCAGTTGGGAGAAACAGCGAGCGATTCCGCCTTGCAGAATTAGGCGCCAGCGCCCACTGGACCGACTGGGCCTGTGCGGCGATGGCCATAAACTAGGGTCCATGCCAAGCAAACCAAAAAACATTGTGATCCTGATTTCGGGCAGAGGCTCTAACATGGCGGCCATCGTCCAGGCTGCGCAGCAGCAGGACTGGCAGCAGCAATTCGGCGCTGGCGTTGCTGCGGTGATCAGCAACAAGCCGGATGCCGCAGGCCTGCAAATTGCCGCAGCGCTGGGCATTCCAACCCAAACCATTGACCACCGCACCTTCGAGTCGCGTGATGCCTTTGATGCCGTGCTGCAAAGCCGCATCGACAGCTACGCGCCAACCCTGGTGGTGCTGGCTGGCTTCATGCGCATCCTCACACCCGGGTTTGTGCAGTACTATGCCGGGCGGCTCATCAACATCCATCCATCGCTGTTGCCCGCCTTCACGGGCCTGAACACGCACCAGCGCGCCATCGATGCGGGCTGCACAGAAGCGGGGGCGACGGTGCACCAGGTCACGACCGTACTGGACCATGGCCCGATCCTGGCGCAGGCGGTGGTGCCGGTGCTGCCGGGTGACACCGCCGAAATACTGGCCGCGCGGGTGCTGGTGCAGGAACACATCCTGTACCCGCAGGCGGTGCGTGAGTGGCTGCAAAACCAGCCCTGAACGGACGCTGCCGGGCCGGCGCATGTTTCACTGACCTGCTGCCACCTTTTTCAAAGCGCAACAGTAACGCGCAAGAAGGTTGCAGGAATAGAGGTGGTGTCCTTGCGCGGACTTTTGTTTTGGCTATTGAATAGGTCTTCTAGCTCCTTTTTCAGATTAGCGGATCGAC
>JBCKMZ010000122.1:0-2268 GCA_038902975.1 Polaromonas sp.
CGGCCAACCCGCTTCACGGGTGCAGCTCGGCCAAGATGGCAAAGGGGGCGAAGAGCTGCTGGCGGTCAAGTTCATTGTCTTTTCGCACTCGAATTCGGCGGAAGGTGCCTTGCTCTACAGAATCAAATTGGACGCGCTTTCGCCGCAGAAGGGCGTGCGGCTCGTGCATGGCAAGGAATCTGAACAACTGTTGCATTCGCAGGCGGTGATTGCTGCAGCGGTGGATGTGCCGCCGATTTACAAACATTTTAATTTCGCCGTTCTCACCAGCCTTGACACTAGCGCCAGGCCGGTCGATTGGCAGTCGCTGGGGGTATTTTTCATACTGACAGTCGGCATGGTGGTGACGGTGATCACCCTGGGTCTGCACTTCGGCAAAAGGCTGACCAGGGATTTGCTGGCCTTGGAATTTTTTGCCCGAGACATCGTTGAAAAGGGCTTTGGCACGGGCCGCGCGGAAGCCGCCGACAGCCTTGAGGTCGCCAGCCTGGCGCAGTCGATCAACGCTATGCTGGAGCACCTGAAACAGCAGCATGACAGCCTCGAAGAGCGGGTGCAGCAGCTGCAAAGCCAGCAGGAAGAACTGCGCCAGAGTAACGAGGAACTGGAAGAAACTGCGGAGTTGCTGGAAGAGCAGAACAAGCAGTCGAAGACCCTCACCGAAGAGCTGCGCCAGAGCAACGAGGAGCTAGAAGAAAAGAACAAGCTGCTGGCAGACCAGAAGGTCCAGGTTGAGCACAAGAACCGCGAGATCGAGGCCGCCAAGCTGACGCTGGAGGAGCGCGCCGAGCAGTTGGCCCTGACCTCCAAGTACAAGTCGGAGTTCCTCTCCAACATGTCGCACGAATTGCGCACGCCACTCAACAGCCTGCTCATCTTGTCGCAACTGCTCGCCGAGAACGCCGAGCACAACCTGAGCGAGCAGCAGGTCGAATACGCCAAGACCATCCAGGGGTCGGGCAAAGACCTGCTGGCGCTCATCAGCGACATCCTCGATCTGTCCAAGATCGAGTCCGGCACCGTGACGCCGGACCTTCAGGACGTGTCCTTGGCCACCGTCGGCGAACAGCTCGAACGGACCTTCCGCCACGTGGCGCAGGGCCGCGGCCTGGGCTTTGGCGTAGAACTCGCACCTAGCCTGCCGCCATCCCTTTACACCGACTCACAGCGCTTGCAGCAGGTGCTGAAGAACCTGCTCTCCAACGCCTTCAAGTTCACCCAGAAGGGTCAGGTATCGGTGCGCATAGCAGCGGTGGAATCGGGCTGGAGCGTGGATCATGCCGGGCTCAACCGCGCCGGGGCGGTGATTGGCTTTCATGTCACCGACAGCGGCATCGGCTTGCCTACGACTAAGCAGAAGATCATTTTTGAGGCGTTCCAGCAGGCCGACACCGGCACCGCCAGGAAGTACGGTGGCACGGGCCTGGGGCTGTCGATCTCGCGCGAGATCGCTTGGCTGCTCGGCGGCGAGTTGCGGTTGGCGATGAGCCAGCCTGGCCAGGGCAGCACCTTCGTCCTGTACCTCCCGCTGCGCGCGCCCGAACCCGGGCAGGGCAGTCGGGGCACGCCGGGAGGATCGCCCGGCAAGGAGTTATTGGGGTCAGACACCAATTTCGCTGCGGTGCATCGCACCGCGCCCTCCGGGCGAGCCGTAGGCTCGGCGAATTTGGGCTCTGATCCCAAAAACTCCCAGGAGGCGCCGCAGGGAAGAATGCCTCAGGCAACCGCTGTCGCGGACGACCGGGCGGCAATCAAGCCGGGGGAGCGCACGCTGCTCATCATTGAGGACGACGCGCGCTTCGCCGACATCCTGCTGCGGGCGGCGCGCGGCAAAGGTTTCAAGGGCATCGTTGCCGCACGCGGCGACGATGGACTCAAACTCGCCGGCGAGTTCAAGCCCACGGCCATCACGCTCGATCTGCATCTGCCCGACATGGACGGCTGGGTGGTGCTCGAGCGCCTAAAACGCAACCCCGACACGCGGCACATTCCGGTGGAAATCATCTCCGCCGAGGACAACCGTCCGCGCGGCCTGCGTTACGGCGCCTTCGAGTACCTGGTCAAGCCGGTCACCGCCGAGTC
The DNA here is from genome assembly GCA_038902975.1 of Polaromonas sp. Classification (GTDB taxonomy): domain Bacteria; phylum Pseudomonadota; class Gammaproteobacteria; order Burkholderiales; family Burkholderiaceae_C; genus Polaromonas. Next base: position 2,083 of record JBCKMZ010000122.1, read on the forward strand.
GCTGCAGAAGGCGCTGGTCGACGTGAACAAATTCGCCGAGCGCGAGGTGAAGGACTTGCTCGTTGCCGACGGCGACGAGCAGCATCGCAACAACGTGCTCGACCTGATCGGCAACGGCGACGTGCGCATCAAGGCCGTAGCCAGCGGCAAGGACGCCCTCGCGGAGCTCAAGAAGAAGCGCTACGA
>JBCKMZ010000123.1:0-2259 GCA_038902975.1 Polaromonas sp.
CCTTGGCTACCTCACGCTGGATCGTGGCGCGCCCACGCTCTCAGGCGGCGAGGCGCAGCGCATTCGCTTGGCCGCGCAACTCGGCTCCAACCTGCAAGGCGTTTGCTATGTGTTAGATGAGCCCACCATCGGCCTGCACCCGCGCGACAACCAGATGCTGCTGCGCGCCCTCGGCAAACTCAGCGAGCGCGGCAACACGCTGGTGGTGGTAGAGCACGACGAAGACACGATTCGCCGCGCCGACAACATCATCGACATAGGCCCCGGCGCAGGCAAGCGTGGTGGCAGGCTGGTGGCGCAGGGTACGGCAGCTGAGTTGGCGCTTGTGCCGGAGTCGCTGACGGGGCGTTACCTAGCGAGACCGCTGGTGCATCCCTTGCAAGCGCGGCGTGAGACGAACGTGGAAGTGGTAACTGAAGTAGCCGAATTGGGCTCTGACCCCATTTCGGCGGCACCCAACGCGCCAACCGCAAAACCATTAAGCAAACAAAAACAAGCAACATTAAAAGCCGCAGCCCTGAAGGCCGCAGCAGCCACAGCCAGCGCCCTGCACAACGCAGCCCCACAAGCAGCCAGCGCCAACACTTCCTGGCTAAGCGTAGTAAACGCCAACCTGCACAACCTGAAAAACGTCACGCTGCAAGTACCACTCTTCAGGCTGGTCGCCGTCACCGGCGTATCAGGCTCAGGCAAGTCCACACTGGCCAGAGATGTGCTGCTCACCAACGTCCACGCCGCCGTCATGCAGCGCTCCACCAAAGCCGGCCGCGATGCAGACGACGCAGGCAAACATCCAAGCTGGACTGGCTGCGAAAGCATAGAAGGCTACCGCGTGGTTGACCGCGTGCTCGAAGTAGACCAAACCCCCATCGGCAAAACACCACGCTCATGCCCCGCCACCTACATCGGATTTTGGGACACGATTCGCAAACTGTTTGCCGACACACTTGAAGCACGCGCGCGCGGCTACGCGGCCGGGCGCTTTAGCTTTAACACCGGCGAAGGCCGTTGCCCGACTTGCGAAGGCGCCGGCGTACGCACCATAGGCATGAGCTTTTTGCCTGACGTAAAAGTGCTGTGTGAAACCTGTCACGGCGTACGCTTTAACCCCGAGACCTTGGCCGTTACCTGGCGCGGTAAAAGCATTGGCGATGTGCTCAAAATGGAGGTCGATGAGGCGGTAGAGTTTTTCAAATCCATGCCCGCTATCGGCCACCCGCTGCAACTGCTCAAAGACGTTGGCCTCGGCTACCTCACGCTCGGCCAGCCGTCACCCACGCTGTCAGGCGGCGAGGCGCAGCGCATAAAGCTGGTGACTGAACTCAGCAAGGTACGTGACGACATTACCCGGCGCGGCCAGAAAGCGCCACACACGCTGTATGTGCTGGATGAGCCGACTGTAGGCCTGCACATGGCCGACGTTGAAAAGCTCATCCACGTGCTGCACCGCCTAGTCAACGGCGGCCACAGCGTGATCGTCATCGAACACGACCTGGACGTGATTGCCGAGGCTGACTGGGTGATTGACCTGGGTCCGAACGGCGGCAATGCCGGTGGTCAAGTGGTGGCATCTGCGCCGCCAGAGGCAGTCGTCAAGCTCGGTACGTACACCGGTAAGGCGCTGGAAAGTGTGTTGGCGCGGGTTTGACAGACTCAGGCAAACACCCCGGCAGTGTCCTGCATGCGCGCCGACACCTCGCCCAAGTGATGCAGCGTATCGCCAAACGTCATTTCCAACTGAGTGAGCTTTTTGAAGTAGTGACTGACGATGTATTCATCCGTCACGCCTATGCCGCCGTGCAACTGCACTGCTTGCTGGCCGACAAAGCGCATCGACACACCAAGCTGATATTTGGCCCTGGCCATAGCGGCGCTGCGTTCCTGCGCCGGTGCGTTCAGTTTGAGTGCAGCGTAGTAGCTCATAGACCGCGCCAGTTCTAGCTGCATCTTCATATCAGCTACGCGATGCCGCAGGGCTTGAAAGCTGGAGATCGCCACGCCAAACTGTTTGCGGGTGTTCATGTACTCCACCGTCACCGCCATGGTTTTGTCCATCACGCCAACTCCCTCAGCGCAGGTGGTTGCAATGCCGATGTCGATGGCGTGGGCCAGCGCGATGCTGCCGTCTTTTGTAATCAGCGTTGCAGGCGTGTTGTCGAATGTGACCTCAGCCGCACGACCGCCGTCTTGCGTGCCGTAGCCCGTAGTGGCAACGCCGGCTGCTTCACGCTCAACCAAAAACAGCGCAAGCGTGCCGCC
>JBCKMZ010000124.1:0-2253 GCA_038902975.1 Polaromonas sp.
GCCAGCGGGCTGGCGCACGCCCATGGCGAGCGAGCCGGGCACGTCAGACGGAATCACCTCACCGCTGATCTGTGTGGTCAGCGACGCCGCCTCGCGGATCATGCCGGCGGCCAGCATCACGTTGAAACCGGCCCACATGGCGGTGCCACCGGTCTCGGCCCCAACGGCCTCGATGAACTGCGGCGTCTTGGCTTCCAGCGCGTCGGCGGCTTTCAGCAGCAACATGCGGCGCGCGCTGGGGCCGGTCTGGCTCCAGCTCTTGAACGCTTCGGCGGCAGCATCGGCGGCCATCACCGCATCTGCGGGCGAGCAGGCCGGGGCGCGCGTAGCGACACTGCCATCGAGCGGGTTGCGGCGCTCGAAGGTGGCACCTTTTTCGGCGGAAACCTTGAGGCCATTGATCAACATGGAGATGTCGGACATTTTTGATACTCCTTGGGCAATAAATTAGAAATCGGTTCAAACCGTGGCCGCGGCCGGCCGCTGGCGCGCTGCTTCAGGAGCCCGCGCCGGGCTCGTTTTGCCGGCGGTATCGACACCGAGGTAGGCTTCCCGGATCACGCTGGAGCGCGCCAGCAACTTGGCCGGGCCGCTAGCTACCAGCACGCCGCGCTCCAGCACATAGCCGCGATCGGCCACCGCCAGTGCCTTCTTGACGTTCTGCTCGACCATCAGCACGGTGGTGCCGGCATCGGCAATGCGCCGCACCATGGCCAGCAGCTCGTCCACCATCTTCGGTGCCAGGCCGAGCGAAGGCTCATCGAGCATGAGCAGGCGCGGCCCGCTCATCATGGCGCGCGCCACTGCCACCATCTGCTGCTCGCCGCCACTCATGGTGCCCGCCAATTGTTGGGCCCGTTCGCGCAGCTTGGGGAAGTCAGTGAGTGCCTGCTCTAGCCGCAGAGCCCGTTCTGTCTTGCTTAGCAGCCAGCCACCGAGCTCCAGATTCTCCGTAACCGTCATTTGCGGGAACAGCTGACGGCCCTCGGACACCAGCGCCATGCCGACTTTGACAATCTCGTGAGTCTTGTCCGGCAGTTTTTTACCGTCCAGCAGCACCTCGCCACCGCGCGGAATCAATCCCGCCAACGCCTTCAGCAGTGTGCTCTTGCCCGCACCATTCGGGCCCAGGATCACGGTCAGGCCAGGTTTAACTTCAAGCTGGAGATCGCGCAGCACCAGAAACGCGCCGTAGCCCGCGCTCAAGCCCTTGACCGTGAGATGGGCGCGCTTGGAGCCACCCAGCACAAAAGGAGTCGGCTCAAACCACATCATGGCGCCACCCCCACGTCTTCCACCATTTCGTCGCCCAGATAGGCTTCAATCACCTCGGCATTGCGCACCACATCAAAGGGCGTGCCGTCGGCAATCACGCGGCCCTGGTGCAGCACGATCACGCGCTCCACATAGTTCAGCAGCGTCGTCACCGCGTGCTCAATCCAGACCACCGTCAGGTCGAGTTCATCGCGCATACGCCGGATCAACTGCGCCATGTTGTCGACCTCAGCCTCGGTCAGGCCAGCCGCGACTTCATCGAGCAGCAGCAGGCGCGGGCGGGTGGCCAGCGCCATGCCAATCTCCAGCGCACGCTGCTGCGACGGCGTGAGAACCCCGGCCGGCAAATCCGTCAACGAGGCCAGGCCGATCAACTCCAGAATGCTGAACGCATCACGCAGATGCCAGGAGCCCTGGCGTTTGCGCCCGGCAAACTTCAGGCCGAAATCAATGTTGGCCGCCACCGACATGTCGGCAAACACGCGCGGCGTCTGGAAGGTGCGCGCAATGCCGGCCGCCGCGTAGTGGTGCGGCGCTTGGCCGCTCAGGTTGCGCCCGGCCACCAGCAGCTGGCCCGAGGTCGGCATCTGCACGCCCGAGATGGCGTTGAAAAACGTGGTCTTGCCCGCGCCATTGGGGCCGATGATGCCCACCAGTTCACCCGCGCGAAAGGTGGCGCTGACCGCGTCCACGGCGATGAGGCCGCCAAAGCGCACCGTGATGTCACGGGCTTCGAGCAAGATGTCAGACATTCTTATTCACCTTGGTGCCCAGGCGGCGCGCCCACTGGCGGCTGTCAGCCCACCAGCCTTGGAAGCTTGCCAGCCGCAACGAAGCCAGACCGCCCGGCAGGTACAGCACGCACAGAATCAGCAACAGACCCAGCGACATCATGTAGATCTGCGGAAACTGCAGGCGCAGCGACTCGGCCAGCACGCTGAACACAATGGCGGCAATCAGCGGCCCCCACAGCGTGGT
>JBCKMZ010000125.1:0-2180 GCA_038902975.1 Polaromonas sp.
GGCCTACGGCTTGCAGCACCAGGTCGTAGATTTTCGGTACGGGCGCGGTACCGCCTGGCTCGACTGCTTCAAACGTGACTTCAATGCCCGCCTTGGTGGCTTTGGCAGCTACCGTTTTGGTTTTAAGCATGATGTTGTCAAAACGTGGCGCGTTCATTTTTTGCCAGATTTTGACCAGATCGCGGTCAGCGCCCTGCATCAGGCCGTCCATCATTTCAACCACGTCCAGGCGCGCGCCCAGTGCGCTGTAGACGCTGCCCATCTCCAGGCCGATGATGCCGCCGCCCAAAATCAACATGCGCTTGGGGACTTCTTTCAAAGCCAGCGCACCAGTGGAGTCAACCACGCGCGGATCCATATCAAGTCCATCCTTCTGCATGAACGGCAAACGCGCCGCTTGTGAGCCTGCGGCAATGATGCAGTTTTTAAATCCAATGGTCTGCTTTTTGCCGGATTTTTCCTGTGCGCTGCCCGAGGTTTCTTCAACCTGTAGGTGATGCGTGCCGACGAAGCTACCCAGGCCACGCACTACCGTGATCTTGCGCATTTTGGCCATGGCAGCCAGGCCACCGGTGAGCTTGCCGACGATTTTTTCTTTGTGCGTGCGCAGCTTGTTGAGGTCTACCTTTGGCTCGGCAAACGTCACGCCCAGGCTTTCAAAATGTTTGACTTCATCCATCACGGCGGCAACGTGCAGCAGCGCTTTGGAGGGGATGCAGCCGACGTTGAGGCAGACACCGCCCAAGGATGCATAGCGCTCGACCAGAATGACCTTGAGGCCAAGGTCTGCCGCGCGAAAGGCGGCTGAATAACCGCCGGGGCCTGCGCCTAAAACCAACAGGTCGCAATCGAGGTCGGGGACTTTGATGTCGATAAGTGCCATGTTTGTTCTCAATCAGTTGGGGACAGAGCAAAGTTCACTTCGTGTAACTCTTGGTCTGTCCCGCAAAGTTATAAAAGTACTCTTCTGAAGTCAGCCAAAATTTGACCGAGATAGGCATTGAAGCGCACCGCCGCAGCACCATCAATCACGCGGTGATCCCAGGTGAGTGACAGCGGCAACATCAGGCGTGGACGGAAAGCCCCACCTTGGTAATTAGCGTCCCACACGGGTTGCAGCTGGCTTTTGCAGACCCCCAGGATGGCCACTTCAGGCGCGTTAATGATGGGCGTGAAGTAACGTCCGCCAATACCGCCCAGGCTCGATATGGTGAAGCAGGCACCACTCATGTCGGCAGGTCCCAGCTTGCCGTCACGCGCTTTTTGGGCCAGCTCACCCATCTCCTGGCTGATTTGCATGATGCCTTTTTTGTCGCAGTCGCGAATCACCGGCACGACCAGCCCGTTAGGTGTGTCTGCCGCAAAAGCGATGTGGAAGTACTGCTTGTAGATGATGGCATCACCATCGAACGAGGCGTTGAAGTCGGGGAACTTCTTGAGTGCCGACACACAGGCCTTGATGAGGAAGGCCAGCATGCTGGCCTTCAGGCCACTCTTTTCGTTTTCTTTGTTGGTCGCTACGCGGAAAGCTTCGAGGTCGGTGATGTCGGCATCGTCGTGGTTGGTCACAGCCGGGATCATCACTGCGTTACGCAGCAAATTGGCACCGCTGATTTTCTTGATGCGGCCCATTTCCTTGCGCTCGATGGGGCCGAACTTGGTGAAGTCCACCTTGGGCCAGGGGATGAGGCCCAGGCCTGCGCCATCACCACCACCCGAGGCTTTGGGTGCCGCGGCTGCAATAGCCTGGGTTTGCACTGCGCCTGACATGACGGATTTGGTATAAGCCTGCACGTCGTCCAGCGTGATACGGCCTTTGGGGCCTGCACCTTTGACTTCAGCCAGCGGCACGCCAAGCTCGCGCGCAAACTTGCGCACGGATGGGGATGCGTGGGGGAGCGTGCCGGTGGGAGCGACTGTCGGGTTGTGGGATGGCGCGGCGGGTGAATCCGTTCGGGCTGTATTAGCATCCGTTCGGGCTGAGCTTGTCGAAGCCACTGCCACAGACGCGGAAGACCCTTCGATAGGCTCAGGGCGAACGGAAGCGGAAGCGGAAAAGGAACTAGAAGGAGCAGGTGCAGAAGCTGCTGCAGATAAAGCAGCAGGCGCACTGCCCTCCAGCACCGCCAGCAGGTCCCCAATATTGATCTTGTCGCCCAGCTTGACCTTGAGCTCTTTGA
>JBCKMZ010000126.1:0-2174 GCA_038902975.1 Polaromonas sp.
GCACGATTGTTGTTAAAAGCGCTTGTGGAGCGTTACATCGCTGATGGTCAGCCGGTCGGCTCGCGCACGCTGTCGAAGGCTTCCGGGCTGGAGCTGTCACCCGCCACGATACGCAACGTGATGAGCGACCTTGAAGAGCTGGGCCTGATCGTCAGCCCCCACACATCAGCCGGGCGCATCCCTACCGCGCGCGGCTACCGGCTTTTTGTAGACACCATGCTGACGATGCAGCCGGGCCAGTTCTCACACGGCGCATCTATCGCCGCGCCACACCTGGCACCCGATCAACCGCAGAAGGTTTTGAGCAACGCCGCGCACATGCTGTCCAGCCTGTCGCAATTTGTCGGTGTTGTCATAGCACCGCGCCGCAGTTCGGTGTTTAAGCATATTGAGTTTTTGCGGCTCTCAGAAAAGCGTTTTCTAGTCATCATTATCTCGCCCGATGGCGACGTGCAAAACCGCGTCATCTTCACCGAGACCGACTACACCCAGAGCCAGCTGGTGGAGGCTGCCAACTTTTTGAACTCGCACTATGCCGGCATGGCGATTGAAGAAGTGCGTGAGCGCCTTCAACGCGAGGTCGAAGCCCTGCGCGGCGAAATCGCCACACTCATGCAGGCCGCAGTCAAGGTCAGCTCCGAGGCCATTGAGTCGCGCGATGAGGTGGTCATTTCGGGTGAACGCAATCTTTTGACGGTCAGTGACTTTTCAGGCGATATGGCCAACCTGCGCAAGCTGTTCGATCTGTTTGAACAAAAGGCCCAACTGATGCGCCTGCTAGATGTGTCCAGCCGCGCCGAAGGCGTGCGCATTTACATAGGCGGTGAAAGCCAAATGATTCCGTATCAGGAGTTGTCGGTCGTCACCGCTCCCTATGAAGTCGATGGCAAGGTAGTCGGCACGCTCGGCGTGATAGGCCCGATGCGCATGCCCTACGAAAAAATGATCCAGATTGTCGACATCACCTCCAAGCTTGTCAGCACCGCACTGAGCCACAGCAAGTAGCCATCTACAACTGGTTCGGGGCGTTAGCTCAGTTGATTAGAGTAGAGGACTCATAAGACAAGTCACACCCGTGCTAGTGCGAAGAACCCTAACAACACCCGCGACACCGGGCTCACCATCCAGATTGTCGCGCCATTCCCATCCAGATTGACGCGCTACACATGCCTGTGATACTCTGCTCACAAAGGTAGAGTACGCAATGGCATTGGACAATGAAAACGACACAGATTTTGTGAAGTTCTGGAACTCGGTTCTGGAACCGAAATTTACAAAGTACCGGCACATCCTCCAGGGCGGGTTGTCACGCCATTCCGCAGCAGTGATCCCGAATTTGCCCATCAAAGAAGGAATGTCAGTGCTAGATGTTGGCTGCGGCTGGGGAGATATGTCGCTGCAGGTTGCCCGTATGGTCGGTCCCACTGGGCGCGTCGTTGGTATCGATTGCGTCGGCGCGTTCCTGGAACAAGCCCGCAAAGACGCTGCTGCGCAGGGTCAGGCGAATGTCGAGTTTCGTCGCGGGGATGCAGAGATCACACTGCCCACGAACGAATTCGACTATGTTGTCGCTCGGTTCGGAACCATGTTCTTCACGAACCCCGTTCCGGCTTTGCGGCGAATGCGTCTCGCCTTGAAGCCCGGTGGCCGGATGACCCATATCGTCTGGCGCCGGAGGCAGGATAATCCAGCTTGGCAAGCCGCCAAGGACATAACCCTGCGACACCTACCACCTCCCGGCGAGAATGCCGACACTTGCGGCCCGGGTCCGTTCTCCATGGGTGATCAGGAAATGGTTGGTATCATGATGAAGAGCGCCGGATACGAGGAGGTCACTTTCACTCGTGTTGACGAAAAGATCCTGGTGGGGACCACGCCCAAAGAATGTATCGACTTTTCTCTGGCCATCGGGCCAGCAGGAGAGGTCTTCCGAGAAGCCGGAGAGGACGCCGCCGAGGCAAAGCGCCCCGAGATTGAAGCGGAAATGGGTGCGTTCTTCGAAAGCCTAGAACGGGATGAGAAAGGTATCTGGGCGCCAACATCTTCGTGGGTGATTTCGGCTCGAAATCCTGGTTGATCGCGCGGGGCATTGTTGCACCCGCGTTGAACCGGCAAAGCCAACCCATTGCCCAATTACCAATGCGTCTCAAGCCCGGCCTTCCAGTCTTCCACGA
>JBCKMZ010000127.1:0-2132 GCA_038902975.1 Polaromonas sp.
AGCAGCAGCAAGGTCACCGATCTGCGCCAGAAACTCAGTGCCCATGTCGCTCTGAAAACGCTCCGCATCAGGCGATGCCATGACCAGCATTCCGAAGGCATCAGCGCCAGGGACTGTGCGCAGCGGCAGTAGCGCCAGCGACAGGGCCAGCGCCGGTTCAGGCAGCCAGCTGGCGGCCTCAAAGCCAGAGTTAACGCCGCAATAGGGAGCGGTGAGCGACGAGGCAAAAGCCTGCGCGTCGCTGCTGACACCGGTGCAAAAACCTTCGCCTGAAAAAATGCCATTGACCCGCCAGACCTTGATGGCTGCCTGCGGAATCGAAAACTGGGTTTTTAGCTCACGCACGATGGTGGCAGGCAGATCTCTAGCATGGGCTGTCAGCAACAGATTGCGCGTGCAGCGTTGCAACTTGTCGGCAATGCCCACGTTCTCCTGGCCGTGGCGAATCATATCCACCACACGCGCTTCAAGCGTTTTGATTTTGTCGCGCAGCAAACCGGCTTGGCGCTCTTGCAAGCTGACAGCCCGGCTGCCATGGCCGCTGGACAGTTGCACGCTAGCCAGCAGCTCGGCGTGGCGCTCAAAAAAATCGGGCGTGTTGGCCAGAAAATTGGCGATGTCGTCTTCGGTGATGGAGTGGTCGGTGGGGTTCATTTTTGGGATTGTCGCGAATTATTCAGGAATATCAATCTCTGATTCAAAAACAGTCACGGCTGGGCCAGTCATCATGACCGGTGCATCCAGCGCACCCGACCATTCAATGGTCAATGATCCGCCGCGGGTTTGCACATCGACCCGCTTATCCAGCAGGCCAAGCCTTATGCCAGCGACCACCGCCGCACAAGCGCCAGTGCCACAGGCCAGCGTTTCGCCAGCGCCGCGCTCATAGACCCGAAGGCGAATCTGGCTGCGCGAGACGACCTGCATAAACCCGGCGTTCACACGCCGCGCAAAGCGAGAGTGGTTTTCAATCAGCGGGCCTACTTCAAGCACAGGCGCGGCATCCACGTCATCCACAAGCTGCACCGCATGGGGATTTCCCATCGACAACACCGCCATTAAAACAGTAGCTGGTTGCGCCCGTATATAAAAGGCTAGAGGCCATTGTTGCCACCCGTTTTGGATATTTTCAAGCAACCCAGAAGCATCAAACGGCACTTTAGCCAAATCAAATACCGGCGCGCCCATATCCACGCTGATGCGGCCATCAAGCTGCAGGCGTGGCTCGATCACACCGCCCAGGGTCTTGACTTTGACCGCGTCTTTGGTCGTCAGGCCCTGCTCCCGCACAAAGCGCAAAAAGCAGCGCGCGCCGTTGCCGCACTGCTCGACCTCGCCGCCGTCGGGGTTGTGGATCACGTATTCAAAGTCGATGCCCTCAGCAGGCGAAGGCCGCACCGACAGAATCTGGTCAGCACCCACGCCAAAGTGGCGGTCCGCCAAAAAGCGATACTGGCCAGGCGTCAGGTTCAGGCGTGCCCGGGTCTCGTCAAGCATGACAAAATCATTGCCCGCACCCTGCATTTTTGTGAATCGGATTCGCATCTGGGCATTATCCGCTGAGGCTGCCCACGCCTGCTTCTACACCCTCACCCCAGAAAGACACACATGCGCATTCCCGACTGGACGCCCGCCCTCAAACCGCAACCTACAGACCTCGTTAAAGCCATTGAAGCCCGGCGCGGTGGCACCCTGCTCACCCTCGACAAAGCCCTGCTCTGGAGCGAGCCCTTAGCACGCGGCTGGAATGTGTACCTGAAGGCCGTACGCACCGAGCTGCCCACCAGCCGCAAGCTGCGTGAACTCGGCATTTGCACCGTGGCGCTGCTGACCGGCGCGGCCTACGAGTACAAGCACCACGCCCCGGACTTCCTGGCCGCCGGCGGGACCCAGGCCGAGCTTGATGCCCTGAATGGCCTGGTGAAAGCCGATGCACGTGCATCGGCCGCCCACCCGGCGCTGGGCGCCGTCGAGCAGCTCGTGATCCGCTACGCGGCGCAGATGACGCTGGACGTGAAGGTTAGCGACGAGGTGTTCGCATCGTTAAAGCAGCACTTCGACACCACGCAGATTGTGGAACTGACCAGCGCGATTGCCACCTACAACATGGTGGCACGGTTTCTGGTGGCGCT
>JBCKMZ010000128.1:0-2055 GCA_038902975.1 Polaromonas sp.
GCGCTGGCCAGCAGATCGGCGACCCGGGCGTGTTCCTGTATCAGTTTTTTCACCTGGTCGGTACCGATCATCAGCTCGTGCAAGCCGACGCGCCCCTTGTAGCCGCTATCGTTGCAGGTCGGGCAACCCTTGGGACGATAGAGCGTGAATTTTCCGTCCTTGGCGTAGTTCTTCAACAGTTCCTGATAGACCGCGTCGTAGCCCGCCTGGGGATCCTTCTTGAAGCTCGATGTATTCACCAGTTCGGCGCAATACTCCTTGAGGAACAACTGCATCTCGTCTTCCCCGGCAACGTAGGCCTCCTTGCACTTGCACAGGCGTTTGGCCAGCCGCTGGGCGAGGATGCCCAGCAAGGCGTCGGAGAAGTTAAAGGGATCCATGCCCATGTCGAGCAGGCGGGTAATCGATTCGGGCGCGCTGTTGGTGTGCAGCGTGGCGAACACCAGGTGGCCGGTGAGCGATGCCTCGATGCCGATACGGGTGGTCTCGGCATCGCGCATTTCACCGACCATGATGATATCCGGATCGGCGCGCAGGAAGGCCCTCATGATGGTCGGAAAATCCAGACCGGCCTTCTTGTTGATCTGTACCTGGCGCAGGCCCTTTTGCGTGATTTCTACCGGATCCTCTGCGGTCCAGATCTTGGTATCGACGGTGTTCAGGTACTTCAGCACCGAGTGCAGGGTCGTGGTCTTGCCCGAGCCGGTCGGGCCGCAAACGAAAAACAGGCCATAAGGCTTGGAGATTGCCGTCTTGAGTCGCTCCAGATTGGCCGGCAAGACGCACAGACTTTCCAGCGGAATCGGCTCGCCCGCCTGCAGGATCCGCATGACGACGTCTTCACCGCCGACCGACGGGATGGTGGCGACACGCAGTTCGATGTCGAGCGGGCCGAATTTTTTGAACTTGATCTTGCCATCCTGGGGTTTCCTGCGCTCGGAAATATCCAGATCGCACATGATCTTGATACGCGCGGCCATGGCGTTGCGATAACTGGCCGGCACCTCGATGTACTTGGTCAGCGAGCCGTCCTTGCGAAAACGCACCAGGGTTTTTTCCTTGCCCGGTGCGGGCTCAATGTGGATATCGGATGCGTCCTGCTGGTAGGCGTCGACAATGATCTTGTTGACCAGCTTGACGAGTTCGTTGTCGGCGGCGGCGGAAACATCCTCGGAAGTGTCGCTGACCTCCACGCCGTCCTCGGCCATGCTGGAAAGCAGATCACCGATGGAGGACATGTCGGTGTCGGGCTGAGCGCCGAAAAACAAATCGAGGTTCTGCTTGAACTCGCCAGCGGTGGTGACGCAGTAGGCAAGCTTGCTTCTCGGGAAAACATTATTCACGATACGCGAACTTTTCACCTGCTCTGGGTCCATCGTCAGAACCACGATGCCGTTGCTCGAATCCTCGATCGGCATCCACTTATTTTGCTCGATATACTCGCGCTTGAGATGCTTCAGCAAATCCATCGGCTTGATGCGATCGGCCTGGTAAGTTTCGTAGGGCACACCGAAGAATTTCGCCAGCGCCGCGCCGATTGCCGGCACTTTGACCTGAAATTGGCTAATCAGGATTTCTTCGATGTCGAGATTTTTGTTGCGTGCCGAACGGATCGCCAGATCGAGCTCCTGTACCGAAAGTACTGCATCGGCAACCAGTTGATCGTATTTTGACTTGGCCGCTTGCGCCGGCTTGTTACGTTGAAAAAAGGCAACCGCCAAGGTTTCGCAAAGAACCTTGATGCCTTCCTCCATCACGGCGGAGAAGGGCAATCCGGCCCGGTTGTTGATGATTTGCACCACCCCCAGCAGTTCGCCGGAGGTGGTGGTGATCGGGCTCGCTAGGACTTGCTGGGTACGGTAACCGGTACGTTTGTCGATTTCCTGGAGGAAACGCAGACCCGGATGATGAGATTTGAGTTCGACTTCGTCATACACATCGACCAGGTTGATAATCTTGCGCGACAGCGCCACGTGGCCGGCAATGCTCTGGTCGGTGATGGGCAGCTTGATATCCTTGAAGGAATTGAGGCCGGTCTTGAGTTTGGAGACTATC
>JBCKMZ010000129.1:0-2053 GCA_038902975.1 Polaromonas sp.
CCGGCAATGCCAGAGATGGAAGAAACGCAGATGATGCGCCCACCGGTGCGGATAGCGCCAGCCGCCAGCAGGGCGTCGTTGAGGCGCTCCTGGGCGCAGAGGTTGACGTCGACCACCGCCTGCCACAGGGGTTCTTTCATGTTGGCAATGGTCTTGTCGCGGGTAATACCAGCGTTATGCACCAGCACGTCCCAGCCGCCATTGGCCAGCGCCGCCTCGACCAGCGTTTGCGGTGCCTCACTGGTGCCAATGTCGAGTGCCAAGGCGCTGCCCCCAATGCGGGCTGCTACTTCAGCAAGAGCCGCTTCGGCCTGCGGCAGATCCAGGCAAATCACATGCGCGCCGTCGCGCGCCATGACCTCGGCAATCGACGCGCCAATGCCTCTGGAGGCCCCCGTGACTAGCACTTTTTTGCCAGCCAGTGGCAGGGCCCAATCCAGCGCCGACAGGGTTGCCACGGCTGCCTTGGGTAATTTTGCCGGGCGCACCTGCACCACCTGGGCCGTGACGTAGGCAGACTTGGGCGACAACAGAAATCTCAGCGTGCTTTCGAGTTGGTCCTCGGCCCCGTCCTCAACATAGACCAGTTGCACGGTGATGGCGCGCTTGAGTTCTTTGGCCAGTGATCGCGTCAGACCTTCCAGCCCGCGTTGCATGGTGGCGTGGCGCGGGTTGGCGCAGTGCTGCGGTGGGCGCCCGAGCACGACGACCCTTCCACAGGTTTGGATCGAGCGGGCTGCGGCATGAAAAAATTGGTACAGCGCAGCAGACTGGCTGCTGTCAGTCAAACCCGTGGCATCAAAGACCAAGGCCTTCACTTTTTCGCCGGCCTGGTCTTCGATGCCCCAGCGGCCGGTCATTAGGCCGGCCTGGTTGGCGACCGAAATCCACTGCGGCAACTGCGCGTGCGCCAGTGTCTGCACGGCCATCGACTTGAATACGCTTGCCAGTGCCGTCAGCAGTTGCGGCGTACCGGCACCGCCCAGCAGAATCGTGCCCTCAAATGCGGGTTGGCCGACACGGTAGCGCTCCAGCGGCAAGGGCCTGGGCAGACCCAGCAGGGCGGTCAGCCGCGCACCGAGACTGGAGTTGGCGAAGTTGAGGTAGTTGTCGGTCATGACAGATATCCTTTGGAGGGCAGGGAAATTCAACCGCATGAAGCCAAGTATCCTATCAAAAAGCGGCCTCATGCGGCCTCGAAAAACGTGCTGCCCCTCAGTCGCCGACCTGATTACCCAAGAATTTGCGCCCATCATCGCAAACCACGCGCCATGCTGCCCATGGACACAGCCCTACCCCGGCGGGAGCTTCATCAGCCGTCGCCTGCGGCTCGGCCTAGCAACCCGTCGCGTTTGTGATGCCACAGAGACACATGGCTGTTCTGTGCCGCTTGCTTACAATGTATAAAATCTGCCATCCATTGACGGCGATATCGTCATCAATGGCATGACCCTGGACGACTGGGGGTTGCATTTGGTGGATATGAATATCGTCTCCGGTAATCTGCTGGAAATCGTGCAGCAGCAGGGGCATGCCTATGTTGCCAATGCCAGCGCAGCGCCAACCAACTAAAGCATGGAAAAAATCTGGCTCAAAAGCTACCCTGCCGGGGTTCCGGCAGACATTGACCTTCGGCCGCTGCGCTCCATCGCCGCGTACTTCGACGAGGCGGTGGCAAGCTACGCCGGGCGCGATGCGTTTATCAGCGGTTCTACCGGCGTTGCCCTTACTTACGCTCAGCTCGATGAACTGGCGCAGCAGGTAGCGGCTTATTTTCAGTCGGTGCTCAAGTTGCCTAGGGGCACGCGCGTTGCGCTCATGATGCCAAACTTGCTGCAATACCCGGTGTGCCTCTTCGGCCTGCTGCGCGCAGGCTACGTGGTGGTCAATGTGAACCCTATGTACACCGCCCGTGAGCTTGAGCACCAGTTGAAGGACTCGGGCGCAGAGGCCATGGTTATCGTTGATGTGTTTGCGCACACTCTGGCCAAAGTCATTGGCAACACCGCTCTCAAGCATGTGGTGGTGACGGGCCTGGCCGATATGATGCCGT
>JBCKMZ010000130.1:0-2012 GCA_038902975.1 Polaromonas sp.
CAAAGATGATGGCACCCTGGTGCATTTCAAGGGCCTTGTAAGACACGTCACCCTCAATCTTGGCTTTTGGCTGCAATTCCAGTAATTCCGAGGCATGAACAGGCCCCATCACACAGCCATTGATGATGACGTGGTCGGCAAAAATACGCCCGGTCACGGTGGCGGATTCGCTGATCACCAGAAGGCTGGAGCTGTCCTCGTTGGCAGAAATATCACCAATGACTTCGCCGTCAATGCGCAGGCCGTCCGTGAACTTGAGATTGCCCTCAATGCAGGAGCCTTGGGCGATCAGACTTTTGATGAGAGGCTGTTTTTTTTTGCCGAACATGAATCAATCCTGTATGGGTATGGGTCTTGAGCAACTACTTGAGCTTGAAGGTCTGGACGGAGCGGGTAACCGTTCCCTCCAGAACTTTGGCGGTTATGGTTTGTACCATGGCTTGAGGCGGCAAATCGAGCACCCCTTCAACCCGTCGGTATTGCTTGAATTGCAGGGCTTGTGCCCCACCCGGCAAATTGACCATCCACGGCTTGCCAGCAAGGGTGCCGTTAATGGTCATGTCCAGCTTGCCATTGAAATCAGGTGCGCCCTTGACCGGCTGGATCACCAGCACCTGCCATTTGAGCTGGGTTGCCGACAGTTTTTCGGCCTGCAGACTACGGATAGACACACCATCTGCACCCGCTGCAGGCAGCAGCTTTTCAAAAAAGCCAAGATCATCGCGGAGCAGCAGGTTGCCAGCCTCCAACTGGCGTATTTGCCCCGCCATCTTCTCTTGCACGGCCTTTTCAGCCGTTAGCAGACTGCCAGAAGTGTTGGCAATGGACTGTGCCCCCTCGCGGTCAACGCGCAGTTGAACGACTTCCGCCCGCAATGATTGAAGCTCTTCCTTCGAATCGGTATCAAGGCCGGCAATACCTTTGCCAAACTCAAAAGCCCACAAGGCAATGGCGGCTGAAAACCCGAGCATCACAGCGCCCAGCATCCAGCGCACAGGCCAAGGCAGACCGCTACGCACAGACATGCGGGGCGAACTGATGGTTAGGCGACGGTGAAACAGGCGGAACTTCAAAAGCTTGTGTCTGGTTTTTTACTCGGGCTAGGGACCCTCTGCATAACTCTGGCGAGGCTGTGGTGTGCGGATCGAGATGGGCCGCAAGGCGTCTTTTTGCAGTCAATAGCCCAGCTATTGGCAAGAAAAACAACGCAGCGGACCGCTCGAGCCCGTGCGATCACAGACCGCAGGGAGTTATGCAGAGGGCCCCTAGGCATTGTGCACCTATACAGGGCAGCGATGAAAAAAGCCGCTAGGCGCAAACCGGGCGGCTTTTATATCCGGCAAAAACCGGAACACACGAATTAACGCTTGCTGAACTGCTTGCGACGGCGAGCTGAACGGAAACCGACTTTCTTACGTTCGACTTCACGCGCATCGCGCGTTACAAAACCAGCCTGCCTCAAGGCTGGCTTGAGTGCTACGTCATAGTCAATCAGCGCACGGGTAATACCGTGGCGCACTGCACCGGCCTGGCCGGACTCACCGCCGCCGTGGACGTTGACCATGATGTCAAACGTCTCGACGTGGTTGGTCAGAAACAGGGGCTGGCGGCAGATCATGATCGAGGTTTCGCGACCGAAGAACACCCGGATGTCACGGTCATTGATCGTGATTTTTCCAGTGCCTTTTTTAATGAACACGCGGGCGACGCTTGATTTGCGGCGGCCGGTGCCGTTGTTCCATTCACCAATCATTTGGCTAACTCCCGTTGTGCGTTGGCTGAAATGCCTGCAATCTCAAGCACCTTGGGCTGCTGGGCCGTATGCGGGTGTTCTGCACCACCATAGACCTTGAGCTTTTTAATCATGGCGTAGCCAAGAGGGCCTTTTGGCAGCATGCCCTTGACGGCTTTTTCCAGGGCACGGCCCGGGAATTTGGTCTGCATGTCACGGAAATTGGTGGCACTGATGCCGCCTGGATAACCGGAGTGACGGTAGTAAATCTTGTCGGTCG